>CAYSEO010000032.1:0-21207 GCA_964429885.1 uncultured bacterium
CCGAAAGCCCCGCAGATGAGCGCCCCGCAGTTGTCCTTTTGTGAACGATCGCTCCCCCTGTTGGAGTCTCACACCTAGCTCCGCCGCCCCCCGCACAGAGGGCAGATCAAAATCTTGAGGCTCTAGCCATCGGTTCTCCACAGATCCAGACCACTTCAGATCACATCCTGTCTGGTCTAGACTAGCCTCTCGTCTCAGAGACCGTGGCATGTCAATTTTTGTGTCGGGCTTAAGGGATGGGACGTAACGGTCTATTAAGATGATGAGCGATGCGTCGTGACGGGGATCTCAGCTATGTTTGGAGAGTTCGAAGTTTTTGTGCAATTGGGTCTACTTGGCCTGATCGTGTTGGCGGGTCCGCTGGTGATCTTCGCCCTGTATCTGCGGGGAGCGGATATGTAGGAGCGAGGGATCTAGATCTCTGGGTCAATCCATCCTGTTCTGAAGCCCGGATCTGCCGGGTTTTTTCTGTGGGGATCGGATCCACAAGGGGCTTAATTGGGATCTGGAACGGATCTCAGGCTCATGCTGAGTTAAGCTTGTAACGATTTGTGATTGAGAGAGATGGATCGTGGGGGCTTGGGTTGAACTGAAGCTGACGAGATCCATCATTCCTGCATCCTCTACCCTGAGCTGGCTATGACTCCGCCGATCCGTAATGTCGCCATCATCGCTCACGTCGACCATGGGAAGACCACCCTGGTGGATGCCCTCCTGAAACAGTCCGGCACATTCCGTGAGGGGGAGGAGGTGCCCACCTGCATCATGGACTCCAATACCCTGGAGCGGGAGCGAGGCATCACGATCCTCTCCAAGAACACGGCTGTTCGGTATGACGACGTCTTGATCAATATTGTTGATACCCCCGGTCACGCGGACTTTGGCGGTGAGGTGGAACGAGTCCTGGGCATGGTGGAGGGCTGTCTCCTGATCGTGGACGCCAATGAGGGACCGATGCCCCAAACCCGGTTTGTGTTGCGCAAGGCCCTGGAGAAGGGATTACGACCCATTGTCGTGGTCAACAAGATCGACCGGCCCCGCTCGGAGCCCTACAAGGCCGTGGATAAGGTGCTGGATCTGTTCCTGGAGTTGGGAGCAGATGACGATCAATGTGATTTCCCCTATCTGTTCGCCTCAGGCCTGCAAGGGTTCACTCTAGAGGAGAAGGATCTAGAGAGCTTCCTGCAGGAGACTTACAGCGGTTCCCTGACCATGCAGCCCTTGTTCTCCGCCATCCTCAAACATGTGCCGCCGCCGGTAGGTGATCTCAGTAAGCCCCTACAGCTGCAGGTGACGACGCTGGAGTTCTCGGAGTATATCGGTCGGATCGTGGTGGGCAAGATCCACAATGGCAAGATCCGCATGGGGGAGAACCTCGCCCTAATTAAGGAGGAAGGAGCGATCCAGCGCTCGCGGGTGACCAAGCTGTTCGGCTTCGAGGGCTTGAAGCGGGTGGAGCTAGAGGAAGCAACAGCGGGCAACATCGTGGCGGTGGCAGGCTTCGCGGATGCCAACATCGGTCATACCCTGGCCAGCGCCGATGATCCGCAGGCTCTGCCCCTGATCAAAGTAGACGAGCCCACGTTACAGATGACGATCCTGGTGAACGACTCTCCCTTTGCGGGACAGGAGGGCAATTTCGTCACCTCTCGTCAGGTGCGGGATCGGTTGATCAAGGAGTTGGAGACCAATGTGGCGCTGCGGGTGGAGGATACGGATTCCCCCGATCGGTTCCTGGTGTCGGGGCGTGGGGAGCTACACCTAGGCATCCTGCTGGAGACGATGCGGCGGGAGGGCTATGAGTTCCAGGTGGGTCAGCCCAAGGTGATCTACCGAGAGATCCAGGGGCAGCCCCATGAGCCCTATGAGGTGTTGGTGTTGGATGTGCCGGAGCCAGCGGTTGGGGCCTGTATCGAGAAGCTGGGTCCTCGTAAGGGCGAGATGCAGAACATGATGATCGGCAGCGATGGGCGGGGCCAACTGGAGTTTGTGATCCCAGCGCGGGGGCTGATCGGGTTCCGAGGGGAGTTTATCCGCATCACCCGAGGTGAGGGGATCATGAACCACAGCTTCCTGGAGTATCGTCCTCTCTCCGGCGAGATCGAGGCCCGTCGCAATGGGGTGCTGATCGCCTATGAGGAGGGAGCCGCCACCTACTACGCCCTCAAGAACGCCGAGGATCGGGGGGTGTTCTTCATCTCACCGGGGACCAAGGTGTATAAGGGCATGGTGGTTGGTGAGAACAATCGGCCCCAGGATCTGGAGCTGAATGTCTGCAAGACCAAGCAGTTGACCAACCACCGCTCTGCCACAGGGGAGGAACTGGATCATCTGCAGACCCCCATGGAGATGACCTTGGAGCGAGCTCTGGAGTACATCAGTGAGGATGAGCTGGTGGAGATCACGCCGGTCTCAGTCCGGTTACGCAAGGCTCAGCTGCAAACTTCTCGACGCTAAGCAACGGTGGTTGCTAGAGATAAACACGGTCAGTCTCAAGGAGAAATGCCTTTAAGTAGATCAGCAAAAACGTTTATACAGTCTATATAGTGCGTGTCAAAGCAATTTTGCCGATCTACTTACCCACGGATGCTCAAGCCCAGGCCTGCCTGAGGGTTTGCCAAATGCTATCTAGCGGAGGAGGCCCAACAGGTGCAGCAGTTTATGCAAATGATCCAGGAGAAGACCACTCAAGCCGGTTCTTCAGTGTGATAAGGCAGTGATCTATGACAGAGCTGATCCAGCTGGGACCGACGTTAGATCGAGTTCTGGCCCGCTACTCAGATCAGATCACCCTGCGGGATCTGGCCCAACGGGCGTGCCATCTGGGGGGAAAGCTGACGGAACAGCAACTGTGGGAGTTCTGCCAAGGTAAACCGATCCGGACAGATACTCTGGAGATCTGTCTGCGAGCGTTGCCTGCTGAGATCCGCCAAGCCTTCTGGCTGGAGTCTTTGCAGGAGCAACCGGACCTGCTGCGATGGGTGATCTTCACTCTACCGACGGATCAGTTACTGGAGAGGGCAGCGGAGCGGGTTTCCCAGGAACGCCGGATCCTAGAGCTCTCTCAGCTGATCAGATCCTGAGCCTGGAGCTTGGGGATCCTCACCTGGAGGAATCAGACGATCTAGTCTATGATTAGGGGTTGATTGCCCGACTCAAAGTAATGATCCATGCTATCGATCCGAGGATTCTGTATTCCCAAAAAGCAAGGTGAGGGGAGTGGTCAAGCATGATCAAGACTCAGGGGAAATCGATCCACCATGGGGGATGGGATGCAGAGGTTTATAGATCCAAATCTCGGTCAATTGGTGACTCAGTTTCTAGCCGGAGCCTTTGATGAGATCGTTGAGTTGGATGCGCGGCGGCTCGGCATCGAGGATCTCTCCGGTATTGAGCAGCTCAGTAACCTGCGTAAACTTGATCTAGGACATAACCAGATCCGCGATCTCACGCCCTTGAGCTCTTTGAGCCAGCTGACAGGACTATTTCTGAACCATAATCAGCTCGACTCCCTGGATCCGTTACAAGCTCTTACCACCTTACCTGCATTAGATCTTAGTCATAATCAGATCAGCGACCTATCCCCCCTGCCAGATCGATCTAAGTTGACCTGGCTCAACCTGGCCCATAATTGCATTGAGGATCTGAGACCATTGAGATCACAGGCTTATCTCACTCAACTGAATGTCAGTAGCAACTGTCTGAGTGATATATCGGTTCTGCAGGAGAATACTCGTTTACGATCACTCAACCTCAGCGACAATCTGATTACCCAACTGCCTCAGTTTACCCAACCCAAACTGCATACCCTTGATCTATCGAGGAATGGGATCACCGACGCTTCCCGATTAGGGAGTCTGCCCAGCCTTAGACATCTTAACTTGAGCGGCAATCAGGTGCGAGATCTGTCTTGGCTAGGCCCCCTCACTCAGCTCACAACCCTCAATCTTTCCGAGAATCCACTTCAAGATATCCAACCCTTAGCTCATCTGAAACAGTTAACCTCCCTCTATCTATGGCATACGGATCTGCAGGATATCTCTTGTCTGGGCAGACTCACCCAACTGGTGGAGCTGGGGTTAGCGGATAACCAGATCAACGATGTCCAAGGGATATTGGATCTGGAGCACCTCGATCTCCTATTTTTGGGGGGGAACTATGACATTCCCAGATCCCAACTTCAGAGTTTAGAAACGAAAGTCATCGGCGATCTGCGTCTCCCTAACTGGAAGGAGGGATGATCAGATAGAAGGATCGGCTGGACTCAGGCTGTTGGCTTCGCTAGCATACAAAAGCCTATCTCGACAGGTGACTGGGTTCAGGGTCAGCTCAGTTGATCGCTCCAGCAGGTCAAATGATCGGGATCTAGGCATGATCGACTCGTCGCTCCTCCTGGGGAGGTTTTGAGTACAGATGAACTTCGCACTGGAGATGCTCCTAGTCTTAGCGATCGGACTGTCGGTGCTGCAGCCCTTGCTTGCTACCCCTCTGCAGCGGGCCTCGCGGGCAATAGGCTTTCAGACCCAATATCAGTGGCCTGTGCTGTGGCTGATCGCCCTTGCCTTCCACTATGCCAAGATCCTGGCATTCCTGCTCTACAGAGGCATCACCAGCCCCATTCATCGCTATCGGCGCTTACAGACCCCTTTGCAGAGATCGGGGTTCTGGTTCTCGATCGCCAACACGTTCTTTGCTCTACTGGTCTTCCGTCCCGATCTCCTGATCGCCTGTGCTGTCATGGGTAACTTCAGCCCCATGGCCGATATCGAGATCACACCTCGCTTGGTGGTGGGTTTTATGTTTGGGGCCATCGCAGCCTGTACAGCGTTTTACCATACCTTCTTCGTTGACTTCTTGAAAGGTCAACATCACTATGAACATGTGCTTGACACTACGCTGGAAGCAGCCCTAGGGGTCGATCTGCCCAAGGAATTACAAGCAGATACTCCCTTCGAGCATTATGCCAGCACCTGCAAACTGGCTCAGGACGGCATGGAATTTTTGGGGGGAATAGAACCGGCGTTTGAGCTCTTTTGTTTTCATCTCCTCAGTGGAACGCTTCCCGATAAATGTCCAACTCAGCATCGAGGGGCGGCTTTTTATTTCTTCCTCTCGGCTCACTCCCCTGAGTACGATACCGATTGGTACGCCTATTCCAGTCTGTTTGATGCCAACCGCAACCCCGCTGGGAAATCCAACCTGATCTCTATGGGCGCGGAATCCTCGCGAGCTCTGGCTGGATGGTTTTGGGGGCGTCCAGATATGGTCAGTGAGGGAGTTTGGGGGGCAAGTAAGAAGGTCCTGATCATCATTGCGACCCTCAAGCCTCGTCTGATCAAGATCTGGCAAGGTCGAGCGGCACGGGTGGACTTTTTACGTCAGATCCGACAACCTTTACCTCAACCGAATTGGGTGCAAGTACTAGAGAGACAGGAATGGTATCGGAGGGTCACGGGTTACTTCCAAACCCTCAAGGATATGATCTCCAACGATATCGCCTTGGTGATCGATCGCCTCTATGCTTCTGTGGCGATCTATGCGATCGTTTTCGTAATGCCTGCTTTCCTGCAAGATGCCTGGCATGAGGCGACCTATGGGGTTGAGGCCACCCGTTTTGCCGCACTCAGCGAAGGGATCCTTTTCAACTTGACCCACAATCCTGTGGCTCTATTCACGGTGGGGATGGCAGTGTTTCTACCTCTTGGATTTGTGGAGCTTGCCTTCTTGGATAATCAGGACCCTCCTGTGGAGAAGCCCGACTATACTCACTCCATCGAAGCCCCGGAGACTTGGGTACCTCTCTATGTGCTTGAGGATATCGCTGGGGACGGTGATAGCGAGGATCGTTTCCAGCGGCTTGCTGCGGTCATTACGGATATGGAGGCGACGGAACGAGCCGCGGAGAGATTAGGGATCGGGACTCCGTTGGAGAAACCGGCGCAGTTGTTCAAGTTGGTGCTGGGTCAGTTTATCTCCAAGTCGGGACGAAGCAAGGGGGATAATCCGGTGCGAGCTTATCTCCATGAGCTGGATTCCTTGATCGAACAGGAACAGCAAAAGGAGACGGATCCCTCTCTTGTAGCTTGAGTGACGTGAGCCGTGCTCAGATAGGAGCTGACAAGATCCTTAGGTTAATCCACAACGAGCACCGGGATCGAACTGGATTCCAGAACCGCACGAGAGACCGATCCCACCCACACCTGATCCAAGGGGCTCTGCTCCCGTTTCCCGATCACGATCTCGCTTGCCTGATATCCATCAGCTGCCCGTAAGATCTCCTCTACCACAGGGCCGGAGACGATCTGAAATTGATGTCGAATATCTGCCAGGATCTGTTGGGTAGTCGCTTGTAGGGATTGGATCCCCTGAGGATCTTCCGACTGCATGACATGTAAGACGATCACCTCAGCGTCACCACGGCGAGCCAGATCAGCAGCGGTCGACAACACCTGTTGAGCTTGAGGGGAGACATCCACAGCAGCCAGGATCACCAGGGAGCGTTCCACGGTCACCTTAGTCGGATCGACCTCTCCTTTCTCCAATAAGCGCGGGGCAAAGGTGGGGATCCCCCAGGCTCCCAACGGCGCGGTCACGAGGATCGATAAGGCTGAGATCGCGAGGATGATCTCTCCCCCCTCAATCCCTGCTGCCAAAGGGATCGCTCCGATCGCTGCCTGCACTGTAGCTTTGGCGGCATTTCCTGGGAGAAGAAATAATCGCTCCCGCCAACTCCAATCACTACCCCAAGTGGATAAGATCCAACCTGCCATCCGTCCCACCAAGGTTCCCAAAGCCAAGATCACCAATCCCACCCCCAGCACCTTCTCCAGGATCTGAAGTTGGATACTGGCCCCCATCAGGACAAACAAAAAGATCTGGGCCACCCCCCAAAGACTGTCAAATCCTCCCCGTAATCTTCTCGCCAACGGGGCATTGTAATCGATCAGAAAGAATCCCATGGCCATCACCGCCAGATAGCCCGAGTAAAGAGGCAACCGTTCCGCCCCGATCACTAAGACCAAGGCCAATCCCGCCGCCACCACCAGATCCTGGACGACTCCCTGGGTCCAATTCCCTTGGGTCAAGGCCCAGGCCAGAGAGCGAGCCGCTGACCATCCAACCCCCACCCCCAGAGCGATCTGCAGGATCAGCTGCAAGGGCAAGACCTGTAGAGGACTCAGGCGGATCCCTCCTAGTAAAGCCACCCCCGTCGCCGTCTCCTGAGCCAGGACTGTCATGAGTAGGCTGAACACCAGCAACAACAACACATCCGAGAGGGCACTGCCCGTCAGGATCGCATCCGGGATCCCCTTCGCGACCCCCCAGCCCCAGCTCTTCAGCCGCAACATCCCTGGCACGATCACTGCTGGCGACTCCGCCCCCAAGATGCACCCCAGCAATAGCCCTGTGCCCCAATCAAACTGCAGCAACCCCACCGCTGCTACAGCCACTACGATCATCTCCCCGGTGGCTGGCAAAAAGCCCAATCGCAGCGCCACCGATCCCTGGCGAGCTAACTTCTCCCGATCGAGCCCTAACCCCGCCTTCATCAGGATCACCATCACCGCAAAGGTGCGTAGATCATCGGCAGCTGCCAGCACCCCGGCATTAATCCGATCCCACACCTGAGGCCCCAGTAAGATCCCAGCCCCCATCATGCCCACCAGGGGCGGGATCCGGAGCCGACCCGCGATCCGGGACAATCCCAATCCCACCAACAGGATCCATAGGGCGCTCTCTAGCATAGTGACTGGACCAGATCAGGCCCTGAGATCCTGGAGTTCCTGCAATCGGGCCAGCACCTGGGCACCATGGCGGGCAGGACTGACGATGGGATAAGCCTCCACTAAGATCCCGTCCGGATCGATAATGAAGGTGTTCCGTAACGCCTGATCTCCCATCCAGGATCCATAGATCTCGCTGATGACTCCTTTCGTATCGGAGAGCAAGGGGAACTTCAGACCCTCGGAATCGCAGAAGCGTTTGTGGGACTCCACTGAGTCAGCACTGATACCCAGGATCTGAGCATTGAGCTGTTGAAATTGCCGCAGATTCTGTTGAAATCGACGGGCCTCGATGGTGCAGCCCGAGGTGAAATCCTTGGGGTAGAAGTACAACACCACCCACTGACCCTGAAACTCATCCAGGCTACGCAGTTGCCCCTGATTATCAGGCAGGGTAAAGCTGGGGGCGGGTTGGTTGAGCCGAGGCAGATCCGTGGTGCCCCATTGAGCCCAGACCGGGACGGGAGCAAGAGCGAGCCCCAGGATCAGGGCTAGGACTACACCAAGGCGGAGGAGAAAAGATCGCATGAGTGTCTCTTGAGGGAGCAACTTCTCTAGTTTACACAGGTTTACATCAGGGATCTCAACCCAGGGGCCATCGATCCCTCCTGTGGACTCCATGGCAATCCCGTAAGATCACTTACACAGACTATAATCAGACCCTAGGCCTTGAGCCATTCAGTCTAGGATCAGGTTCTTCTTGCTGCCTCGATCCACCCCTGAACGACATCTGCAAGCATCTCCTAGAGGTGTGTATAGCTTTCTGAGTCGGTGCTTTTGAATACTAGGCCCTCTCCTTTTCCGTAATCTTGGGGGGAGGTTCTGGTTGATAAGCTCCTCTGCTGCCCGAGTTGCCAGGTATACTATTAGCACCCATCCCTGTCCAACCCAGAAGATCTCCCATGAGTGATCACTCCCAGGCAGATCCGATCCTGACCCATGGCGATCTCAAAGCCCTGGATATCCTGCCAACCCCTGTGTGGATCTTTGATATCCAGCAGATGCGGATGTGGTGGGCCAATCGATCTGCCCTCCAGGTGTTCCGGGCAACGACCTTGGCGGAACTGTTGGCTCGGGACTTCTCAAAAGTGTCTGAAGCAGCTCGGAGTCGGCTACATAGCTATCTGGAACGGTTCCAGCGCGGCGAGACCTTAACGGAGCAGTGGACCCTTTACCCTCAGGGCAAGCCGGTGCCCCTGCAATGTCTCTGCAGTGGAGTGACGATCGAAGTGCCCGGTTATCTGGCCATGTTAGTGCAGGCTAACCCGATCAGTGAGGGGGTGGATGCCTATACCCTGCGCTCCATTGAAGCCCTGCGTCACACCTCCGTCCTGATCTCGTTGGCGGATCTAGACGGACGGATCCTGTTACAGAACCCGGCAGCGGAGCGGTGCTACAACCATTCCCCCCAGACTGCCACCGATTTATTTGAACGCTTTTTAGATCCCCAGATCAAACCCCAAGTTCAGCACCAGTTAGCTCAGAATCAAACCCTGATCGTCGAGACTCTAGTCCTAGCCACCTCCGGATCCTGCTGGCACCAGGTGGAGATGCGTTCAGTTCTGGATCCCAACACCGGGGCACCCTTGATTCTAGTCAATGAGTTGGATGTCACGCAGCAGATCATCTCAGAGACTGCCCTGCGCCAGAGTGAGTCCATCAATCAGGCCCTGATCGCTGCCATCCCCGATCTGATGATCCGTGCCGGTCGAGAGGGAACCTTCCTGGGGATCATTGGCAATCAATCGGTGCGTCTCTACAACCCTGAGCAGATGGTGGTGGGGGCTTTGCTCCCCGATCTGCTTCCTGCCGATCAGGCGCAGCTGCGTTTGGATTACATTCAACAGGCCGTCACCACGGGCCAGCTCCAGGTCTATGAGTATCATTTGCAGATCGAGGGAGAGATCCAATATGAGGAGGCTCGGATCATACCCATCGGCTCCGATCAGGTGCTGATCATGGTTCGGGATATCACGGAACGGGAGGGGGCGCGGCAGGCCCTAGCCCAACGGGAGCAATACCTCAGCACCCTGGTGCAGATTCAACATCGCCTGTTGGCCTTGAGAGCAGATCCCTCCTCGGCCCTGGTGCCCCGTGAGGTGTTGCAGTTGTTGGGTCAGATCTCGGCAGCCAGTCGGGTCTATCTGTTCTATAACCATGACGATCCCACTCAGCCCAGCCATTGGGTCACCAGCCAGGTGGGGGAGTGGTGTGCGCCGGGCACCTCACCTCAGATCGACAATCCAGAGCTGCAGAATTTTCCCTTGGATATGTTCTGTCCCCGCTGGGTGGAGGAGTTGTCTCAGGGAGGAGCGATCTGTGGGGTGGTGTCGGAGTTCCCGGAGACGGAGCGGCTGGTGTTGGAGCCTCAGAAGATTCTCTCGGTTCTGGTGTTGCCCTTGATGGTGAACGGTGTCTTTCAAGGGTTCATCGGCTTCGACAACTGTGTAGAGGCGCGGTCCTGGTCCGAATCCGAGATCGATCTGTTACAGGGGGCAGCGGTGGCCCTGTCTCTGGCCCTGGAGCGATTTGAGATCGAGGCGGCCTTACACCAGAGCGAGGTGAGAAATCGAGCCTTATTAGAGGCGATCCCCGACGGCATGGTGATCTTGAACCGGGTGGGGCAGTGCCTGGATCTGAAACCCCCAAGTACCTTTCCCAGTCTGTTGGCGGCAGAGGAGAATCAAGATCAGAACATTCTGCAGATCCTACCTCCTACGGAAGCCCAGGCTCTGTTGGACCGGTTGGAGCAGGTATTGGTAACCCAGAGCGTGCAGACCTATGAGTATGAGGTGTTGGCAGATCCCCAGGATTACACCCGTGAGGCCCGTTTAGTGCCCTGTGGTGTTGATGAAGCCCTGGTGCTGATCCGGGATATTACGGAACGCAAGCAGGCGGATGCGGAGCTCCAGCGCAGCTATCAACGCTATGAGATGGCAACGCGGGCGGGCAAGGTCAATGTCTGGGACTGGGATCTCAACCCTGATCAGGGCTCGTTGGCGGAGCATCTACAGACTTGGGGGGCGACGATCCACCCTGAAGATCAGGAGCGTGTGTTACAGGCCATCCAGGCTCATCTGGAACAGGATACGGAGGATTTTGAGATCGAACATCGGTTGTTGTGGGGAGACGAGACACGCTGGGTCTTAACGCGGGGTACGGTGTCCCAGGACCATCAGGGCCGACCCCAACGGATGAGTGGCACAGACACCGACATCACAGATCGCAAACAGACGGAGATGGATCTGCAGACCACCAGCTCTCGGCTCAGCACCCTGATCAGCAGTCTACAGGCGGGGATCTTGGTGGAGGATGAGTCCCGTCAGATCCTACTCACCAACCAAGCTTTCTGTGATCTATTTCAGATCCCTACCGCTCCTGAAGGGTTATTGGGACAGGACTGTCGTCAGGCTGCCGCTGATCTACAGGAGGTCTTTGCCCATGGAGCAGCAGCTCTGGCTCGGATCGAGGCCTTATTGCAGGAGCAGGTCATGGTGGTGGGGGAGGAGGTCCCTTTGGCGGATGGCCGGACCCTGGAGCGGGATTATGTGCCGATCTTCGTCCAGGGACAGTATCGGGGACATCTGTGGCATTACCAGGATGTCAGCGAACGCAAGCAGATCCTCAACCAGTATGAACAGGCCAAGCAGATCGCGGAGACTGCCAATCAGGCCAAGAGCAGCTTCCTGGCCACCCTCAGCCACGAGATCCGCACCCCCATGAACGCGGTGATCGGTATGACCGGATTGTTACTGGATACCCCCCTCAGTACCCAGCAACGAGACTTTGTGGAGACGATCCGCACCAGTGGCGATGCCCTCTTGACCCTGATCAACGATATTCTGGATTTCTCCAAGATCGAATCCGGTCGGCTGGAGTTGGAGGAGCAGCCCTTCGCCATCCGCACCTGTCTGGAGGAAGCCCTAGATCTGGTAGCCTCGCGGGCCTCCCAAAAGGGATTGGAGCTGGCCTACTGGATCGATCCCCAAGTACCGGTTACAGTATTATCCGATGCCACGCGATTACGACAGATCCTGGTTAACCTGCTCAGCAATGCGGTCAAGTTTACCGAACTGGGCGAGGTGGTAGTCCGGGTTACCGCTAGTTGGCAGAAGCGCAACACCCGCGAGGAGGGCAACCCCACACATGAGATCCTGTTCTCCGTCCGGGATACGGGCATCGGCATCCCCTCTGAACGTCAGGATCGGCTCTTCAAACCCTTCAGTCAGGTGGATACCTCGGTCACTCGTCAGTATGGGGGCACCGGTCTAGGTTTGGCCATCAGCAAGCGTCTGGCGGAGATCATGGGGGGACGCATGTGGGTGCAGAGCCAACCGGCTCAGGGCTCAACCTTCTTTTTCACGATTCAAGCACGGGCACAGGTGGGTATGGAACCGAGTCAACCGTTGACCTCAACCGTCTCCTTAACAGGCAAGCGAGTCCTGATCGTGGACGACAACGCCACCAATCGGCAGATCCTCACCCTACAGCTGCAGACCTGGGGGATGGCGGGGGTGGCCCTGGCCTCAGGCGAGGCGGCGTTGGCCTGTTTGGCAGATCACGCCCCTTTCGATCTGGCCATCTTAGATATGAGCATGCCCCAGATGGATGGCCTGACTCTGGCGGCGGAACTGCATCTGCGACCTCAAACCAATGCCCTACCTGTGATCATGCTCACCTCCCTGGCCCAGATCGAGCGCTCCGATCGGGAAAAGCTCACTCATCTAGCTGCCTACCTCACCAAGCCGGTCAAACAATCTCAACTCTTCAACGTGATCTCAGGTTTATTCACCGACTCCCCCAGCCCCCGACAGCCAAGCTCGACCCGTGCTGCCTCCCAGCTGGATCCCTCCCTCGCCGAGCGATTGCCCTTGCGGATCCTGTTAGCAGAGGACAACCATGTCAATCAAAAGGTGGCTCTGGCCATGTTGAGTCGGATGGGATACCGGGCGGATGTAGCCAGCAATGGGATTGAGGTGCTTGCCTCCCTGGAGCGACAGCCCTACGATCTGGTGTTGATGGATGTACAGATGCCGGAGTTAGATGGATTGAGCGCCACCCGCCAGATCCGGGAGAGTCTGCCAGCCCATCGCCAACCTTGGATCGTGGCCATGACCGCCAATGCCCTACAGGGGGCTCGGGAGGAGTGTCTGGAGGCAGGCATGAATGATTATGTCAGCAAGCCGGTCAAACCGAAGGAGCTGATGGATGCCCTGTTGCTATCCCGCTCCCCCTCCCAGTCCACAGAGACGATGTGGGTGTTAGATCAAGGCGCCTTGGAGGAGCTCCAGGAGTTGGCAGGTGGGGATCAGGGCTTTATGGTCGAGGTCTTCGAGACCTATCTGCAGGACAGCCCCAAGTTACTCCGCGCCTTACAGACGGCTGTGCAGCAAGTGGATCCAGGGGATCTGAAGAAAGCCGCCCATACCTTAAAGTCCACCAGCAAAACGGTGGGGGCCATGGGGTTGGCCTATCATTGTCAACAGCTGGAGAGGATCGCCCTCTCCCTAGTGGATCCGACGGAGGACGAAGGGCATCAATTGGATCAGGCCCATGATCTGATTCAAGAGGTCGGGCAAACCTATGAGAAGGTGGCGGCTGTGCTGCGCCAGGAATGTCAGCAATACCGCAGTCTGGCCCTATAGATCTCTCCGTCGAGCAGGAGCAACTGGACATCAGTTATCCAGACCAGCTCAGACTAACTCAGACCCGGTCCCGATCCTTGTAGCGTTTCTTAGAGATGTTGTTGTAGTCCCATCGCTCCCCTCACCCCAACCGAGGTCTGAGTGGATCTGCGCATCATTGTAGAGTCTGCTCCTGTGGGGATCTCTGGGACTCCCCCTCAGTCTCAAAACGAGGTTTCTCAGGACACAACCTCAGGCCAACCCGGAGCCCTGTTGCTCCAGTGCCCCCGCTCCGGTCACTAGCAGACAGGAGAGTCAGCGGATCTGTTGCTTATCTTCGGCTTAAGGACGGTATGATTGGGATCGCGACGTTAACCTGAGAACACCGTTTCGGATCATAATTCGATAGACTTTTAACGGATCATCTGTTTTGACACCTATTGGTTGGCTCCTCTGCCCTTAAGGTTGGTTATGTTTGATAGCTTACCTCGCTGGTTTTCCCAATCTCCCGGACCGATCTCGCGGCGGGGGTTCATGGGGCTGGCGCTACTGACCGGCATGGGGATCGCGGGCCTGGCGGCGGCTCAACCCTCAGCGGCGGCTCTTTTGCAACAGGGACTCGATCGCTACCGACAAGGGGAATACCAGGCCGCGATCTCCCTTTGGCAGTCTGCCATACCTCAGCTTCAACAACAGGCGGATCGACTACAACAAGGGTTAGGGTTGATCTATCTCAGCCTGGCTCATCAGCAACTGGGCCACTGGTCCGAGGCCGAGCGTACTCTCGATCAAGGATTCCAGGCTTTGGAGACAGCCCCGCAACCCCAACGGGAACGGGTGCGAGCCCAGGCTCTCAACGCCCAAGGCAGTCTCCAGCTAGCCCTGGGTCAACCAGAACAGGCTCTCTCCAGCTGGCAACAAGCCCAGGCTGCCTACACTCAAGCCGCCGATCCCCTGGGTCAGATCGGCAGTCAGATCAATCAAACCCAAGCTTTACAAGCCCTGGGCCTCAACCAACGGGCCAAACAGCTACTCCAGAATCTGGAAGGGCAACTGCAGTCTTTAGGAGATCCCAACCTCCGGATCACGGGCTTGACAGCTCTCGGCAATGCGCAGCGATCCACCGGTCAGCTCCAGGCAGCGCGACAAACCCTGGAGAATACCTTAGAGCTGGCTGAGGAGGTCGAGGATCCCAACATCGTCTCTGGGCTACAGCTGGATCTGGGTAATACCCTACAGGACATCGCGGATCGGGCCTTTGAGATCAACGACCGTGTCCGTGGAGTGCCCGCTGCCGAGGCGGCCCAGGTGCAATACCAGGCTGTGATCGATCGGGCTCAGTTCCCCTCCCTGCAGATCCAAGCCCAGCTCAACCTGCTCAACCTGCATCTCACCCTCCTGGCTCAATCTCAGATCCCGCCCGTTCGTGTGGATCCTGCTGAGGATCTGCCTTCCATTGACAGCCAACGACACCAAGATCGTCTGGCGCAACTCTGGCCCACACTGCTAGATCAGCTCACGGAGCTGCCCCCCAGTCGTCCTGTCCTCTATGGTCGTATCAATCTGGCCACCTCACTGCTGGACCTTTACCAACTGGAGGAAACCGTCGCCCCCTCTCTAGATCAGATCGGGGGACTGTTGGAGGAGACCCTGCGCTTGGCTCGTCAGACCGACGATCTCCCCGCCCTGGCTTATGGTTTAGGCACCCAGGGATCCCTATACCTACAGTCCCAACGTCTGGATCAAGCTCGTCCCGTCACAGAGCAGGCCCTGTTGGTGGCTCAATCGATCAATGCTCCTGAGGTGAGCTATCTATGGCAACGCCAGATGGGCCAGATCTTCAGACGTCAGGATCAGACCCCTGCTGCCCTGGCTGCCTATGAGTCCGCTTATCAGTCCCTGCAGTCCCTGCGGCGGGATCTGGTGAGCGTCAGTCCCTCCCTACAGTTCTCCTACCGGGATAGCGTGGAGCCTGTCTATCGGGAATATATTGAGCTCTTGATGGACTCGTCCCAACCCGAGCCCGCTCAACTACGCCGCTCCCGAGAGGTGTTGGAGTCCCTGCAGACGGCGGAGCTGAACAACTTCTTCCGGGATAGCTGTCTGGACACCACCGTGATCGCCTCCCCCATCGAGCTGGATCAAGTGGATCCCCAAGCTGCCATCCTCTATCCCATCGTGCTCTCCGATCGACTGGAGCTGATCGTCAGCCTGTCGGGACAACCCTTACGCTCCTACCGGATCCCAGTGAGCTCATCTGAGGTGGAGGCCACCACCAGCGAGCTGCGGCGTCAGGTGGTCAAGCTGATCGATCCCAGTGGGTTTCTGGAGCCCGCTCAACAGATCTATGAGTGGCTGATCCGACCGGCCCTGGCGGATCTGGAGGCGGCTCAGGTCAGTACCCTGGTGTTCGTCATGGATAGCCTGCTGCGGGATGTGCCCGTCGCGACTCTCTACGATCGAGATCGACAGCAGTTTCTCGTGGAGCGCTACGATCTGGCTCTGACCCCCGGTCTGCAACTGCTCGATCCCAAACCCTTACCGCGTCAGGAGCTACGGGCGCTCAAAGCTGGGTTAACTACAGCCCGCCAGGGATTTACAGAGCTGGTCAATGTCTCTTCTGAGATCGATCAGGTGGCCACCCAGGTGCCAGGGGAACAGCTGTTGAATGAGCAGTTCACCACCACGGGTCTGGCTCAGCGGCTGCGTCAAACTCCGCCCCCCGTGGTCCATTTGGCCACCCATGGGCAGTTCAGCTCCCGCGCGGATCAGACATTTCTGCTTACCTGGGATGATCGGATCGATATCGAGACCTTGGCAGCCCTATTGCACAGCTCCGAGCCCCAGGGATCCCAGGTGGTGGAGTTGCTCACCCTCAGTGCCTGTGAAACCGCCAGTGGGGATGATCGGGCCGCTTTGGGCTTGGCAGGTGTGGCGGTGCGGGCCGGGGCGAGAAGCACCCTCGCCAGTCTCTGGGCGGTGAACGATGCCTCCACGACCGAGTTGATGGCCCAGTTCTATCAGATCTTGATCGAGACCCCGATCTCCAAAGCGGCGGCTCTACGTCAGGCCCAAACCCGTCTCCTTGAGGATCCGCAGTTTCAACACCCTTACTTCTGGGCTCCCTTCGTCTTGGTGGGTAACTGGCTGTAAGCAGTTCTCGACGGACTCCGACTCAACTTTTCCCCTGTCCCCTTCCTCTCTGGATCACCTCAGGATCACCCAAGGACCGTAAAGCTCATGTTGAGACCCCTTGCTCTATTGGCAGCTCCTGTTCTACGTATCCTGCTCTGTGGCCTGTTGGTTTGCAGTTTAGGGAGCCTCTGCTTTGATCCGGCCTGGGCCCAGTCCCCCACCTACGAACAATTGATGCGACGGGGCTATGATGCCTTACTGACCGAGGACTACCCTACCGCGTTGCAACAGTTCACTGCAGCCCAACAGCTGCGACCTGAGGATCCCTATGTGCTAACAGCTCTGCAGAATCTGGAGCGATTGCTCTCTTCAACCCCCTCAGTAGACACCGCCTCAGCCCCTGTGGTCCCCTTCCTGCCGCTGAACCTGGGGGCTCCCAGCAACCGCACCTCAGCAGGGATCCGGAGCCGCTGTTCCGCTCTAGAAGCCCCCTCTGCACAGAAGCTCACCGCTCTCGCCCCCCGTCTGACCGCAGGTACTACTCTCTCCCCCCATCCCACCCTGCTGTTCTACATTCCTGAGACCGTCGCCCAACAGGTGGAGTTCGCCCTCAGCGATCCTCAACAGCAGGTGATCTATCAGCAAACCCTGACCCTCACACCAACTCCAGGGATCATCTCGGTGCAGATCCCGACAGACATCCCCCCTCTCCAGGTGGGAGAGACCTACCGCTGGGGCCTGGAGCTGGTGTGTGATCTGGAGGATCCGGCCAAGAATGCCACAGTGATCGGCACGATCCTGCGGGTGGCTCTGCCGGTCTCTCTGGCCTCACAGCAGGACGCTCTGGAGCTACGACAAGAGTTAACGCTGCAGCAAGTCCAGGGGATCTGGTTTGATGTGGTGGCCACCCTGGCTCGGTTGCGCCACGAAGCTCCCCAGGATCCGGCGCTATTGGCAGCCTGGACAGCGGTATTGGCCCATGAAAACCTGGAAACGGTAGCTCCGGAACCTCTGTTATCCTGCTGTCAGCCCTAGCAGGGGCAGAACCCGAGGATGGAGCCATGTTGAGGCAGTGGATCGAGCAGTGGCGGGAGCAGTGGCAACGCTCGGCGGGCCAACGTTCAGCGCCCCTGATTGGCCTGGGGGTGATCCTGGGGGTTCTGGGCCTCAAGCAGCTGGGCTGGCTACAGACCTGGGAGCTGCAGGTCTACGATCAGTGGGTGCAGCTGTTCAACCACCAACCTCCCGATCCCCGGCTGTTGATCGTGGAGATCACAGAAGCCGACTTTCAGGACCAGGGGCAGGTGCCGGTGCCTGACAGTGCTCTGGTGGAGACGATCGAACGCCTGCAGCCCCATCAACCGGCTCTGATCGCCCTGGATCTGTTTCGCGATCTGCCCGTGCCACGCCAGGGGGAATCCGATCCGATCACCGTAGCGGAGACCCTACAACAACAGCCCAATACCCTAGCCATCTGTCGGGTGGGAGATGTGACCAATCCCATCGGGATCCCTGCTCCTGCCAATGTCCCGATCGAGCAGGTGGGCTATGGGGATGTGCTACAGGATGCTGATGGGGTCCTACGACGCAGCATCCTGTTCCTCGATCCGCCCCCTAGCTCCCTCTGTCAAACCCAAACCTCCCTAGCCTCGCTCGCCGTATTACGTTACCTGAGCCAGCAGGGGATCCCTTCCCCGGTGATCACCCCCGATAGCTTAATCTGGGGGACCCACGAGATCCCGCGTCTGCACTCCAGCTGGGGAGCCTATCAGGGGGTGGATGCTGCCGGTTTCCAACTGCTATTACGCTATCGATCCCGAGAACAGGTGGCGGAGCGGGTCACCTTGACGGAGGTGCTGAGGGATCAGGTGGATCCGGCCCAGGTGCGGGATCGGATCGTGTTGATCGGGGTGACGGCGGAGAGTGCCAAAGATAGCTTCCTGACTCCTTATCAGAGAGGTCCCCGCTCCAGTCAGCGGATGGCTGGAGTAGTGATTCATAGTCAGATTATCAGCCAGCTGTTGGGGATGGTTCTAGATGGGGAGTGACCGATCGGAGGGTGGTCAGAGGCAGCGGAGGCGATCTGGATCCTGGTCTGGGGTGTGGCTGGGGGACTGGTGGGCTCGCGGTTGACTCATCCGGCCCACCTGGCTCTGGGGGGAGGGCTGCTGGTGATGGGTGTGGCTGGCAGTGGCACCCTGCTCTATCTAAATAGCATCTGGGTCCCAACCCTCGGTCCCCTGTTAGCGGTGGTGTTGGCCGGATTGGCGGGGAGCTTGACCCGTGCCTACCTGCGGGAGCTGCTGCTAGCCGGTCGCTATCGGGTGATCCGTAAGCTGGGAGCCGGGGGCATGGGGGTGGTGAGCCTAGCCCAGGATACTCAGCAACAGGATCGTTACTGTGTGGTCAAGCAACTGCAACTGCCGACCCAGACCCCCCGGACGATCTCCACCTACAAGCGTCTGTTTCGCAACGAGGGCAGCATCCTGACTCGCCTGGGGCTGCATCCCCAGATCCCCACCCTCTACGCCCATTTTTATTTTGAGCAGGAACATCAGTTCTATCTGGTGGAGGAGTATATCCCCGGCCATAGCCTCGATCATGAGATCCGAACCGGGCGTCATCTCTCGCCTCAACAGGTGGTGCGGTTGCTGAGAGAGATGTTGCAGATCCTGAGGTTCATCCATGCCCAGAACATCGTGCATCGGGATATCAAGCCCAGCAATATCATTCGTCGCCACACCCTCTCCACCCTGGGTCATGAGTTTGCCCTGATCGACTTCGGCACCGTCCGCCAGACCCTATCCCCTGGGGAATCCCCCTCCGAGCAGACCATGGTCGGCACCTATGGCTATGCCCCCTATGAGCAGATGGAGGGACAGGCGGTGCCCGCCAGCGATATCTACGCCCTAGGCATGGTGTGTATCCAAGCCCTGACCGGCAAATCGATCTCTGATGTGATCTCCCTATTGGAGAACCAGTCCCTGAGTAGCTTTGGGGGACGTCAGATCCATTGGTGTCACTCCGTTCCCGTTCCTTTACATCCCCAACTGATCTCCCTGCTGGATCGGATGGTGCAGTTGGAGCTGGAGGAGCGATATGCTGCAGTGGCCGAGGTCTTGCGGGATCTGGCGGAGATCCCCGATCGGCCCGTACGGCAGGTCAACCCTGAGGCCCCAGAGGAACCCGCCTTTCAGACCCCTGTAATCTCAATCTCAGAAGAGACCACCATCACCCACGATCAGGAGACGGTCGCTCGTGAGGTCCCCATGACCCAACCGATCCAAGCCCATCCCTACACAGCCATCATCTTCGACATGGATGGGGTGATCGTGCTCTCCGAGTCTCTGCACCTGGAGGCAGGACAGGCAGCCCTAGAACGCCACGGCATCCAGGTGGATTTTGCAGAGATCCATAGGCAATTTCGGGGCCGTACGGATCAAGATATGTTCGACTCTATTCTGCAACAGCATCCAGCGGCAGTCTCCCTACAGCGGCTCATTCAGGACAAAGACGAGATCTTCCTCTCCCGTCTGGATCGGGTGGCCCCAGTGCAGGGAGCGATGGAGTTCATCCGTCAGGTGCGCCGTCACTGTTCCAAAGTGGGCCTGACCACCTCTGCCTCCCGTCAAGATCAACAACGGGTATTTCAGATCTTCGATCTCCACCCCTGGTTTGATTGGGTGGTGACCGCCGATGATGTGGGAAAGGCTAAACCGGATCCGGAGCCCTACGTGAGGACCGTGCAGGGATTGGGCTGTGATCCAGCTCGCTGTCTAGTGATCGAGGATGCCATCCATGGGATCCAGGCGGCGCGGGGGGCGGGCTGTCAGGTGATCGGGATCACCACCTCCTTCCCTCGGGAGGACCTATTGGCAGCAGGGGCCGTGGCCGTGATCGATGACTTTAGCGAACTCCAGACCTATCTCAATCATCGGAGCCGGGGGCTGCATTGAGGAAGCAGCACTCGATCCCTTCACCAGCAACCTATTCCTCCTCGTCACATCGTCCCCATAGCTGACAGGTGACGCTATTCACGGCCTCCTGTTTGTTTTGCCCTCGGGTGTCTTGAGGCAGATTCTCTACGCCCCGATCGAAAGCAGAGTTAAGGGAGGAGACGATAGCCGTGCGGCTCTTGGTGCTGACCTCATCGAGTGGATGGGGCAGAACCCGATCCCCAACAGCAACGAACAGGATCCCTAGCAGACAAGCAACAGGTATTCCGATCTTTGACAACATAGCGGCTGACTCCAGGATCGATGGCATCCTTTTTGCGATCTTACCCTAGGGACCTGCCCGAGTTTCTACGGTGGTCTAGGAAACAATAGAGAGGTTAGGAACCCAGTAGCTGTTTAAGGGCAGTGACCAGGGAGAGGAAGTCCTCCTGTTCACTATAGATCTGAGCTGACATTCGGATCCAGAGTCGATCCTGAAAGGGGATGATGGGCACCTCGATCTGATAGCGATCCCAGAGGTGATCATGTAAAAATCGAGCTTTCTCGGTCAGGGATAGAGCTGGAGGCCAGGGATAGAGCAGATCCTCAAGGGGCAGGCTGATCATGGAGCCTAACCAGGATGAGGGTACCGGGATCTCAGACAGGCCCAGGATCGGCAACAGTTGCTCTGCCCCCCAGCGCGCCAGGGTGTGGGTGTAGTGTCTGATC
>CAYSEO010000033.1:0-21170 GCA_964429885.1 uncultured bacterium
AGTTTTCCTGGTGCGATGCGGGGCGTCTCTCACCCGCGCTTTACTAGGATAGGGTCCCAAAGCCGGGACTGTCAATACCCCTCCCAAAAAATTTTCTCGAACAGCCACAGGTCTTCATTGGTAGCAAGGGTGGATCCCTGTGACAGGATCAGCTGCGCCCCGATGAGGAGGGAGAATCAGCTGTATTGCTGCAGTAGAGCTTGACCCCAACCCGGAAGATGAGGAAAACGACCCACCCATAAAGCAGGGGATTGAGGGGGAGGACAATGGCTCCTGTGACGTGGGCAGTGACCAGGACTGGGGCTAGAGCTTTGGAGAAGTCATAGATATCCTCCGAGGTCGATCCCAGAGTCGAACAGATGATCTGCTTGATCTCTGGTTTGGCAATGACACTCTCTGCGAGGGTCTTTTGATCCTCCTGGTCGCTGCTATAGGAGCAAGCTGCTTCAGGAGGTAAGGAGTCAAAGTGCACAATATCTCTCAACTCCTGATCGACCTGCTTCTGGAACTGGATCAGATCTACATCTTCGGAGTGCATCGTCATTGCTCCTTAATCTGACTGAGTATATCAATCTACAACAAGATCTAACTCCAGGGTAGCTAGGATGTGATCAAGGGGTAGAGCATAAGTTATGCCTGTGTCATTACGGCCTCCTTTTGGCGTTCCTCCTACCAACAAGGCAACAGCATATCCCTCTTCATTAAAGATAAGTGCACCACTGTCACCGGGGGCACTAAAGGGTTTACTACCCGATCCCTCGATCGTAAACATGTCCGGGTAGGTACATTGCATAGCACCTTTATAGTTGACGATACCTTGAAAACCGATAGTCTCGATCGTGCCTGCCGTGAGACCCGTCTGTCTTCCCAACTTGTACACAGCGCGTCTGGAACCGCTCTCTGTCTTTATCCTAAGGCTATCCCAATAGCCTTTAAGAGGACTGACAGCATCGTCAATGTGACCCAAGTGGGTTAATGGTATCCCAGCCTCCACTCGAATCAATGCTGCATCAGTGGAGGGTGTTGAGGGATCCACAGAACCCTCCCCGTCCACCTTGAGGGGAATGTAGTCATGAAGGATACCTATCTGATCGTCATCAACTTCTCCACCATCCAATGTGGAGGGCTGAAGAATCAGATCTTGTCCAATCTTGCCCTGGTTCCTGTTTAGAACAACATGGGCACAAGTCAGCGCTAGGATGCCGGTGTCACCACTTCTGCTTACAAAGCATCCCAGCGTTCCAGCCTGAGCTAACTCTTCTGAACGGGATATCGATACACCTATTTTTAGTGGCCTCTGGCGCCCACAATACCTACCTATTTGGGCACAGGCATTGCCAGTCACTTTTAATCTGTACCTATCCTCGCCTATCGCATCTAACACGGGCTTCAGACTATTCTTGTGAAGTGCGTGAGATATATGTATCTCAACTTTAGGATCACCTCCACCGTTTGCTATTATCCCAACTCCTGGAAAACCGTCAGCACCTAGTTCGGACGTATGACCAAGTGGAGGCGTAGAATCTGGCTTACATACCGCAAAGGAAGTCGCAAAACACATTGCGATGCCATGAATTACTTCCTGCTTAAAACTCTCTGCAGCATCTATGTCCATATTCATTAAGATGGTTGCTTCGCCTAATCCTATGGAGAAACCGTGACAGCTGAAATCTCCATCTAGTAAGCGGTCGCCATCCCAGTTTCCTCAAACATGACATTGATCCCAAGGGAATTCGCAATGTTGCTTCTGACAGACTCGGGGAGAGGGTTATTCAGATGAACCTTAACCACTACTCCAGAATCTGTATCAGCTAATCCAACACCTGCATCACGCACTCCCTCCCGTCTGAGAGCCTGTGACACCCTATCTCTGTCCTGCAGAGCCTTGTTGTAGCTCATCTCATCCATAACTTATTATCTTGAATCGCGTGACGTCATGCTAGCATGGTACGCTAGCAGAATGACATGTATCTACCATACCACTATCATTTGACAGAGATCCAGGCCCAACCCGCTGGTGCGGGCAGTCTAGCTTGCCAGTTCTAGCAGCTCACTGAGATCCCTAATGTTGAGATAGTCACATAGCTTGATAATTGTTGTTGCATCAAACCGACCAGGCTCAGGCTTGCACATCTTACCTACAGTAGCCGCGTAGGGATTATCCCATAGAGTCGTCCGGCTCACCGCCCGTCGATTGGATTGGCTAGGGGCGAGGAACCAGTCAGCGCTACATCACACAACCCTCATGATCCAGATCGCGGCCTTCTCCCAGAACTCTCGCTACTCTGGGACCATCGGCACAGGTACATAGATCCTCGAGGTGCGCAATGACCACTGGCATGATCGTGGGGGAAGTGCTCAAGACCCAGAAGCTGAGTAACTGGCAGGAGACCCACATTGAGACCTTGCTACTGTGCTCTCATTACAGCGATGAGGACATGATCGCCCTATCTCGTCTGACTGAAGCCATGATCGCAGGCTCGATCGAACGGACTCACTAGCTGGCTCTCTGAAGCCAACCTGCTATGCCTCTAACGAGTCCTCCCTCTCCTCCAAGATCTCAGAGACGTCTCCTGTCCAGTGCTGATCTGCTTGCTTCCGCTGCCGACGGGAACGCTGACGATAACGAGTGTCTAGTCGAGGGATGGCAGCTTGTCCTGGGGTTGCGGGGGTTGTGCCTGTCGTTTTAGAGGTGGATTTGTACTTAATGGTATCCTCTGAGTTAGAGGAGGCTTGATCCTCCATCTCCCTGTCGATCACCTCCGTCAGCAAGGATAGGTAAATGGGATATCGCTCCCAACTCAGCTCTCGGATCCGACAGCCTGGCTCCTGTTGATGTAGGCAGTCCCGGAATTGACAGTGATCACCTACAGTTCTGGCCTCGGGGAAGTGATCGATGAGGGTGATGGCTTGACACTGACTGAGATCAGCTTGGTTGAATCCAGGGGAATCGGCTATCCAGCCCTGATTCTGGTGTGGGCTGAGGGGAAATAGTTCCACATGACGGGTGGTGTGGCGTCCCTGTCGCAACCGACCCGATACGGCTTGCGTAGCCAGATCGGTGTCTGGGAGGAGGTGATTGAGTAGGGTTGACTTGCCGACTCCGGAGAGTCCCATCACCACCGAGATCCTGTTCTGGCAAACCCGATGTAGGGCCTCGAGGCCGATCTGGTGCTTGGCACTGAGAAAAATTGGATCATATCCCCAGGATTGGAGTCGCTCCTGCCAGAGCCGTTGCTCCTCTGAGGACACTAGATCGCATTTATTGAGACCGACTTGGATAGGCAGTCCGCTGGCCTCGGCTTGGACCAGAAACCGACTCAGTTGAACCGGATCTAAAGCGGGTTCCGACAAGGCAAAGATCACCAGAGCTTGATCCACATTGGCGATGGAGGGACGGGAGAGAAAACTCTGACGAGGGGCTACGGACTCGATCACCCCGCGTTCCCCAGCTCGATGGACAGTGACTCGATCCCCTACCACCACCTGCTGGCCCAACTTTTTTAGACGGGAGCGGCGGGTGCAGAGGAGGGTATTGTGAAAGCCAGATTGAGATAGAGGAACCGGATCCAGACCCACCCGATAAAAATTCGCTTGAGCCGCAAGCACCACTCCGGTGAGATGTTGAGGATCGTCCCACTCAGACACAGCGCTCCACCACCATGATGTAGTGTCCCTGGGGCTGCGGATCTAGCTTTGGCACCTGATGTCCGGCCACCTGCAGGCTGTTGGGTACCTGCTCTACAGGCTCCCCTGCATCGATCCAGACCTCCAGTTGCTCACCGATCGGCAGCTTCTCCAGTCGCAACTTCGTCCGCACATAGTTGAGGGGACAGGGAACACCTCGCAGATCCATCGATTCCATGGTGATCTAACCTCCTTGGCAAGATGAGCAGGGGCGGGATCGACCTCCGTTAGTCATCATCTCTGTGGGTAAGACCTCGGAACAGACTGCCCAGAAAACCATCGCGACCGCGACCGATCTTCTCCCCATGCAGTTCCGCCAGTTTCTCCAGCAGCTCCCGTTCCTCTGTATTGAGGCGAGTTGGGATCTCCACCACCACGGTGACCAGTTGATCCCCTCGGGCGACGGAGTTACCAACCTTGGGTACCCCCTTACCCGAGATGGGGATCACAGCTCCCGGTTGAGTGCCAGGGGGGATCTCCAGCTCCGCTTCCTCCTCCAACTCAGCCCGCGAGTCCAAGGTGGGGACGGTGATCTTGGCCCCCAGGATCGCCTGTAGATAGCTGACCTTGACCTCAGAGAGAACGTTTTGCCCCTCTCGTTGGAATTCGGGATCTGTCTCGACGAACAGATAAACATAGAGATCTCCAGGGGGACCACCCCGCCGACCCACATCCCCTTCCCCGGAGACCCGCAGACGCGTGCCGCTATCCACCCCAGCGGGGACGGTGATCCGTAATTTCTTGGTGGATTGCAGAACCCCCTCTCCGTTGCAGTTGTAACAGGCTTCCTCCAGTACCTTGCCAGTGCCGTTACAGGTGGGACACATGGAGACCTGAGTGAAGCTGCCGAAGGGAGTACGGGTGGCTCGGCGCACCTGTCCAGCACCATTACAGGTGGGGCAGGTCTTGGAGCTGGTGCCGGGTTTAGCCCCGGATCCATCACAGACTGTGCAGTTCTCCAGATGGCTGATCCGGATCTGCTTCTCGCCCCCAAAGACAGCCTCCAGAAACTCTAGCCGCAGATCAAACCGCAGATCATCTCCTCGGACGGGTCCTGTGCGGCTGCGGCTGTAGGCGGCGCCCCCGGCGAAGTTGGTGAAGAAGGACTCGAAGATATCCGCGAAGCCCCCCATGCCCGCCATATCTTGGAAGCCACTGGCGGAGGCAGCACCGCCCAATCCGGCCTCACCGAAGCGATCGTAGCGGGATTTCAGCTCTGTATCCGACAGGACCTCGTAGGCACGATTGATCTCTTTGAACGTGTCCTCAGCTCCTGACTCCTTGTTGACGTCAGGGTGATATTTGCGGGCCAGACGCCGGTACGCTCGCTTGATCTCCTCCTTGGTGCTGTCGCGGCTTACGCCTAACACTTCGTAAAAGTCACGGGCCATAGTCGACCTTGTTGGGGTGCTTAGGGGACATTCTCATTGAAACGGCGGAGGCCACCCTAGGGGATCAACCTCAGCTCATCTTATGTTAACAATCTCGACCGGATCTGCTGGACTTGATCAGTGAGTTCCATAGATCTCTCCGCCGATCTCCAACAGAGCCACCCGCAGATCCTCCATGGCCGAGCGCAGTTCCGAGAGGTCAACACTATCATCGGTCAACAGAGCTCTGAGACGACCCGCTGCGGTAGCTCCCTGCTCCTTCCGATCCGGACTCAGATGGGGACCTTGCTCCTCCATGGTCTTGTCGTAGTTGTAGAGCAGGCTGTCGGATTGGTTGCGGGCCTCCACCAGCTGTTGACGATATCGATCATCCTCCGCATAGGCTGCCGCCTCCGTCCGCATCCGCTCGATCTCGGAGCTGCTGAGGCCGCCGTTGTTGGTGATCTTGATGCTCTGTTCCCGACCCGTACCCTTATCCCGAGCCGAGACATTGAGGATGCCGTTGGCGTCGATATCAAAGGAGACCTCGATCTGGGGCACCCCACGAGGTGAGGGGGGGATGCCAGTCAGCTGGAACCGTCCCAGGGATTTATTATCCTTGGCCATGGCCCGCTCCCCTTGAAGCACATGGATCTCCACCACACTCTGACCATCTGTCGCGGTGGAGAAGATCTGGGATTTGCTGGTGGGAACGGTGGTGTTCCGCTCAATGATCCGGGTAAAGACACCCCCCAGGGTCTCGACACCGATGGAGAGAGGGGTGACATCCAACAGCAGCAGATCCTTAACCTCACCTCCCATCACCCCCGCCTGGATCGCGGCCCCCAAGGCGACCGCCTCATCCGGGTTGACGGATCGATCGAGAGATTTGTCCTTCAGCATCTGTTTCAGCTGTTCCTGGATGGCTGGAATGCGTGTCGATCCCCCCACCAGAATGATTCGATCCACCGTGTCCATGCTGATGCCAGCATCCTTCAGGGCCTGCTCTGTGGGATCTAGGGTGGTGGACACGAGGTCCCGCACTAGAGATTCAAATTGCCCCCGAGTCAGCTCTACCTCCAGGTGTTTGGGACCTGAGTCATCAGCGGTGATGAATGGCAGGTTGATGGAGGTGGCTTGGGTGGTGGACAGCTCGATCTTGGCTTTCTCTGCCGCCTCCCGCATCCGCTGCAGGGCCATGCGATCCTGGGAGAGGTCGATCCCTTCTGAGTCGGCAAACTGTTCGATCAGCCACTCCACGATCCGTTGGTCGAAATCATCGCCCCCCAGATGGTTGTTACCGGCGGTGGCCTTGACCTCAAACACCCCGTTGCCTAACTCCAGCAGGGAGACATCAAAGGTCCCCCCCCCCAGGTCAAAGACGAGGATGCGTTGATCTTGATCCTGTTTGTCCAGCCCATAGGCGAGAGCGGCAGCGGTGGGCTCGTTGATGATCCGCATCACCTCCAGTCCAGCGATGGTACCGGCATCCTTGGTGGCCTGCCGCTGGGAATCGCTAAAGTAGGCGGGCACCGTGATCACTGCTTGGGTCACCGCCTCCCCTAGGTACGCCTCCGCATCCGCCTTCAGCTTCTGCAGGATCATGGCCGACACCTCCTGCGGGGTATAGGACCGATCCTGGATGGCCACCTCGATCATGTTGTCCTTACCGGGCACCACCTTGTAGGGCACCCGGCCTCGCTCCTGCTCCGTCTCCGTCCAGGTTCTCCCGATGAAACGCTTGATGCTGAAGATCGTGTTCTCGGCGTTGGTGACCGCCTGCCGCTTGGCCAGCTGACCCACCAGACGGGCGTTGTTCTTGGCAAACCCAACGATGCTAGGGGTGGTCCGTCCCCCCTCCGTGTTGCTGATCACAACAGGCTGCCCCCCCTCCAGGACAGCAACACAGCTGTTGGTGGTTCCCAGATCGATACCGATAACTTTTCCCATAGCCTCGATCGTTGAGAGAATGCAGAGCTTCCGGTCCTACGTGGTAAGCAGGGATAGGACTACCTCCCTGGGTTAGGGAGATCATGCCCCAAAAGGCCCAAAAACCTTCATGCCTGCTTAATGTTGAGGTGATAAGGCTTGAACCCTTCATAGACATTCATAGCCTAAAATCGGGTCTGAGTCAGCCTGACTTGCTTCGAATCCTCGGTTGGGCTCTCAAGATCTCTGCAGCTATCCCTGCTCCGCAGCCGCGTTCTCCCCTGTCATCTCCGGTTCAGGGGGGGCTTCCCCTACGGATGAGGCATCCGGGGATCCCTCACCTTCTGCAGCGACCATGACCATGGCGTGACGCACCACCGTCTCCCCGAGTTTGTAGCCGGCTTGGTACTCCACCAACACCGTATCCTCCGGCTGATCGCTGGGTTGGCGGGCGATGGCCTCGTGCAGGTTGGGATCGAAGGGTTGACCCACAGCCTTCATGCGGGAGACTCCCATCTTCTTGAGGGACTCCACCAGCAGGCGGTAAACGCTCTGGTAACTGTTGTGGAGCTCTCGCTCTCGATCGGTCTCCAGCTTCACCTGTTGTTGGGCTCGCTCAAAGTTGTCTACGACAGGCAGGATCTCTAGGACGAACTTCTGCTTCTCCCGCAGACTCTGCTCTTCTTTCTCCCGTTGGGTGCGACGCCGGAAGTTATCGAAGTCGGCATAGAGGCGGACATAGCCCTCCTCCTTTTCCTTCAGCTGTTGCTTGAGGACGTTGAGCTGCCCTTGAAGCTTCTCGACCTCAGCACTAGCGGAGCTGGCCCCCACCTCAGCTGTCTCGGAGGTGCCGGACTCGGACTCGATCTCCTCGACGATCAGCTCCTCCAGTTCAGCGTCTTTGTTGGGATCTTCATCCATCAGCTCAGGTGCCGCGTCCTCAGGAGGGATGGGTTGTTTCTCTTCGGATGTCATAGCCACACGAGGGTGAGTTGCTTCGCTTAGTCAAGCTTCGGTGATCCAATATAACCTAATCATCTGGCTTACGGATGCTTCCCTTGAGGTTGAGACCCGGACGGACTGGGCTGCACCCCTCGGCTGATCCCATGGGCAAGCTTAGGCCAACACCTCATGCTAGTCTTAATCGATACAAATCGGGATCATGTGACCCCCAACTGGGTCATGGGAGAATGACTGGCATGAGCAGGATCAAAGCCGGAGCGGTCCAGGGATCTGGATGATGAGCCATTTCTCTCCGTTGGAGAGGTCTCTAGGACCGAGTAGCGAGGTAAGACCTATCGTGAGCCAGAGAAGATACCAGATCTTAGCCCTAGTGTTGGCCGGCACAGCACTCCTCATCTGGCAAATCCACAGGTGGGATGGAGCTCCGGTCTCGCCTCAGTCTGTCCCACAGGCTCCTGCTACAGCTCTGTGGATCTCAGGTCGAGGAGGAACCGATAACCGAGCTCGTTCCCTGGGAGTGGGCGGGGCTGAGGGTTACATCAATGCCCCTACCGTCTTCAATAGTGGGTTCCAATTTCGGTATTTCTGGGATGGGCGGGAGCGATCGTTGGAAGATCAGACGGACGGTCCCATTAACAATAGCTATGAGATGGGGATCGGCTGGGAGGAGGGGCTCCGTCGCTTGAATCAATCCTCTGAGTATAGACGTCTGTTTCAGCACTCCTACGGGGATGGGATCACCCAGGACACGATCAAGGATACCCTAGCGGTTTTCGAGCGCTCCTTGATCACACCCAATTCCTCAGGACATTAACGGGCGAATATCAGGGAGAATCCTTGTGAAGATCGTCGGTATCCTTAAAGGTCTCGGGGTTATATTCGCCTCAGGCGTCAGGGTCATTCTGATTCTTCAGAGTCGGGCAGTGGACTTCACTCAGCACCAAGGTTACCAGGGCAATTTGATCCGGCAACAGGAGAACTATGCTCGACTCGATCAAGATGTCCTGAATACTCGATTTCGGGTGATCGTCTCCTACGATCCACTCGTCCAGCGTATGGAGGATCTTCACTATCTGCTCTCCAATCTGCAAGATATATTTACTCTCAAAACTCAGGATAAGGGACTGGATCTGAGATTCGAGATCTCAGCTGATCTACCTCGGCATGTCAGGACAGACCCCAATAAACTACGCCAGATTTTGAGCAACTTATTGAGTAACGGGATCAAGTTCACTCCCGAGGGAACAGTGATCTTAAGAGCTTATGTGCTTAACTCCAGATCTTTAGGATCCGACCAGGCACCCTCAGAGATCGATGCAAAATTTGAGATAGAAGAGACTGGGTATGGCATCGCAAAAGAGGAGATCGATACCTTATTTGAACCTTTCATTACGAAGCCCTTTCAGGTGGAGGAGGTGATCGCTCGGATCGAAACCCATCTCAGCATTCGACACCTGCAGGATCAGCTGAGGGAGAAGAACAAGGCTCTGGAGGCAACTCTGCAGATGCGAGAAGATCTCTCTCGTATGGTGATCCATGATCTAAAGAATCCGGTCTCCACGATCTTGTTATACAGCAGTGCTCTTCTCAATCGAGAGGCTCTCCAGGACAGGGCCTATCAGCGAGTGGATGTGATCAATCAGGCGGCTCAGCGACTGCAAGGGTTGATCACAGATCTATTAATGCTGGCCAAGATGGAGTCAGGCAAATTATTGCTTAACCATCGGCAGGTCGATCTCTATGAACTGATCTTGAGCGTTACCCAGGATCTCCATCCCTTGGCTGAGGAACGTAACTGTGATCTGAGGCTACGGTGGCCGGTGATCATTGAGCTGAGTTATGGAGCCACTTCAGCGTTTCCCAAGAGACAGGCAGAACTACGCGTCACAGATCAAGGACCTGGGATCCCAGCAGCTCTACAACAGACGATCTTTGATCGGTTTGATGTGGGTCTATCCCGCGAGACCATCCCTCAGATCGGCTTAGGTCTAGCTTTCTGTAAGATGGTGGTGGAGGCTCATGGTGGACAGATCAGGGTCGAGGGCAATCAGCCCAACGGGGCGATCTTTGTGGTCGAGGTTTAGTGGGGAATCATGGCTCTGGGCCGGATCTGGTGTTTGAACCCCACGGGGGACCTTTGGCTCAACTGGAGGGGGTACCCGTGCCGATCCTGTCTTTGAATCCTGACTGGACGATGTGGATCCAAACCACTCAGGTACTGCATACTTCAGGGAGGCCCCTCCGAGCCGCTGAGTCCAAGGGTTGGATCACTCAGATCGATCTCTCTTTGCTATCGCCGTAACGGTCGGGTCTCGTCTTGCACTTAGGAACGCCAGTTATGATGAACGACGCTCACCATGACGCCCAACTCCAAGCCCTGCTCCAGGATCTCAAGGATCCCGATGACTCAGTGCGGCTGCGGGCCACTCGGGCGCTGTGGCAGGTTTGGTTTCAGCAGAAGGGAGCTCTGGGCTTAGAGACCTTAGAGATCGCTCAGGCCCATATGGAACGGGGGGAGATGGAGCAGGCAGAGCAGATCTTGACCCAGTTGATCAGTGATCAGCCGGACTTTGGCGAGGCGTGGAATCGGCGGGCGGTGCTTTACTATCTCTGTCATCGTTACTCCGATGCGGCGGCGGACTGTCAAGCGGTGGTGAGGCTCAATCCAGTTCACTTTGGAGCCTGGCATGGACTGGGGTTATGTCGAGCGGCCTTGGGGTACTATCGAGAGGCGATCCAAGCGTTTCACCGGGCCTTAGAGATCCAACCCTATGCTGTGGAGAATCAACGGTTGATCCTGGAGTGCACCGCTCGGTTGAGTTAGCTGAAGCGATCGGTGCCCAAATCCAGGGGTTGAGACACAAGGCAAGGCAGTTTAATATCTCCCCACCGACAACCCGAACGGAGTCGAGTTCCGATCATCACCTCTAAGATCTGAGGATAGACCTTACCCTGGATTGGCCCTAGCTGTCCCAGTTGTCGCGCCAGTCGATAGTGAGGAGAAGCCTGTAAAGCCCGATCCAGATCCCTAATCATAAGGTCGAAGTGAGGCTCGCTTTGATCTAGGATCAGCTGGTAGTGAGGATGAGGCGTCCAACAGGGAACCAGACAGCGAAATCGACTGTTTCGCTGAGGCATCAGGTGCAGCTGAGTCCGCACAAAATGCTCATTCAATTTCTCTCCCACCAGATCACAGATCTGATGGTCTCGCCCGATAAACTCCAGACAGGGGGTATTAAGATGTCGGGAACTGACCCGTACCTGATCCCCGATACGATAGCGATAGAGACCTCCTTTTTGAGAGATGATCAGACTGTAGGTGGATCCCTGCTGGATCTGGTTGAGGGTTAAGATAGCGCCCGACTCGCTTTCAAACTCGAAGAAAACCTCATCGATCAAAGGAACACATCCCTGAGCTGCAACCAGAGGTAAGGTCATCGGTGCCTCTGTGGCCAGCAATCCTTTCCCCTGCACTTTGACCTCAGGAAATAAATGCCGTAGCAGCTGAGCTGGATCAGCAGCATGGGCTTGATCCCAACAGGAGATCAGTTTTAGATGAGGCCAGACCTGGGACCAGGGGATGGGAGTTTGAGCAAGGGCAAGCGCACGTTCAGAGGAGATTCGATCCCCTACTCTCTCCAAAAGTCGTTGTTGATGAGTCTGAATGTAATCCAGATGGATCAACAGGAAGGTGGGACTCCAGATCGATAGAATCTCTAAGGACTCCTCCTGCAATAATCGTAGCGACAACCCCTGCTTAAAGGTTTCCATATCCCGGATCTGTGCTGCCCCTGGCATCGTGATCCAAAAGGGAGAGAGGATCCATTGTAACCAACCCTCGAGATAGTCGCTATCATTCTGCAACCCTTGGGAAGGCTCTCCTACCGCCGCAAACGCGGGCGTGATACTGATATAGAAACGTCCAGATTGAAAGTGAGGCCCATGGCGAATCAGATCATGGGTCCAAATACAGAAGAGATGATGGAACGAGCGTCGTAAGGCTCGGGTGTAAGGGATCCACTTGGCAGCCTTCTGGCTACCTGAGGTTTTTTCGTGAAACAAGATGGGATCTGGGGTGAGCAGAGAGGAGCGGGAATTCCGTTGTTCCTCGATCCAAGGCTCTAGATCGTCATAATTAACAATTGGGATCCGTTCCCAGTCCTCTAGAAAGACGATGCCCAGCTGGCGGCCATAGGTGCTGGCTCTGAATTTCTCAAAGATCTGAACTTGGGTCTTCCGTTGAGCCCGATCCGGATCTAGGAGGGCTCTGCCAAATCGGTTTGCTGCCGGGATCATCAGTGTTCCTAAAGCATCGATCAGAGGTCTCATTGTTTCTCCTGAGCCTGATAGCGTTGGTTCGGATAGACATCGGTCAAGATCGGTAGGTAGCTACCAGCCTCGATCTGGACTCCAGCAGCCAGGCGAGATCCTGCTCCAACAAAGACATCTCCCCCGATCTGAATCGATCGAACATAGAGCATTAAGTTATCCCGTTTCGGTTTAATGATATGACAGTAAAGACCCACATCATGGCCAAATATCACTCGATCGCCAACATGGAGAAGTCCCCGGTCCGACAGTTGTAAAGCGGGAGTCCAGATCACATGACACCCGATCTGCGATCCCCATAGCCGTAGCCACAGTGAGAAGGCACCAGGGATCAAGCGGAGCAGAGATTCTAGGCAGGGAAAGGTGATATAGATCAGCTGAAATTGATAACTTCCCCACCAAGGCGAGTATTCAGATCCGACCAAAAAGCTGATCCCTTCTTGGAGAGGAAAGAAATAATTATGGATCCGATAGCTAAGTAGGGGCAGACCATAAAGGATCAAGGGCAAGCTCATCAGGTTAATGAGATTAGGCACCCTACAGATCCAGACCCCATCCACTAGAGCGAGCAACACCACCAGTGCGGGGAAACAGCTAAGGGATAGACTAAGCAGGGTCATAGAGATCGACCTGATTCAGAGTGAGGAAACGGCCAGAACAACTGTCTCCAGAGAGATAGCCGGACAGAGACACCCAAGATTCTAGGAGGATCAGTGTCAGGGAGACCTGTGGAATGTAGACGATCCCACAGCTTAAAATTAGCCCCAAATAATCCTTGCCCTCCATTTCGGTGGTGATGATTGGCATGATCCTGAGGGAGGATGAGCCAGGCAGAAACCCATCTATAGAACCAGCTCTCGCAGGATAGCTCCAAGGAACTGTGCCGCCACAGATCAAGCGCTGAGGTGACCCCTATCCCCAGTAGGTAGCCTGAAGGATCTGATAATAGATAGAGAAACAAGCCATGGATCCAGAGATAGATAATGCAGAAGCTACTCCATAGGGTGTTACGAGACGTACAGAGAACATCCATTTGAGTTGCTGAATGATGCACTTGATGAATGGGCCAGAACCAGGAACTATGGAGCAGTCGATGATTCCAATAGTAAAGATAATCGACCCCAATAAAACAGAGTAAGAAGGCAAGCGATCTATCAAGATCCCAAACTCCCTGAGCCCCAGGTAGCAGCCTCTGGTAGATGGAATAAATCAGGGTAACCTGTAGGGCAGGAATGATCACTCCCTGGCACAGAAGCCCAGACAGATCTAAGATCCAGCTCTGCCAAGGCTTGTGGAGGAGCTGCGGACGTTTATCCCGATCTGTGAGGGTAAGGACTAGTAAAAGCAGGAAGATCACAAATACTAACATCATCTCAACTCACAATTAGACCCAGAAAGACACCGTTACACTTTGTTCAGGAAGTTGGCGGGGATCCTTACCAAGCTGAATAGCTTCTCGAATGGATTCAACGAAGACATGGATCGTATCCGCCGGGGTGTGATGGAACCTTTGCCCATATTTATCGATCACCTCCTGTTGTCGGTTCAGGATCAGAACATCTTGATCAATGATATGTTGGGCTGTCCAGCGCACGAAAGGTCGGGCCAGCCAGCTCCAGATCCCATAGTTGAAGGTTACATCTGTGTAAACCAGCGTCCTCGTATCCGTCTCTGGGATCGATTGGCTGGTGATGAATAGATGGCGATCTCCCCCTAGCCTGTATTCAACACTGGTGATATTAGGCATGTGGAAGGAGTCAAAGTGTTCGATCTCAGATCCGGAAGGATTGAGAAAACGACGATACCAGCCTAGATTATCCGTCTCCTGCAAATACTCCACCCGTACCGATCCATTCTGCCGTCTGATCGTCATCTGTAGTTGTTGCTGGCGTTGAGATCGAAAGACTCTGGGATGAACCCATACCGTATGGGGGATGTCGATAAAATTCTCTGCACAATTGGTGACTGAGTTATGGAAGCGATTGATCAATCTCAGGGTTTGCCACCCCGGTTGATGATAGTAGGGCATGGCAAAAGGCTCAAACTCTTCAGATGGATCTGAGGCCAATTTGACATAGATATACCCATCCTGTTCTCGGGTTGCGTAGGGTTGGATCCGGCGTTGAGAACTGGGCTGAAACTGTTCTCCTTCTGCCGGTACAGCCACAACCTGCCCTTGTTGATCGTAAGTCCAACCATGATAGGGACATCGCAAGCATCCCTGCTGTAACGATCCTGTGGAAAGGCGACTGTTACGATGTAGGCATCGATCTTGGAGGGCAACGACCTGACCTTTTTCTCCTCGAAAGATCACCAGCCACTCATCCAAAATCTGGCGGGATAGAACCGTCTGAGGCCCCAATTGCTGGCTGAGCGCCACAACATACCAGAACTCATCAAATCTCATGATTCGGCCTCCCAAGCCCAGATCTGTAAGGGCTGGCTCGGATCCAGTTGACAGGCCAATCGAGCCTGAGGAACCCCTGGGGCCAACACCTCCAACACCTCTCTCTCCTGATCAGAGGGTGGCGGAACTTCCCCTTGCACCAGGACCAGACAGGTGCCACAGATCCCAGTTCGGCAGCCAAATAAAATAGGGGAGTTTTTCACCGTTAAAGACTCTGCTAAACAGCAATGGGCATTTACCTTGAGGGGCATAAAGGCAGTACCCGGAAACGAGATCTCAACTCCAGCCATGGCTCAATGCCCTCCGATTGCGATTCAAAGATTCTTGAATGGATTGGCGAGACATGATGCTCATCTGACGGTTAATGGGCCAGATATAATCGATGTTCTCCAGGTAAACCTTGTAAGACTCTAAGGCCTCCCTATGGGTTGCGAAGTTGCGATGCCATGCCTCAGACTCCTCCGCAAAACAAGATCTCATCATCTGTTTAGCTCCTCGATCATCAAAGTCAAACCAAGAGGATCGGAGCAGCTTATAGATGACAGGATAAAGAGCTGGGTCGTACCAAAATATGCCATTGATCGCGACCGAGAAATAGCGATGATCTTGCTGACATCCTCTGATTCCCAAGTTGGCGATCCCAGCCTCCCAAGCCGTAGGTGGTCTGAGACACTGCACCACCTCCTGACCGATCAAGGTAGAACTGGTAAAGTGGAAACTCTCATCGAGGAAGTGATGATATGAGATCTGGGAGGGGATCGGGGCCTGCTCAGGGTGATGCTGGCAGAATCGGCTCAGCTTATGTTGGATTAGCTTACCGTTTAGAGTTCTGAGTCCCCGCACTGTAAAATATTGACAGGCCAGAAACGCATTGTCGGAGGAGATCAACCCAAAAGCATGGAGTTGGAGCTTCTTCCAGAAGGAGCGAAACCGATCGGTATCTGCAAAGATCATGGTGTCATGGAAAGGACCTCGCATGGCATAGCTGAATAGACGCCCGCCGAAGAGTCTTTCCTCCACCTGATCGATCACTGTTCTAAATCCGTAGATGTGGGCTCTCTCCTGGGCAGATTCCAGGTCCAACATATCGCAGATCAGGCGAAAATCCTCTAGGGCAAATAGTCCAGCGGCGCTAGTTTGGTTGAACAGGATGGTGGCGATCTCAGCTGAGATGATCTGGGAATAGTAGGCAACCCAATACAGATGATTCAAAAGCACCTTCTGACTGGGGCTAGCTTGCTCCCACAGAGGAGTACCATACAGCAGTGAGAATTCCTCAGGGTTCCAATACTGATCACGACAGTGCTCGTAATTGAACTCGCTAGCCAGCTGATCCAGTTTTTCTGTCTGATCTTGTTGTCGGTTACGCTTATGGTTGAGCTGCAGACGACGCCATAACTTCGTATCAGTCGCGAGGGGTTGAGCCAAGGTAGAGAACGGATCTGACATCTTGATCATCATAGGCACCGATGGGGAGGACAGGGAATAAAACAACCGTGGGCATCCAGTTGATCGAGTAATTGGGCGGACTGGGAGGAGGAAGGCAATACTCTTTGGAGTAGGGATCGGATCAATTGCAACCTGGAACCACTGTGCCGCTCGGTTTCCAGCTCGGTCAGGATCTGGATCTTCTCCGGTACTGACAGGTGACCTTTAACCTGTTCTATGGCCCCTATCACTCTTTGAGGTCCTATCTGCACCATCCGTAGGAAGGTCCCCAGAGCCTCCAAGATCGCAGCGTAGCTGTTGTCCGTAACCTGGCTTTCCTGAAACGAGATCACGCCCATGGCATGGTGGCAGGTCTCATCTTGGAGGAAACCACGATATAACATCGACACCTGAGGATCTGCACATCCATCTGCCAGGCTCCGGTAGTGGCTAAGTCCCCATCCCTCTAGGACAACCTGAACCACTAATAACAATAGGGCTCGATCGGAGCTCTCCGTCAGTTGAGAGAGAAAGGTCAGAAACGGATCGGTTGAGGAGAACTCGCTATCTAGATCAGGAAAAAGCCGACCCACCTGAGACAGATGTAGGGTTTCCTGAGCTGAGAATAGCGCGTAGAGCATCCGTTCCTCTAGTGTCTCCGAGAGCAGCACCATCCTAGCGGTGTAGCCCACCCCCATCTTCTCAACAAAATAGGTTTCAGCGATCGTGCCTTGATTAATCTGATGTAGAATAGCAGCCTTTTCCTCCATGTTGGACGAGCAGAAGAGGTGGACACGATCCAGTCCATAGTAGTCCGGGGACCACAGATCACAGATCGAGAGGAGATAATCCTCCTGGAGCGGCTCATCCTTCGGTAGACAGGTAGTTAGCAGCCGATGGCGCCGATCCTCTGCCGACAAATGAGGTAGGGATAAACCCGCTGTGTCATACATGTTCTTTGTCCTCCTCTTGATGAGTGGTAGGAGCCCAGCTGCCCCATTCCAGGCTCGTTTGCTTCTCCACATGGTTGATGAATTGAATAATCGAGCGATCAGCTGGGATCGGTGTACGAAAGTCATATCGAATGGTCTGGAATATTTGGGTATCTCCTTTTGCAAAATAGTTGCCCACCTGCAATGTGATCCACAGTAGCACTCGATTGAGCAGCCAGCCCCCTGGGCCAGGACGACATTGGGTCAGCAATAGGGTCTGTCCCTCAGAACCTCCCCCAGCGGTGGGTCTGATCGTAAACAGGAGGTAGAAATGGATCAGATCGGGGCCGAGGGTGACCGATCCTGTGGAACCAAACCAGTAGCAAAGGGAATAGGTCACCACATCCTTGTAGAGGGGTCTAAGCAACTTAACAAGCCAAAAGTCATCCTCACCTCGGCTGGTGTTGTTAAAGGCAATGGCGTACCCATCGATCTCCTGTTTCTCAAACTTAATCTCCACAGGCAGGTTGTGGACACTATTGAAATGTTGTTCGTCGATGGCGTTGATCATCAAAACGTTGGGATGACATCGCTTGGTAAATCGGGGTCCGAGCGCAACATCCACAGCATGGTGGGCCAACTCCGGGACCTGGGGTAGAGGGGCAGGGGGCTCCGCTCCACTCCACACCCAGATCAGGCCGTAGTGTTCCGCCGTGGGCCATGTCCTCACCTGAGCCGGGGCCGGATCGCTCATACAAGGGATCTCGATACAGGCTCCGGAGGTATCGAACCTCCAATAGTGAAACAGACATCGGATCGATTCTCCCTCCACCTTGCCCTCCGCGAGATGAGCTCCCATATGGGGACAGTGGGCCTCCATAGCGATCACCTGTCCTGACTGGGTTCGTAAGATCGCCAGCTCCTTACCCAGCAACGTAACGGCCTTCACCTGACCAGGTCGTAGCTCACGGCAGGTCAGGGCCCAATACCATCCCTGGGCAAACCGTTGGTTTTGATTGAAGAGCTGGTGCTGACGAGTTGTATTTGGGATTCTCATCGGATTTGCTTAGGTCAACGACTCAAACTCAAGGTCTTCTGCTAAGAAGCTCTCTCTTCCCAGATCTGAGCGGAAAATTGAGGGGCATGGTCCCAGAGGCGACGTCCGGCTCGGGTTAAATTGGTCTCACTGAACTCCGCAAGACAAACCAATTCATCTCCCTGTTGATATCCAGGATTGACCCGCTCAAAAAACCGCACATGAGGATCGGAACGGCGAGCCTCAGGGATGCCTGCCAGGTGATCTCGTAACGGATAGGGATGCGGGAAACGGACGATTCCGAGCTCTGGTTTGTAATCCTGACCAAATCGTTGGGCTGCCAAGTGGTGTATTAACTCCTGTTGCTGCGTGGGGGTCGGGATCTGATGATGGGGGAAGAAGATCTTACAGAAAATGGAGAGAAATCGGTAAGTCCGAAATCCAGATGAGATCAGGAACCAATATAACTTGCCCTCCACAAGGGTCGAATGCACTGCTCGAACAGCCCCCATCCACCCTTGGGCCAAGACAGGACTGGACCAAGCACTCGGATCCACGATCGTGTCCCCAGAAAAGATGATATGGATCCGTTCCCCTGCAAAATGAGTGGTATAGAAAAGTAGGGTTGAGAACCCTTTCAAGGTCCGACCACCTTCCTCTCGGAGCATCAGGACCTGATCTTTTTCTGCGAGATCCGCCTCGAACAGCTGGGGATCCACTCCATAGAAATGCTGATCCAGTAGGACTAACATCTCACCACGCTCTTGACTACTGAGTCGATTAACCGCAACGCAATCGATAATCATGATCGTTGAATTCACAAAGGTTTACAGGAGCCCATCTCTGGAGTGCCCTTTCCGTTACACCATACTGCATTCCCCCTGGCCCACCTGGAGGGGTGTACCAGTTTATGATCTGGTCTCTACCGCAATAGAGCTACTGTCTAAGCGCAAGAGATCTGTCAGACTCCACTGGATGTGAGTGGATCTGGATACTGGGCTAGGCTGAGCTGAAGTTTCCTGAAGTTAAAATCAAGAGTGCGCCAGATCTCGATCATTGGTTGATCATCGAGAGAACTGACGCACTTTGCTGTTCTACAGAGCGTTGATCTGCTCCTGATACCATGCCTTAGCTGCTGTGGTGATGGCCTTATTGACATCCTTCCAACTCAACTGTGCAGCCTCCAGTTCTGCCACACTCTCCTTCTGGATATCCTGGCTGATCCACTTGAGAAAGGCCCCGATCCGAGACATCTCACAGCGGCCTGCACAGGCTGTAGCAACCGCTTGTTCCAGACGAGCCGGAGTCACGAACAGATCCACAAAGGCCTCAACCGATTGGGCCACCTCCGGATCCACCTGCACCGGCTTTTGGGTTTTGACAACCTGATGTTTCTCCCCCTTCGCCTTGAACATGAGATCAGAGCATGTTAGGGACTCAGCTCCTGTCCACCCTTGCAGGTCAGGATAGAGCACCAGTCCCTCTCCCAATCCTTCGATCCCAAATTGCTGCTGCACCCAAGGATCACAGGTTTCCACCTGAGACACCCAAGTATTCAGCTTAGCCACCCCCTGCTGCAACTGCTGCGGATCACCAAAATCCAGCAAGATTGGAGCTGCAAAGTAAGGCAGCACAAAGATATCAGGATGATGAGGGATCAGTGAGGAGAGCTGCTCTGGATCGATCAGCCATTCCGGCGGATCCCCTTTGTATGCCCCCAACTGAGCCGCGAAGATCACAAAGATCTTTCGATCGATCTGGGAGATCGCCGTCCGATTTTGGATCCCCTGACCACACCATTCTCCAAATAGAGTCAGGTGTCGATCACAAGCCATCTGGCAGAAGTGATCCAGATAACGGGTTACCCATTGAGCAAAGCCATAGTTATCATCCTGAAGCGTCAAGATCTGAGTCCGACTCTGGGCCATGACTCGACCCTCAGAGCAGATCTGAATTCCCCCATTGGTGCCGTCCAGTTTCACCTTAGCCCGATAGGTGATCTGAGGAGACAGTCCCAGGATCTCAAGGCTACGGCGAACGTTGCTGAGCAGTTCAATGCTAGGCCATCGCTGCATATTAACTGCCTGGGTCAAGACCTGTTGACAGTACGTGAGAGATAGATCCGATCCCACCGCCTCCGTAACGGACTCCAGGGCCAATCCTTGGGATATCAATCCTCGTAGTTTGATGGGCTTGATCTGAGTCCCATCCTTCAAGATCGACTCCGGCAAGGCCACCGCAACTCGATCCCCCACTTGGTAAATCTGTTCAGAATTGGCGATGATCTGGACTCGATCATGCCCTGGGGCCTCCATATCGTACAGAAACAAAGCCTCAGCATGGGGATGCTGTTGGAGGGTCTTAACCTCCATCACGATCACAGACATGATCCACTCCTTTTCCGCTCAAATCATCGCCACGGCTCCACGGGTTTGGGGACACCAGGATCCGTGACCTATAGCGTATTACGCATACTACATAGATAGGACAAGATTGTCAAGTTTGGGTCAAGTGAGCCAGCCAACAGATCCCCTAGGCTCCGTCTCCCGCTACCCCTGGGGCTGGAATGGTAAAATTGGGTAATGATTCCCCTGTGCCCATCCGGGGTTTTACGGCACCGGATCCGGCAAGTGCAGGGGAGCTTTCGTTCTCTATGGCAAGACTCCCATGAGCGATCAAGACCCGGCAGTGCGCATCATCCCCACGGATCTACAGCAGGAGATGTCTCAATCCTACCTAGAGTACGCCATGAGCGTGATCGTAGGACGAGCTCTCCCCGACGCCCGCGATGGCCTCAAGCCGGTGCACCGTCGCATCCTCTATGCCATGCATGAGTTGGGCCTGGGTGCGGATCGCCCCTTCCGGAAATGTGCCCGTGTGGTGGGGGATGTGATCGGTAAATACCACCCCCATGGGGATGTGGCTGTATACGACGCCCTGGTGCGGATGGCCCAGCTGTTCTCCATGCGAGAGCGCTTGGTGGATGGTCACGGCAACTTCGGATCCGTGGATAATGATCCTCCCGCCGCCATGCGGTACACCGAGTGTCGCCTCACCGCCCTGGCTCAGTCCGCCCTACTGCAGGATAT
>CAYSEO010000034.1:0-21153 GCA_964429885.1 uncultured bacterium
ATAGTGATATAAACGTTGCGATCAAGCAAGGGAGGCGATAAGCTCTAATCATTCAAAACAGTTATCAAAGCGACAGATCAATACGCGGATTCATAGCGGCCCCGAGATTTAGGGGCCATTTATTTGTTTTGGGGGATCTGGCCTGCTCTCATAATCGGGGATCGAGGGGGGCGCCGGCTAGTGGGGAATGGGATCTGACCCGAGAGGTTGCCATCAGGGGGAGCAGGATCCGGTAAACTGGGTCAATATCTTAAGAGAACCTAAACCTTGGCGTATCCGATGCGGATAGGTTCGGCAGTCGAGATGGGAGGAGAGGACCCTTGCGCCCTAAAGTGATCGCTGGAAACTGGAAGATGCACAAGACCCGAGCTCAAGCTCAGGAGTTCTTACAGCGTTTTCTGCCGCAGATCCCCGAGTCGGATCCCACTCAGCCGCGGCGGATCGTTCTCTGTGTGCCCTTTACGAATCTGGATGTGGTGCAGCATCAGATCGCGTCCTATCCGGCGGGGCCGTTGGCTCTGGGGGCTCAAAACATCCATTGGGAGGATTCGGGAGCGTATACCGGAGAGGTTTCTGGGCCAATGCTGGCGGAGATGGGTGTGCGCTATGTGATCGTGGGCCACAGTGAGCGGCGGCAGTATTTTGGTGAGTCGGATGCCACGGTCAATCTGAGGCTGTTGGCGGCTCAACAACATCACCTCACCCCGATCCTCTGTGTGGGGGAGAGCAAGCAGATCCGGGATCAGAACCAGACGGAATCCTGGATCCTGAGCCAGCTGCATCAGGATCTGGAGGGGGTGGATCAAAGTAATCTGATCGTCGCCTACGAGCCGATCTGGGCCATCGGGACTGGGGAGACCTGTGCGCCAGAAGAGGCCAATCGAGTCGTTGGTCTGATCCGCCAGGAGCTGGATAATGCCCATATGGTGATCCAGTACGGGGGATCGGTGAAGTCGGGCAATATCGACGAGATCATGGCTCAGCCGGAGATCGATGGGGTGTTGGTGGGAGGAGCCAGTCTCGATCCCGCTCAGTTTGCTCGCATCGCCAACTTCCAGGCCTTAACCAAGGTCTAACGGAATCGGAGGCCATCACCCCTTTCCACAGAGATCCGGTGGCCTGGGGGGGGATTGGTTACTCTAGGGGTAGTGTGTTGAATCTGATGAGGGTTGAGGAGGTGTGGATGCCTACCCCCAATCGTCGTTCCCGGCGCTCTCAACCGTCAGGGGCGACCCCAGATCCCAAAGGGGAGCAGGAGACAACGCAACAGAGCGCAACGGATCCCTTGAGGGCAGCGGGGGATCTCACTATACTGCAAGGAAATTTAGCTGATGCTGATCAAGAGCAGGCCGTGACGCCTCGTTCATCCTCTACCCCTGGCGCCCCTATGTCCCATGCTGCTGCCGGTGATGCTGAGCATCCCACCCCCCAGACCCTAGCGGATCTACAAGAGCAACTCCAGCAGGAACGGGCGACCCGACAAGCCCTACAGGCACAGGTGGAGACGCTCACCGCTCAGCTCAAGGCGAAACAACAGCAGCAAGCGCAGCTGGAGGTCCAGGTTAACGATCTGGAGGCCCAGTTGGGGGCCAGACAATTGCTTAATGATCGGCAGCGTCAGGATATTGAGGGATTACAGGATCAGATTGAGCAGCAGAAGCTGGCTTGGGCGGCTGAGCGGCGGCAGTGGGAGACCCGACAGCAGGAGTGGCAGGCTTCCCTATTAGAGGCTCAGGATCTAGCTCAGAAACGGGTGGATATGTTACAGCGGTTCAAGGCGGAGTTGTCTTTGTCTCGAACTCAGGTAGCAGAGACGGAGACAGAGCTGAGCCAACTGAAAACTCGGTTTTCCGATCAACAAGTGGCGTGGCAGGAACATCGGGAGCATCTGGAGGCCCGGATCGCGGGTTATGAGGAGACGGAGGCGGAGTACGAGCAACGCTGGGCTGAGGAACGATGGGAATGGGAGCAGACTCTCTCCGATCGGCAAACTCAGATCGATCAGATCCTACAGCAATTAACGGAGCTACAGACAGCCTTCACGGAACAGGAACACCACTATCAGGCCCAGATCGAGCATTGGGATCAGGAACGACAGCAGCTACTCACCCAGATCGAGCAGACCCAGGCTGAGGCTCAACACGCGATCCAGACCACCGATCAGCTGCAATATCAGATGGAGGAGCTACGGGCTCAAAATCACGATCAACACGCCCGCTTAACTGAGTATGAATCCCTCTTACCAGAGTTATTGGAAGCTCAACGACAGCTGCACGCTCTGGAGCAACAGAAGCAGGAACTAGAGCAGGCCCTCTCCCAACACCGCGAGGATCTGCAGAGTCAATCCGCTGCCCGCACGGAGATGCTGGAGGAGATCGCCCAACTGCGGGATCGGATCGCGGAGCAACAAAGCCACAATATGCGGCTCAAGGCTGCCCTGGAGCGGGCCTTCTCCAGTGAGACGGAAGCGGAAGAGAATCCAGATCCACCGTTGGTAACCACTCCACGCCCCAAACCGCCCCAACGACCCACCTCACGTCCTCCTCAAGATCGTTCTATGCGGCCCACTCGGCATACCCCCAGCCTGCCGGGCTTCCTCGGATCCCCACGGGGTTAAGGATCTTCAGGCTCAAAACGAGTCGATGTGGGTAAAGCGTTAGGGGAGCTGTGATCTCGGGATTGAAGCGCCTCTGAAAAACCATATCGCCCTTGGACCAGATACAGAGGTCGCCCTTTGATCTCCTCAAAGATCCGTCCTAGATACTCCCCGATCACCCCCAAAGAGATCAGTTGCACGCCGCCCAGAAAGAGAGCGATCACCGCCAGGGAGGCATAGCCCGGTACATCGATACCTGAGACCAGTGTCCGAACGATCAGCAAACAAGCATAGAGTAGCGATAGACCCGATAGCGCCAGACCCACATAGCTCCAGATCCGTAGGGGTAAGGAACTAAAAGAGGTGATGCCCTCCACTGCCAAGTTCCATAGCTTCCAATAGTTCCATTTGGATATCCCTTGATAGCGGGGGGCACGATCGTAATAGATCGGTACCTGTCGAAATCCCACCCAGGCGAAGATCCCTTTCATAAAACGGGTCCGTTCCCGTACCTGTCGCACGGCTTGGACGGCGCGCCGATCCATCAATCGAAAATCTCCGGTGTTGCGGGGGATGTGCACTTGGGAAAGTCGATCGATCACACGATAGAAACTCTCGGCAGTGAACTGTTTGATCCAGCTCTCCCCCTGACGGGTGCGGCGCACGGCGTAGACGACATCGGCTCCCTCTCGCCATTTAGCCAACATCTCCGGGATCAGTTCTGGGGGGTCCTGTAGATCGGCATCGATGGGGATGACGGCTCGTCCGCGTGCATGATCCAGCCCGGCGGTGAGGGCGATCTCTTTACCGAAGTTACGGGAGAGATCTACGACTTTGATCACGGGGTAACGTTTGTGGAACTCCACCAGTAGAGGCAGGGTTTGATCGCGGCTGCCGTCGTTGACACAGACTAGCTCGTAGGTGATGTCCAGTGGTTCGAGGACGGAGATCAGGCGCTCGAATAGGTAGTCTAGGTTCTCCGCCTCGTTGTAGCAGGGGAGGACAACGGATAGCTCTATGGGTTCCGAGGGTTCCGAGTCAGGCGTCACCGCGATCCTCCCTCCGCCGATTTACGATCTCATACCTTAGCAGATCGGGATGGGATCCCAGATCTCCTCCAGATGGATCTGCAGCTCGGGAGCTAAGTAGATCAGCAAAAACGTTTATACAGGCCATATAGTGCATGTCAAAGCAATTTTGCCGATCTACTTACTTTGAGTAAGCGCCAGATCTTTTGGGTGAGGGCGGATCTATGGGATCGGAGAGAAAGGTTTGATCTACACTTTGATCCACAATCTCAGGAATCTCAAACAAAGTTGCCAGGATCGTATTGGAGTGTAACCAGCCCTCAGGGGGGATCAACTGCAGTCGTCCTTGATCCCAATCCACCCAACCGGTTTGACGATAGGGCTGTAACAATGCCAAAGCCTGATCGACCCAAGCTTCAGTAAACTCCAGCTTCAGCGCTTCCAGATCCAACCCCTCTCGCAGACGTAGGCGCAACATCACTGTATCCATCCACCGTTCCGCCTGAGATTCAATCGATCCAGAAGGACCTTGACCCGATTTAACCTGCTGAAAGTAATCATGCAATCGTTGGGGTTGATGGAGCCGCCGCCCCTGCACATAACCCACCGCCCCCATACCCAGGCCGTAGTAGCTGCGATTCTCCCAATAGATCCGATTGTGACGACAGGCAGAACCCGGCAGGGCAAAGTTAGAGATCTCATAATGGCCGTAACCCGCACCCACCAAGGCCGCGATCGCCATCCGATACATGGTTACCGTCTCCGCCTCCGTCGGCAGGGGCTGATCTCCCGGTCGATACAGCCGCCCAAACCGAGTACCCGCCTCCACGGTTAGATCATAAAGGGACACATGTTGGGGTCGGATCTCTAACACCGCCTCTAGGGACTGCTGCCAGTGAGCCAACGTCTGATGGGGCAGGCCAAAGATCAGATCCAGATTAAAGTTCTCTAAACCCACCTGATGCAGATCCTCGATGGCCTCATACACCTCCGCCACCCCATGCAGCCGCCCACAGATCGCCAATAACTCGGATTGAAACGCCTGTACCCCTAAGCTGATCCGATTGATCCCGGCCTCTCGATATCCGGCCAACCGCTCTCGTGTCATCGTACCGGGATTGGCCTCCAGAGAGATCTCCGCCGTCTCCGTCCAGCTCACCCGCTCCCCCAGCGCCCCCAGGAGCCGCTGCAACTGATCCACCGTCAACAGAGAGGGCGTGCCCCCACCGAAGAAGATCGTCTCCAAAAGCTGATCCCCCATTGGGGTCTGCCGGATCTCCTGACATAGGGTCTCAACATAGGTCTCGATGAGATCTGCTGTGCCCAAGCCCGTCGCGAAATCACAGTAATGGCAACGCTGCCGACAGAACGGGATATGTAGATAAGCAGCCTGGGGCCAGATCTCCAGGGCCGGATAGGACGCGGATCGACAGGACGCGGTAGGGGCTGTGAGCAACATGGTAAGAGAACGTAATAGGATGAAACGAATGTTCGTCTAACGCTGATCTTAGACAGGATCCAGGCTGCCAGACCATGGGTTCCCCGTTCTCGATCCCCATGGCTCCTGACAACATCCAGGGCAACTCTGGAGAAAAGGTTTAGCTGAGCCGGATCGGAGGGTGGACAGGATAGCCTCTAGGAAGCTCAGTCTAGAATTAGGAAGGACTTATATCATCGGTAGACATTCCTTGGGGATGTTGATGCCATCCTTTTCGCTGAGTCCCTCGAACTGACCACCATCGGGTCGAACCGGAATCATGCTGGACTTTTTAATCACACTGATCTTTATCGTCGCGGGCACGGGGTTGGGCTTTTATGGCCTGGACTTCTTGCCAGAGACCGTTTTGGAGGGCGCCAATATCGACGGGGCTCGCTTTGTCACCGGGGGCTTCGGCGTCCTAGTGGGCCTGGGGGTGGGCTTGGGAGCCCGTTGGGCTGTGCGTCGGTTTGAGGCCAACATACGCGCCCTACCCGCTGATGTCCTAGTCACCCGCTCCGTCGGACTGGTGATCGGTCTGATCCTGGCCAACCTGGCGATGGTGCCGGTGTATCTGCTGCCCTTACCAGGGCGACTCAGCTTTATTGAGCCCCTGGCCTCCGTTTTCTTTAGCCTCGCCTTCGCCTATCTGGGGATCAGTCTGGCCAATACCCAGGGTCCGGCCCTGATCCGCTTGTTCAACCCCAACTATTCTCTGCAGGCGGCTCTGTTGGCGGAAGGAAGCGTCAACCCGGCCACCGCCAAGGTCCTGGATACCAGCTGTATCATCGATGGCCGTATCATCCAACTGATCGACTCTGGGTTTCTGGAGGGCACCCTGGTGGTCCCCCGCTTTGTGTTGGCGGAGCTACAGACGATCGCCGATAAGGCCGATGCCCAGAAGCGAGAGCGGGGTCGTCGTGGTCTGGAGATGTTGCAGCAGCTGCGGGAGAAATACCCCCAACGGATCGTCTTTCATGAAACCGATTACCCGGATCTGCAGACGGTGGATGACAAGCTGGTGCGCATGACCCAGAGCGTCAATGGAGCCCTGGTCACCACGGATTTCAACCTCAAGAAGGTGGCCACGGTGCTGAGCGTCACGGTGCTGAACGTCAATGAGCTGGCGGAGGCCCTGCGACCGATCTATATCGCTGGGGATAGCCTAGAGATCAAGATCGCTCGTCCCGGTAAAGAGCCTGGTCAAGGGGTGGGCTACCTGGAGGATGGCACCATGGTGGTGATTGAGGAGGGATCTCAGTCCCTGGGCAAGAAGCGCTCAGTGGTGGTGACCAGCGCGATCCAAACCTCAGCCGGTCGGATGATCTTTGCTCGCCTCGATTCCTCCTCCACCCCGACCCCCGTCAAAGCCTGATCGGATTGTGAGGGAAGTATAAAGCAGAGAGGGTAGGATAAAGATGCGATCATAAAGCGATCGACCTTGCTCCACCCTGGCGAATTGGTGATGACACAACCGGGCTGCTACGATCTGACTGCTCTCCAGCCGGAGCCCCTATGTTTTGTTCAAGATCGACAGGGACGGTTCTGGGGGTTTCATTGGGAGGGGGCGGAAACCTACGGTGTCTCCCCCAGCATGGTGATGGCGGGCCAGGAGCCCTGGGAGATCCTGGATGCCAGTCGTTACGCCGATCAACGCCAACAAATCTTTGATACAGGCAGTCCTGGCTCGGTTCAGTGCCAGGTCGGGGTGCTGCGCTACAAGTTACATTTCAATCTCACCCTCAATCCCCTCCTTGATCCCGAGGGAACGGTTTGGGCCATCGCGGCAGTAGGACAGTTACTGGGGGCGACCCAGAGAGGATCTCATGGACCAGCGGAGCCCACCACTACCCTGGTTCAATCTATCGCCACCAACTCCCAGGCGGGGATCACAGATCGGCTGATGCGTTCCATTCGTCAGACCCTGGATATCAAGCATTTGCTCCAGCAGACGGTAGAGCAAGTGGGAGAGCTGTTTGAGGCCTGTCGGTGTGTGATGGGGGTCTATGAGGTAGGCAACGACTCCCTCACGATCACAGCGGAATATCGTCGGCACGCCCATGTCCCCTCTTGGGAGGGACAGGTGCTACGGTTGGCGGATCATCCCCACTGTCTGGAGGCCTTGAAGCAGGGGGGACCGGTGATCTTGGGCAACAGCTTGGCGACGATCACCTCTTATCAGAATCTGGCCAATAGTATCCTCTGTATCGATTACCTGGAGGTTAAGGATCCGGTGCAGTGGTCCCCCCCACATATTCAGGTGTTACAGAGCCTCTCCACCTATTTGGGCACTGTGATCGCCCATGGGGTGTTGCTGGATCAAAGTCGTCAACTGGCCACCCGGCTACAGCTCACCAACCGCACCCTACGCCAGAAGAATAAGGAGTTGGAACAGGCCCGATCCCAGGCGGAATCGGCGAACCAGCTGAAAAGTCAGTTCCTGGCCAATACCTCCCACGAGCTCCGCACTCCCTTGAATGGCATGATCGGGTTCCTGAAGCTGGTGCTGGATGATATGGCAGAGGATGAGGAGGAGGCCCGAGACTTTCTCCAAGAAGCCTATCAGTCGGCTCTGCATCTGTTGGCTTTGATCAATGATGTACTGGACATCGCTAAGATCGAGGCGGGCAAGATGAAGTTGGACTCCCAGCCCTGTGATCTGAAGTTTCTATTTGAGGATGTGGAGAATAAAACCCGCCTGCAGGCCCAGCAGAAGCAGCTCAGCCTCAGCTTCACCCGTCCCGCTACCCATGATGAGGTGTTAATGAGGGGCGACTACCAACGGCTGTTACAGGTGATGTTGAATCTGGTGGGCAATGCCATTAAGTTCACCCATGAGGGCAGTGTCAAGGTGACCGCCGATATCCTGCCAGGGGAGCCCTATCAGTGTCGGATCCGAGTGGCGGATACGGGGATCGGGGTGTCTTTGGAGAAACAACAGCGGCTGTTTCAAGCCTTTAGTCAGGTGGATGGATCCACGACCCGTCAGTATGGTGGAACGGGGTTGGGTCTGGCCATCAGTCAGCGGCTGGTGGAGGCGATGGCAGGGGAGATGAACTTCTACAGCCTCGGGGAAGGGCTGGGATCGACGGTGACCTTTACTGTGCCCCTCTATCGCAGACCGCTGATGGCTCCCACGGAGTCGGAGGATCACTCAGGACAGGTAAGTACAGATGCGGTACGGATCCGAGCGCCAGGATCTTACCCTCCTTCCTTTCGGAATCAGTTTGAGGATCGACAACCTGATACGGTGATCGAGTTTTGAGGGTGTGGATTGGGGGATGTTGATCGAGTGAATGCGATCCCTATTCTTCCTCCGCAGAGAGCAGCCGAGCCTCGGTCCGGTTCTCGGGGCGGAAGGTCTCCTGAGCCACCCTTTGAATATCCTCAGGGGTGATCGCCTCCAGCTCCTGGAGTTGGGTGAAGAGATTGCGCCAGTCCCCCGTCTTAACCTCGAACTCCGCCAACAGCCGAGCCATGCCGGAATTGGAATCCAGCACCCGCAACAAACTGGCTTGAGATTGCGTGATCACCCGCTCCAACTCCTCCAAGCCCACCGGCTCTGTCTGTAAGCGATCGATCTGAGCATGGATCGCCTCAGCTACCTCATCTACCGTATGTCCAGGAGCTGTCAGGCCATAGATCAACACCAGATTGGGATATTTGTTGGCTGGAAAACTACTGCTGCTCTGGACCCCTAGGGCGATCCCTTCCTCCACCAATCCTTGATAGAGACGGGAGGTACGGCCACTGCTCAGCAAACTGGAGATCACGTCGTACACCGGATCATCGGGGTGATCCACCGCAGGACGGTGATAGGCTTCCAGATACCAAGGTTCTGTGGGCAGGCGCAGGGTCAGCTCTCGGGTCTCCTCCTGGGGAGGCTCCACCTCTGTCACCTCTGGGGACTCCCCTGCATCTGGATAGCGACCGAAATAGATTTCCGCCAGCTCCTGGACCTGAACAGGATCAACATCTCCCACCATCGCCATGGTCAGGTTATTGGGCACATAGTAGGTCTCGAAAAACTCCTGCACATCCTGTCGGGTCAGTGCTCCGATATCCTGTTCAAAACCAATCAGGGGAAATCCGTAGGGATGTACTTGAAATGCCTGCTGCTGCATCTCCTCAATCAGCTTACCGATGGGGGAGTTATCCACCCGCGAGTGCCGCTCCTCCAGGATCACATCCCGCTCCTCATAGAACTCCCGAAACACCGGCTCCAGAAACCGCTCTGATTCCAGGGACATCCACAGCTCCAGCTTGTTGGAGGGGAAGCTATAGAAGTAGCGAGTGGAATCTTTACTAGTGGCAGCATTCAGACCTACTCCGCCCGCCTGTTCCACGATCCGACCCAAGGCCTCCCGATCCACATATTGACTGGCCTGCTCCTGCAGTTCCTCAAAGGTCTCCTGCAGTTGTTCACGCTCCTCCTCATCCTCTGCCTGTTGTAGCTCCGCAAACACCTGATCCATGGCCTCGAACAGGGCTTGCTCCACATCGTAGTTAAGGCTGCCGATCTGGGCGGTGCCCTTAAACGCTAGGTGCTCCAGAAAGTGAGCCACGCCGGTCTTACCCTGCTCCTCATTGACCCCACCCACATCCGCATAGGTGACGAAGGAGACCACTGGGGCGCGACGCCGTTCCATGACGATGAAGGTCATGCCGTTATCCAACTGAAACCGAGTTACCCGCTCGATCGCCTCCTGCAGATAAGGTTGGATCGAGAATTCTGAATCCGCAGCAGCCCAGGCAGAGAGAGGGCTCCAGAGTAAGCTCAAGCTCATGAGGAGGGAGAGAAGCAAGCAGAGAGGGAAACGAGTGATCAGCATCCAAGGCAAACCCATGATCAGTCCGGCGAGTGGCTGAGATCGATCGTAAACCCTATCCGAGATCTTGCCACCCGCAGGTCTCTGACATGCCCTGGAGATCCTTACTGAGGCTCCGTATCCATTACCGGCACTTGAGCGAGTAGATCCTCCCGTGATAGCCGCCAGATCAGAGCCATCGCCTCTTCAGAGTTCATCGCAGTTAGACCTGGGATCCGTTCTAAGAGGGCTTCATCAGCAGAGCCCGAGCCAGGGGAAAGATCCCTATGGGCCACTCCGGATCCGCCCAAGCTCTGTAGCTCTCCAGCAAGGTGTCGGAGGCAGTGGGCGTCAGGATCCATAATCGGGGTACGCGATTGAGATCAAGACGGACTTGATCCCGATTGGCTTGGCGGATCACCTCTCGTTTCATCTCTAGAACTTTGGAGAGACAGTCTCCAATCGGCTCCTCGGTCACCGGATTACGATAGATCTCAAAGATCACTGGAGTATTACAGGACTGACCCAGTAGACCCAGCTCTGGGGAGGGAGGCGAATTGATCATGAATTAACCGATTCATATAGCGATCGGAAATGACTTGTGGGCTGATACTTCAGTCTGGGTAAGCGATAGAGAGATCGATCGTCTGACCTTGGGTTCCCGATCGCTGTAGATCCTGAGTAGATCGGTGCCTCCTATCATAGGAGAGTTCGGGCTTCACTTGTTAAAGTGATATCGACAACGTGAACCCCGAGAGTTATGGCCACGATCCTCAGAGACTGGAGCTATCAATATCCCTGGCTCTATCAATCCATTGCTCAGACCACGGCCTTACTAGTGGGGGGTAACGCTCGATTGCGACGATTACCTTTACAGGGTTTACAGATCCATCCCCACGCGCAGATCCTAGATCTCTGTTGTGGTCGGGGGGAAGCTACTCGGTTTCTCTTGGAACGCTCCGATCAGGTCACTGGATTGGATGCCTCTCCTCAGGCTTTGGAGCGGGCTCGTCAGGATGTCCCTCAAGCTCACTATGTGGAGGCTTTCGCTCAACTGATGCCCTTTAGCGATCAGAGCTTCGACCTGGTTCACACCAGTCTGGCCTTACATGAACTACAGCCCCCGATCCGAACGCAGACGATCCAAGAGATCTATCGGGTGCTCAAACCTGAGGGGATCTGTGTGACGATCGATTTCCATCGCCCTCGGATCCCGTTGATGTGGCCAGGGCTAGCTTTATTTCTGTGGATCTTTGAGACGGAGACGGCTTGGGATCTGCTGGGACAGGATCTACCTCAGACCCTGCAAGAGATCGGATTCAGCCAATGTCATCAGCACCTTGAGGCAGGTGGAGCCTTACAGGTGATCCAGGCCTACAAGATCTGATCCCAGGAGACTTCAGATCCAGTAACTGAAGGGCGCGATGGCTCCAACTCATCAGATCTGTGGGCAAGCGATCCCGATAGAACCATTGCGGATCTCCATGCTTATGAGGCTCACGATTGATGGGAGAGCCCTGCAGGATCTGCATCTGAAACAGGGCGGACACCCAATGGATCTGACCTTCCGGTAGGATCAACTCCACCATCCCGAGAAACAGATCGATCTGAGTCTGGAGCCCTAACTCCTCCCACACTTCCCGCTGAATGGCTCGCTCTAAACTCTCGCCAAACTCCACCTTGCCACTGGGCAAACTCCAACGTCCGGCTTCTGGATCCATCAATCTGCGCATCAACAGGACCTGATCCTGAGCCAAGATCACCGCCCCTACTGCTACACCAATATGATCTCGACCCGGTTTCATGTGTCCTCCTGCAGCCATTGATCGTAGAGATCATCAATATGCCCCACCAGCTGATCGTGATCCCAAATGTTCTCTAAACTAACTGCGATCGTGGCTCCTCCCGCCCCGACCCCCTCCTTAACATAGCCCCGTTCGTAGGCTTGTAACTGAGGATGACGGCTGCCTAGAAAGCTTAGGGTGGTGGCCAGCAAGGGCACCGATCCTAGGATCTCCGCTAACCCTACGGTATCTCCACTAGGATCTTCTGCCACCCAACGAGTGGTCCCTACCACGACTTGTTCCGGATCCCAGAGGATATCCTGTTCCTGAGCAATGCGGCGAGCCAGGGCGTAAACAGCTAGCATCTGAGTGCCCCCCGCTAGCAGCACAGGTCGAGATCGAGAGGCCGACAGTAACAAACCCGCCACAAACGGTTGCATCGGGTCCCCCACCGTGGCGGCGATCTGGAATCCATCCGCTGGAGATCGCAACCCCTCCAACCCCTGTTTCACCAAAGCCCATTTCTGATCGTGATTGCAGATGGGATGGCTGCTGTTGACCCGCTGTCCCGCATCCCAGCCCAACCCCAACAACACCGCCAAAGCCGTCGTCGTTCCCCCCGCTACACACTCCCCGATCACCCAATACTCATCTGGATCCCCCTGCTTTCCCCAGAACAACCCTTGGGAGAATAGATGGATCACCTCCGATCGAGAGAGAGCCTGTCCCGTACTCAAACAGCGGGCTACCGGGATCGGATCGCTCCCCGGATGTACCGGGATTAATCCGGGTAGAGGCTCCGGTAAGCCACAGTTGAAGAGGCCCACAGGCCAATCCTGCTCCTTTAAGATGGCGCGGGTGATCACTACGGGTGAGGGATATCCCGCTGGAGAGGTGGGGAGTCGAGATGAGAAACCCTGTAACAACACCTCTGCATCCGCCAAGGCTGTGAACCGACGGGCCTCAGGAGTTGCCCCCGCCGCCGAGATGCCTGGGATCAAACAGGTCTCCGTAAACCCAAAAGCACAGAGGAAGGCCGGTCGTCTGTCCTGAACCGACTGGACCCAAGCTTGGATCTGAGGGATCTGGGTGTAGGCTCGCCAACTCAGTTGCGCCACTTGACGCTGCACCCCACTGCTGCCGTGGCCCCGATCGACACCTCTCCGGAGGTCAGAAGTTGATCTAACGCTTGCCGTAGATCGGAGGAAGAGACCTGGGCTGGATCCTGGGGACTATCATCGACCCGTCCCGTGTAGCGGACTACCCCTTGTTGATCGATCAGAAACACCTCTGGGGTCCGCTCCGCCCCAAAGCTCTGGGCCACATCCTGAGTGGAGTCCCGCAGGTAGGGGAAGTTGATGCCGCGATTCTCCGCAAAGGTTTTCATCCGATCGTAGCTGTCCTCGGGAAACTGGCCCTCATCATTGGAATTGATCCCGATCAGGGTCACCTGTTGGGAGGTGTAGTCCGACTGGATCGCCTTCAACCGGTCGAGATAGGCTTGCACATAGGGGCAATGATTACACATAAACACCACCACCACCGCCCGATGGGACTCCAGATAGCGGCTGAGATGGTGGACTTCTCCATCCACCCCCAGGATCTCGAAATCGGGGGCATAATTTCCTACTGGAACCTTTGTGAGCTCGATAGCCATACGCTGACCTGTGCTGGATACCCTTGATCCTAAACAGGGAACGGGTCATAGATCATCCCTCCCCGATCGGATTCACTCCTAGGATAGTCGCCTCGTCAAGACTCCGTCTCAGGTCCGAGGGGCTCCCAGCTCCTCAACCCGCACAACATGAATCAAAGCAATGTGTTCAGTCCGGTCAGGGACATCCCCCTCTCCGCCCACCCCCACCACTAGGCGAGATCGTAAGGTCAGCAACTGATCCGGATGATAGATCTCGAATGTTTGTCCCCCCGTAACATGGATGCGGAACGGCTCGAAGGGTTGCTTGCGGGTCCACTCCAGCAGGTTCTCAGGTCTCATCGCGATCACCTGTTGAGATTAGCTCCAGTCTAGACTCCCTACAAGCTCACCTGGATCCCCTGCGTATCCTGTCCAACTCGCCCTTGGAGATCCAACACACTGACGGTGATGACATAGGATCCGGTAACATTGAGAGCCACCTGGCTGGAGGCATCCACCACCACATTGCTGAGGGTGCAGCTGGTGCTACCCACAGAACAGTTCGGGATCTGAGTGGCGTCCAGGGTTGTAATAGGGATGCGCTCTCCGAGCGGTGGGGTGACTGTTACCAGGACCGGATCCGTGGCGGTGATCCCAGCTGGGGTTGACAGTTGGGCGGAGAAGGTGAAATTGAGGATCTGGCCCACCGTTGATGTGGTTGGACTGAAGTTGGTGATCGTGACCGTGGGTAGGGGAGTAGTGGGGGTGACTACTGGGATCGTCTCCTCATCTCCGCCACAGGCTGTCAGGATCGAGGCGATCATCAGCAGTCCTAGGACAGAAGGCAGCTGGCGGCTTCCGGGGGGGATCCGGCAAGGTAGGCTCAGGTTGGTCATCAGTTCCACCTCGATCGTCAGTACACACCAGATACAGCGTACCGGGTTGTGGGTACTAACTAGAGGTAGAGATAGGAAAGGATCGTTACCAGTAGACCTAGAGTATTCCGCTCCAGGCGCTAAGGATCCCGACGATCCAGTCTATGGAGGAAGCGGATGACGCGATTCGAACGCGCGACCATCTCGTTGGCAACGAGAAGCTCTACCGCTGAGCTACATCCGCAGGCTTTTCAAGAACATTATGATGGCAGGTTTAGTGGGGCTTGTCAACTTCCATCGCCAACCCCACTATCCCCATGGATCTACTCCTCGTTGGTGCCGTCCTGACCTCGCTTCGGATCCTCGGCACGATATTCCAATCGCAGTAAGGGATCGGGTAGGGGCATGTTGCCAGGCTCCTCTGTGGCACGGGGAGTTTCCCCTTCGGCTTCTGGCTCAGGGGGAGGGGGCAAGATCAGCTGTTCCGCCTCAGGGCATTCCTCGGCCACCGGCAGATCTGCGGGGTAAACCGGACCCTTGGGAAACAGAGAGAGTCGTTGGGCCACCGCACCGATACTATCCAGCCGGATCATCTCCTCCCAGGAACAGATCTCGTCCTCATCCTCACTCTCATAGCGGACCAGAACCGTATCCCCTTCGATCTCTAAGATCCGAGCCCGCTCCAGCCAACGGCCTTGATCCTTTAGGTAGATCCAGACATCCTTACCGTCGCGGGAAAGCTGGTAGATCTTGCGATGAAGCATCGTTCCTCCTCTGGCTAGGGCGCGACCTCGAAGATGCTGTTGCCATCACCTTCTCGTCTGTCTATTCTAGCTGGACTGACATCATCTGCAGGGATGACGGGGATCCGAACTCCAGGATGCCCCGAGGGAGCCCCAAAGTGCTGAGCTATAGTGTAAGTGAATTTACAGGTGTCGACAGAACTTAATGAGTCTTATTTTACACTCTTACAACGTTTATGTTGCATCCCTCCTGAGATAGAGAGAAACCACTCTTACCCTCCCAGGAGGCTACCGTGTATAGCTAGTTCGGTGATCCATTGAGATCGAACCACCCCCAGAGATCTGCATACACAATAGGCCCTACCTCAGATCCTCCGGGACATATTGAAAACAAGGGAGCTGTACCAGGGGCTGATTGAGAAACCCGATCACGGGATAATAATGGATGAACTGAGAGACAAACGGCAGAAAACTAAACACAGCCCAAGCCAAAAAAGTGATCCCAAATAAGCTAACCTGGTAACCGATCCGCACAGGCCAGGAGAGGATCCGCTGCATCCAACCTGAGCGAGAGAGATGTGATCCATAAGTGATCTGAGTCAACTCCAATAACTGTCTCTCCTGGGGATGAAAAGCCTGTTGATTCAGACGAGATCGAGTCCACAAACTCACTACTCCACCCATATAGATCCGGGCTCCCCAAGAGCGCAGCAAGACCACGATCAGAAACCCAATGGATCCCGTGTAAAAATAATAATCCCTGAGCCGATCCAAAGCTGCAGCCGCCGAGAGAACCTCCAGATCGGGATTCATCACTGGAAAGAAGGTAGGCATGGCCTTAAAGTAAAGTAGGATCAGACTGGCAACGATATAGCCGATCGTCAGCAACAACAGCCGCAGCAGACGACAACCGACCAAGGCTCGGATCATACGCAGATCGAAAAAACTCCGCCAATCCTGCGTCACCCCATGGCGAGCCTGAGCCAAGGGCAGATACACCATCACCAGAGACAAGATCACAACCGCGATCAGTCCCAAGGCTCGACCCGTCCCCGACTCCTCATAAAGCTTAGTAAACGAGATCTGCCAACCCGTATACCAGGCCAAAGACTCGATCACAACCGGCAACAGCGACACACTCCACGTAGTCAAGATCCCCGCCAATCCCACTCTCCAATTCAGCCACAGAGAATGCAGCCAGCGATGGATCCATAGAGACACTTGATGCTCTGGTGGATCAGATCCCACCTCGGCCCGAAATAAGTGAGGCGGATCCTGTAGTGAGATCAACTCTGGAGTCGATTGCAGAAACTCCCCCCAAGAGATCTGCTGAGCCAAAGGAGAGATCTGAAATACTCGTCGCATTGCGATCCGTCTCACCCACCGATAGATCCAGCCCAAAGCCAAGATCGAGGTCAGCAACGACTGACAAAACACAGTACAAACCAACAAGATCCACAGAGATCGTAGCCATCGTTTCCCCATAACCCACCCCTTAGATAAAGATCTCCTCCAACACCGATCCTTCCGCCAGATTAGCCTCCAATCCCATCAACCGAGCCAGAGTCGGCGCGATATCGATCTGAGACACCTTTCGATCCACGATCTGACCTAGCTGGATCCCTGACCCCACAAACAGAGCAAAGATCTCATGAGCTGATCGAGATCCGAAATGATGTTGATAGGGCACCGACAGAAACGGGTTCGTATCCCGCCCACAATCCGGCACGATACAAAAGACCGTATTTTCTCGATATTCCGGATCCGACTCCACCGTCTCCACGATCTGTTTAATTCCTTGATCAATAATGGCGATCCCGCGGGTATAATGGGAGGGAAACCCCCAATGAACATAATCCGGATCCTGATAATTGATCATCATAAATTTCGGTCGCAATCGCCTGATCCCTTGCATCGCTAACTCCGTCAACACCCGATCTCCCCGTGGATTGATCAGACCCGAGGATCCATACACCTGTTGCCACCGCTCCCAAAAATCCCTCAGGATCGGCGGATATTGATAGGGACCCACATTGCGATAGTCCAGCTCCTCCAGTTCCTGTAGCTGCTTGGTCTTGTCCTCCAACACCTCGTCTGAGAGCTCAGCTTGCTCGATCTGTTGTCGCAGCAAGTAGACCTTAAAGCGATATAGACTCAACACCTGACAGCGGTATTGAACCCCGAACAGATGGTGATTACTAAATGAATAGAACTCCTCCGAGGTGCGATCCTCCCCATTGATCAACAACGCTTGATGATCCTGGATCGCAAATGACTTTCTCAAATATTCGAACAAAGTCGGCACTTGAGGTTCAAACCGAGGGGAGAAGCCGCTGGATCGGGTGAAACCCTTATACTTGCCCGTCAAGATATGTAGTGTACCCTCCCCATGGCTAGTCTCCACTCCCTCGATCGAGTCGATCTCCATCTGGTTAAACAACGTTCCCCGTGGAGCCAGGATCTGTCTCATAAACGGAGCATGGGTCTGATCTGGATCGATCGTCTCCTGACGGCGTACTCCACCCCCAAACCGGATCAAGATCAGATTCGGTCCCCTATAGGCTGGTAGATCAGCAGCCCCCCAGCCCTGCGGTTGGATCAGCAGAGAGCCAAGACTAGCTGCACTGGAGAGCAAGACTGATCGTCGGTTAAGCAGAGGAGCTGACGGGTATGACATAAGTCGACCAAAGAGCAACCCAGGGTTGAGCCCATGATATCCGCAACCTCAGATTCTCCTGAGGTCTGGCGCTAGGCTCCAGATGACCTTACGGTCCAGATTCTCCCGTACTCCCAGGTAAGCTGAGGCTATGCCTGTGCCCCACCCCTGTCCTAAAATAAAGAGATCGTTAAGCTTTGGGGTATCTATGACAGCATTCATCGAGCTCTCCCGTGGGGTCAAGGAAGTGCCCACCAAGGTGAAGGTTCTCAAATCTAAGTCCAGCCAGCGCAGCTCCGCCATCTTTCGGTTCGAGGATCTGCAGTCGGATGGTCAGGACATTCTCAACATGACGATGGTAGACGAGGAGGGTGAGATCATCTGTCGCGATGTCAAGGCCAAGTTTCTGAACGGTCAGTTCACCGCTATTGAAGCCACCTACGAGATGGATACTGAGGAGGAATGGGATCGGTTCATGCGGTTTATGGAACGATTCTCGGAGGAGAATGAGATGGGTCTGGGGGAATAGAATCTGCTCCCCTTGTAGACCTCTATCTCCATCAGAAGTCCTTTGCCTGTTCAGGCTAACCTTCAACAGATCATCGATCAGTTGGAGGTTTGTCTTTATCTCTAGCAAGAAACAAAGACTTAACCAACTGGCGCAGATTCTCCTGTGTAGCTACCTGAGGTGGTACTTTATCAATAAAGTCTTGTTGCCATCATCATGAAAGCCCTGCGGATCTCATTTGGGAGTACTGAGTTTCTGTGGCAAGTTTAACACACCCCGATCTGCAATCCCTACACAAAATACTTGACACACCTCCTGATCCCTTTCCCCGTTGTCCAGCGACTCCAACGACTGGATCCTGGTCAGATCCTCCAGACTCAGTTTCCCGTGGCTGACCTGCGGGAACCTTATCCAGACTTTGGTAATTCCAAAACTCTCTTTTGCCTCTACTGACGAGCCTGAAGCTGCTGGATCTGAGCCAGGGAGAGGCCGGTGAGTTGAGCGATTTGGATGGGATCTAGTCCTGCTGACAGCATGTTGCGGGCAATGCCTTCCGCCTTCTGTTGCTCCCCGATCTCGATGCCCCGTTCCTCCCCGAACTGAATCCCTTCTTGCAGTGTCTCTTCCTACCACTTCATGTAGGCTGGAGATAAGTTCATCACCAATTCCCTCTCTTCCTCTCTTAACACTTCCCGTCTCTCATCCAATACTATCTTCCAGTTCCCCAGTAGCTCCAATACCCGGATCCGCTCCGGATCTTGGCGGCCCATCTCCACCACCTCCTGGATCGCCTGTTGCTGTACCCGACCCCGACCCAGTAACCTTAACCTCAAGGTCTCTCGGATCCGAGGAAGCTGATGCAGTACTACCACCCCACTGCGTAATCCGGAGGGCAACAGGTAGATCCCTTCCAACCAAAGATCTTCTGGCTGAGCTCCGAATTGACTCAGCACCTCCTGGGATGCTGTGGGAGTCAAGATCCACAGCCGGGCTAACTCAGCTTCAGAGTCAGCTCGCTCCTGTTCTGCCTGCACCATCAAAGTTTTGCTCAAGCAGGCTCGGATCTGAGTAGGGGAAATGGGATTGCGATAGGGTTCCAGCAGACAGGGAGTTCTAACTAGCTCTCCCAATAGACCCAGACCTGAGATCGGTCGTTGCGGATCGGGTTCAAAATAAAGATCGATAGAGCGAGGCTCATCACTGATCTCCCGACTCACCTGGACTTGCCCCCAGGGTTCCAAAAACTCAGACAGTAAACTTTTGGCAAACTGGTCATGGGGTTGGCGGGTCACTGCCGATCTCAACGCGACTAAGCCAAGTGTAACGCCTCTTATTCAACTTGAAGCTGCTGGATCTGAACCAGGGAGAGGCCGGTGAGTTGAGCGATTTGGGTGGGATCTAGTTCTGCTGCCAGCATATTGCGGGCAATTCCTTCCACCTTCTGTTGCTCCCCTCCCTGCAAGATCTCCTTGCACCAGGTGGATTCTCTCAATACCACCATAGGTAGATCGGCAAAATTGCTTTGACATGCACTATATAGACTGTATAAACGTTTTTGCTGATCTACTTATCCCAGAGCAGATCTACTATAGCAGCTCTATGCCAACTTGCGATCCTGGAAACATAGCAAAAGGACTCCTACCTTCACTCAGATAGGAGTCCTTCAGTCTTATGGAACTTCTTCAGAGGCAGCACTGCTATCGAATCCCCAGGGATGCAGGAGCACATCCCTCCCTCTCAAGACAACACATAGCCCCAGAAAATTCAATGGATCCTAAGCTAAAGATCAAGCCGGTAGGAACCCCACCACCTCCCTTACCTGGGTCAGGGTCTGATCCGCTACGGAGCGGGCTTTGGCAGCATTCTCCCGCAGCAGCTGAGTCAATTGAGCCGGATCCTGACGAATCTCATGGTAGCGGGCCTGGATCGGTCGGAGGGTGGTGATGGCAGCCTCAGTCAGGAGCGGCTTAAACTGTCCCCAACCCATATCCTGACACTCCTGAGCCACTTCCTCTTTGGAGCTACCACTGAGCAGGTGATAGAGGGTGAGCAGATTGGCGGCCTCGGGACGATCCTCAGCAAAGCTCAGGCCCCGGACCGGATCGGTCTTAGCCTTCTTGATCTTCTTCTCAATCTCCTCAGGGCTATCCAGGAGGTTGATCCGGCTTAGATCAGAGGGGTCGGATTTGGACATCTTGCGGGTGCCATCAGTGAGGCTCATCACACGGGCTCCCTCAGTACGGATCTGGGCCTCCGGGATCACGAACAGTTCCCCGAAGCGATCGTTGAAGCGACGGGCGATATCCCGGCAGAGCTCGATATGTTGCCGCTGATCCTCTCCGACGGGAACATATTGGGGCTGGTAGAGCAGAATGTCGGCAGCCTGCAGGACCGGGTAGCTGAACAGTCCGACACTGGCCTCCTCTCCCACCTTCTCCTTCTTCTCCTTGTACTGGATCATACGCTCACACCAATTCATGGGGGTCATGGTGTTGAAGATCCAGGCCAGCTCGGTATGGGCCACCACATGGGATTGCACGAACAGGGTGCAGTGCTCGGGGCTAAGTCCGCAGGCGATGTAGAGGGCGAACACCTCTTGGGTCCACTCCTTAAGCAGTTTGGGATCTTGGGGCACGGTGATGGCGTGCTGATCGACGATGCAGAAGTAGTTCTCGTAACGGTCCTGCTGAGCCACCCAGTTCTGGATCGCTCCCAGATAGTTACCCAAATGGAGTTCTCCTGAGGGTTGGATGCCGGAGAAGGTGCGTGGCTGGGTCATCGGAGTCTGGCGGTAAGTGGATCGACAAAAACGTCTATACAGACCATTAAGGCATGTCAAAGCAATTTTGCCGATCTACTTAGTGTGGATGAGGGATCCTCGACATCACGAGAAGCTTGACAAGGTCCTGATCAACCTGGGGATCGATGGCTCCCCCCAGCCTGAACACTACGGAGGTGTGAGACAGAGTCTAGCTGCGCACACTCTAATACTGATAGCAGGGGCGGGCGATCGCATTCACCAATCACACCATTCGCTGGCTG
>CAYSEO010000035.1:0-21111 GCA_964429885.1 uncultured bacterium
GGGTATGTAACACGAACGCGGTCGGGATCATCATGATCTCAGCCTGTGTTTGCGGTGTGGGATGCAAGGACCATCGAGCCATGGAGGGAATACTCTGGGCGGTATGGAGGACACTGGATGTCAGAGCGGTGAGCAGGGGAGATCAGGGAGACGTGGAAGCGATTCGATCTAGCCCTGCTCTTAGTGTGGCTCAGTCCTTTAACCGAGGAGGATGCGATATGTTGCGCCCCTGTTGAGGTTCCTATGGTGGGTCCGCTCACCCCCAACGATCCATAGAGACTGATGTAGATCTGCAACAAACCATTACAGTCGCCGACCTCCGATCAAGGGGGGGATCGAGGGCAGTGGTAGGATGCAGGGCATGTTCACGGGGCTCGGCTGGAGTCCATGTTGATAAACTCACTTAACCATTGACAAGGACTTTGATACCAAGGGAGAAACTATGGCGGAGGCAGTGAAACAGGCAGATCCACGTGAGGGTGGCAAGATGCCTCTCTTCGGAGGATCGACAGGCGGTATGCTGAGCGCTGCGGAGCGTGAGGAGAAGTATCTGATCACCTGGACTGGCAAGGCGGGAACGGTGTTCGAGATGCCCACCAGCGGAGCCGCTGAGATGGTGGAGGGCAAGAACATGCTCTACATGGCTCGCAAAGAGCAATGTCTGGCTCTGGGTGCCCAGTTGATCTCTGATCACAAGATCAAGGACTACAAGATCTATCGTCTGATGGCGGGCAGCGACGATCCGGTACTGGTCCATCCCAAGGATGGGGTGTTCCCCGAGAAGACCAACGAAGGTCGTGACACCGTGGGTAAGGTGGATCGCAACATCGGCAGCAACCCGGAGCCCGCTACCCTCAAGTACACCGGCAAGCGCCCCTTCGATAACAACTAGTTGATTGATCGTGGGATCCAGCCCTTTCCCAAACAGGCTCTCGATCCCAACCCTCTCGTGACTCGACAGACTCAAGAGACAAGTAGCGCCAGCGGATCCATAACGATCGCGCTGGCGCTTTGCTGATCCAGGATTAACCTCTAGGGTCCATCGCAGGAGTTCGATCCTTAGATGGCGGCGAAGTACTCCTTGGACTCTTTGGGGTTGGGCTTCATGGTGCGCTCCCCAGGCTGCCAGTTGGCGGGGCAGACCTCATCGGGGTGAGCCTGAACATACTGGATCGCCTTCAGGGTGCGCAGGGTCTCGTCCACGCTGCGGCCAAAGGCCAGGTTGTTGACGGTGGCATGCTGAATGATGCCTTCCTTATCGATGATGAACAGGCCCCGTAGCGCCACACCGGCATCCGGATCCAGGACATTGTAAGCCAGGCTCACCTCTTTCTTGATGTCAGACACCAGCGGATAATTCAGATCGCCGACGCCCCCCGCGTTGCGCTCGGTTTGTACCCAGGCTAGGTGGGAGAACTCACTGTCCACGGAAACCCCTAACACCTCAGTGTCCAGAGCCTTGAATTCCTCGTAGCGATCGCTAAACGCGGTGATCTCTGTGGGGCAAACGAAGGTGAAGTCCAGAGGGTAGAAGAAGAGAACCACATACTTGCTGCCCTTGTAGCTGGACAGCGTTACCACCGGGAACTCCTGATCGTACACAGCAGTGGCGGTGAAATCGGGGGCCTGTTGGCCAACGCGCAGACATCCTTCCATGTCGATGCTCCTCGTTTTGAACGGTAGAGTTCTGTAACTATTCTTAGATTATCATAGTCGTTACGAGTTCGGGTTAGCGTAAGCCAGGATTTCGCTGCGGATCTTTCGATCCCTAGTGTAGGGGGCGATGGGGCCATGCCAGTGGAGATCTACGGAGCCTGGATCGGAGCGGATCTGGATCTAAGGGGGGTGGGCTGATCAGCCTATGGCTGGCTTAACTGGTGTTCACCATCAACAGATGGGAGAGTTTGATATACTGTTTCAGCCCTGACGACAAACCTGACGACAGGTCAACTGCTATGGCGAGCCCAATGGTCCGCGTCCCCGAGGCGCTCAAAGAGGTAGTCCAGAAGCTGGCGGAGATCCATCGCCAGGGGGATAAGCGACGGGAGGTGGAGGCTGGCTTGCAGCGGCTGTTGGCGGAGCTGATCGAACCTCAACAGGATCTGAATGGGACGGCAGCGGCTACCGAGATCGGGGAGATCGATAAACCTGAGGGGATCCCCGTAGATCGGACGGAGGGCAAAGTAGGGGAAGCTACCGCCCCGGATCGGGATGTTGACACCACCGATAGCGCCTCTGCTGACACTCCTGCTAGCGCCTCTGCCAACATCACTGATATCACCCCTGACAGCAAAATTGATAGCAAAACTGCTAGCACATCTGTCGTCACCGCTGATATCATCAATGTAGAGGAGGTGGTCAATCGGCTAGCGATCCTTGAGGAGAAGCTGGCTGCCCTGGAGCCTCAGGCAAGATCCGACAGCAGCGCTGCTAGCAAGGCTGACGACACGACTGCTAACAAAGCCGACAACACAGCTGACAACAGTGCTGATGCCACTCAAGGCTAGATCTCTAGTGGATCCCGACTTTCCTCCCCGAACCCCTCACCCTATCCCACGGAAAGTCCAATATGAGTTCTCGATCTCTATCCTTACCCGTAGTTGTCCTTAACTGGCTAGTGGCTCAATTGCTTGGGGCCTTTCACCCTTCACTTCTCCAGATCCTGATGACCAACCTGGCCTCTACGGCGGGTCTGGCTCATTAACCGGATCGAGTTGAATGTGCAGGGAGTGTGACGTTAGCACTTGATCCCATAGTCCAGCCTTCGTTTACAGTGCATCTTGCACCATGGCCACTCATCAGGGAGCTGATCATCTCGACTGATTCATAGTCCTATTTTCCACATAAAGGTCCTGTGATCTGAGGCAATCCGGGTCGCCACTGGATCAGGGGTTCCTCTGAGCTGGGTGGGGTAAAGGCTGAGTTAGGGAAGGTGTCGATGGAGAAAGTGCGGGGAATCGGGTCGGAGTCTTGTCCGAGGCTAACGATCGAGGGGGTCTCGCCGAACTGACCGATCGCAAAGAGGACATTCTGCTCTGATAAGGGATCCCAATCCAAGAGCTCTGTGATCTCCACAGGGGGGGGCTGAAGCACCTGGATCTGTTCGGTCTCAGGAGCCCAGATCACAGCCTGATCGAGGGCAATGTCCGATTGAAAAACACCAGCATGTTCCCGGATCAACAACCGATCCTGCTGCCAGCTGACGGGTACTAACAGGGCAAAGTCTAGATCCACTGGGGTGACGGAGTGGATCACCTGGAGTCGCTCGGTTTGCTGATCGCGGGCGAAGAGGACACTGCTGAGCTGATCGGAGGCAGATTGCGGATCCACCTGCAGTTCGAGACGACTGTAGACTTGCCAGCGACCTGAGGGGGAAGCAAGGAGGGGGCTACGGCGCAGATCCCATAGGGGACAATTCCCTTGCTGAGCTCGCTGCTGAAGATCGAGGACCCATTGCCAAGGGAGTGGAGTCGCCGCAGATCCGGGTGAGCTATACAGCAAGCTGCCTAGAATCGTGATGGCAATGGATCTCCAGATCCAAGAGACCAGGACGATCCGCTCTCTCCGTTGCATGGTGACCCTCAAGCGCGATGGGTAGGGATCTATCTCCGCGATTGTGACGGATTCTAGCAGACAGACGGGCTATCGGTTATGGAAGGGCACCTCGAAGAACAGGATCCATACTGGCCAATCAACATGCGATCGAGGGTCAGGCGGATACTCTAAACTAGAGCACGTAGATGATCTCAGGTGACCTCAACCATATGACGATCTAGAGCCTCAAGAGGTTCCGAATCTATTTCATTCTCTTCAGTTATCCCTCGACTCTGAGAGATTCCCTGTTAAGTCAGCGGTGCTTAGGCACCTGATCTTCTTGGCTAGTACTGGATCATTGATCTGGACCTTTGTCGATCAACCCTGGGTCAGTGAGTACCAACCTGTAGCTACTGTCCTTCTACTGTTGATACATCCACTCCAAACACAGCCGCATCTGATCCGCCATCGTTTGCTGATCGGCATTAAACCGTCGCCCATGTCCCGGCAATACCCACTCAAATGAGTACGCTGCTAATCGTTCCATTGATCGGATCACCTCCGCCCAAGAGTACCAACAAGCCCGTCGAAAGGCATACAGATGTTGCAGATCCTTGGACCAAGCCAGATGGTCCCCGGTGAAGAGAAACCGATCTTGGTAGAGTAAAACCGTATGACCCTTGGTGTGTCCAGGTACCGGGATCACCAACAGATCGGGGGCCAGTGAAATGGGATCAGCTCCCGTCAATTTGATCTCCACAGCGCGGGTGTTGGCATTGATCTCATCCTCATGCAGGATCCGATCACAGCTGAAATGATCGTGGAACTTTTGATGATCGGCCACATCATCTCGATGGGTCATGTACATGAGCTGGATCCCGCCCATCTGCTCCAATCGTTTTACCAGAGGCGGTGCGAATCGGGGAGAATCCACCAAAATATTACCCTCTGGACGTTGAATAAAATAGCTGGCGGCCCCAAACGATCGTTCTGAATGATAGCCACAATGATAGATCTGATCGACGATCAGGATCGGAAAACTCTCCTGCACCTGCTTGACATCCCTAGGTTTTTCTACAGTGCCGATCGAGGCGGTGGGACAAGCCAGGAGGGCCTGCATCGCCCGTAAGCGTTCCGTTGGATCCTGGGGTTGATGATGCACAGCGGACTGATCCTCGATCTCGACGAAGACCTCAGGAGCCATCCAGCGACAGGTGTCACAGTCAATGCAAGTGCGATCGACGTAGAACTCCCCCTCTACATTCTGGGGACGACGTTGGCTGAGGGTGGCCATAAGGTGCTCCTGATCGGTTAGTGGCGATCCTTCACGAGAGAACTCGATCTTAACCAATCGAGCGATACCGATCCGATCTCCCTATCCGGCCCGTAACACTAATACGATCCCTAACATGATCATCCCGATCCCCAACCACCGCATCGGCGGCACCACTTCACCGAAGATCAGGTTACCGCCCAACACCGTGAAGATATAGCTGGTGGCGATCAGGGGCGAGGCCACACTCAGATCCGCACGGGAGAGCACGATGATGAATCCCAGTGCCGCAAAGCCATAGATCATAAAGCCGACGATGATCAGAGGTTGGAAGGCAATCGACAGGATCTTGGTCATCAGACTGGTGAGCTCGATCGGACCCACCGCCGTTGCCCCAGCCTTGAGTAGAAACTGACCCACCACCGAACAGGCCACCGCCGCGAACATGATCAGCAAAGTTCCCTTGGTCACGACCCCTCCGAATCTCGATCCCTTGAGTCCGATCAAATTGTAAAGGAGAATATCACTGAATCCGTGCGCAGATCAGCTAGAGCTTGGCACTCGAGGTCAATACTAGTTTAAGGCGGGCATGGATCAGATCCAATTGCGCCACCCCTAGATCGATCTCACCATCGACGACGATACCTGTGGTGATCAATCGATCCAACAGTTCCAATATGGAGGATTCTCGACTCGCATAGCCCGGATAATATCCCCCTTGTTTGGGTAGTAAGCTACCGATCTCTCCTAGATCGATATTCAGATCTTCCGGATCGATCTCTAAGATCTCACAGATATTGAGGATCTGGGTCTGCAAAGATTGTAGACTCTGACCTGCTCGCTCGATCTCCGCCTCCGTCAGTTGCTCTGCCTCCATGCGCCGCACGATCTGAGCCTCCATCAGTTGGCGGATCAGCTCCACCAGGGTCAACACCAGGGAAGCTAGACCAGATCCCTTGCCTTCCTGAGGAGCCAGCCGAGGTTGGGGGGAGCGGGAGAGGGTGCTGGAGAGTTCCTCCGGAGGCGCGGGGTTGATCTGGAAGGGGAAGGCGTTGGCATCACCAGAAGGATCAGGCATTGGAGCAAACGATCGTAGGGTGCATCACTGCTAGCCTAGCTCGCCTGATCCAAGGCCTTGATCAGAGTTGGCCTGTTGATCTGAATCTATTCGATCTAACCTTGAGGGCTATCCGCAGGGGGCGCTGGCGGGTTGGGATTAGGAGGCGGCGGGCCTTGACGGCGGGGGCGTTGGTTGCGCTCCCAGAAGGCTCCCACCAAAACTCCTAAGGTGAAGCCAAAGCCAAATAGGGTCGTCAACAGCAGAAAAGGCAGTCCACGCATCGATTGATCCTCATGCCTACAGTAGATATTTTATTGGACCTAACCCGAGCAGATCCGGTTCACTCCAGCCCTGAGACCAAGACCCGATCGCCGTAGGACTGAGGATCCAGGCCCATTCCCCCAGGAAATCAACGGTGACTTAACAAGACTTCACATGTCGAAACAGGGGGAGTATGATGAGGATGCCTCAGGCGGGATCGAAAGCACTCTGCGATCCTAGACCTGAACTGTTGTCAATATCCGTCAAGGATGGGAGGTGCTGATGGTTGTTGCAATCGAGCCCCAGGTTGAGCCCAAGTTGCGCCGTCTCACCTGCCAGACCGCCGCGATCGCCCCTGAGACCACTGTGATCCGTTGTTTGGACTGGGATCGGGATCGGTTTGACATCGAGTTTGCTCTCAAGAACGGCACCACTTACAACTCCTTCATCGTGTGGGGAGACAAGACCGCCCTGATCGATACCTCCCATCGCAAGTTTGAATCTCAATATCTGGAGTTGCTGCAAGGACAGATCGATCTGAGTCAGCTGGATTATCTGGTGATCAGCCATACGGAGCCGGATCATAGCGGTCTGGTGGCGGATGTGTTGGAGCGAGCACCCCAGGTGACGGTGGTGGGCACCAAGGTGGCTCTGGATTTTCTGGATAGCTGGGTCCATCGTCCTTATCAAAAGCAGATCGTCAAGAATGGCGCTCAGATCGATCTGGGTCAGGGTCATGTGTTGGAGTTCCTGATGGCCCCGAATCTGCACTGGCCGGACACTATGTTCTCCTACGATCACAAGACGGGGGTATTGTTCACCTGTGATGCCTTCGGGATGCACTACTGCGATGAGCGGATCTATGACGAGGATCTGAACGCCATTCAGGAGGACTTCTACTTCTACTATGAGTGTCTGATGGGTCCCAACGCCCGCTCAGTGCTGTCTGCCATGAAGCGGATGGATGCCCTGCCCCCGATCCAGATCATCGGCACGGGCCATGGTCCTTTGCTGCGGGATCATCTGCAGGAGCTGACGGGTCGTTATCGTCACTGGAGTCAATCCCAAGCCAAGCAGGAGACCTCGGTGGCCCTGTTCACCACCTCTGGCTATGGCTACAGCGATCCCCTCACCCAGGCTCTGGCCAAAGGGATCAGCAAGGCCGGTGTGGCGGTGGAGATCCTGGACCTGGCCACGGCGGATCCCCATGAGCTGCAGGAGGGGGTGGATCATTCGGCTGGGATCGTGATCAGTACCCCGCCCATGGGATCGACGGCGGCTCAAACGGCTCTAGGCACTGTGCTGGCCTCTGCCAAGCCGAAGCAGGTGGTGGGCTTGGTGCAATCTTTTGGGGGCGATGATGAGCCCATCGATACCCTCACCAGTCGATTCACCGATCTGGGTTTGATCCAGGGCTTCCCCTCCATCAAGGTCAATCAGGATCCCACCCCTAACCTGTATCAACTGTGTGAGGAGGCGGGCACAGACTTAGCTCAGCGGCTGACTAAGAAGCAGATGATCCAGCAAATGAAGTCTCTGGATGTGGATCTGGATAAGGCTCTGGGGCGACTGTCGGGGGGACTGTACATCGTCACCGCTAAGCGAGGGGAGACCCGCAGTGGCATGTTGGCCTCCTGGGTGGCTCAGGCCAGTACGGAACCCTTGGGGATCTCGATCGCGGTGGCAAAGGATCGGGCCATTGAGTCCTTCATGCACATGGGGGATGCCTTCGTGCTCAATATCCTGGAGGAAGGTAAGCATATGGGCCTAATGAAGCATTTTCTCAAGGGCTTTCCGCCGGGTGCCGATCGGTTTGAGGGCTTGAATACCCAGCTGGCGACCAACGGGGGCATCGTGTTGACGGAGTCCCTGGCCTATCTGGAGTGTGAGGTGATCAGTCGCATGGAGTGTAGTGATCACTGGATCGTTTATGCCGAGGTGCAGGCGGGTCGGATCTCTAATCCCGATGGCATGACAGCAGTCCATCACCGGAAGGTGGGCAATCACTACTGATCCGAATCCTGAGAGAATCTGAGGGGATCCAGGAGTTGCTCTTGAGGATCCCACTCGATCCAGCTTGAACGAAGCCCTCCTCATCTCTAAAATCCATGGTTCAACTGAAAACGCGCACCCGCGATATCCAATGCTTTCCCCTAGCTCAGGATACGATGATGTTTCGATCCCGCAGCTGGAATCGACTGCGCTTTGAGATCGAGTACGCCAGAGGCCGGGGTACCACAGCCAATTCCTTCCTGATCAAAGCCGATCGCACTGCCTTGATCGATCCTCCCGGTGAGACCTTTACCCAGATCTATGTCAACGAGCTACAAAAGCGATTTGATCTCACCCAACTGGATTATCTGATCCTGGGCCATACTAACGCCAACCGGATCGCCACCCTCAAGGTTTTGCTGCAGATCAATCCTCAGATCACGATCGTCTGCTCCAATCCAGCCGCTGTAGTTCTGCGTTCAGCCTTTCCAGATCACTCCTTGAGCCTACAGGTGATCCGAGGGGAGGAAAGCTTAGATTTGGGACGAGATCACCACTTGCAACTGATCCCCACCCCTACCCCCCGCTGGCCCGATCATCTGGTCACCTATGATCCCAAAACTGAGATCCTATTCACCGATAAACTCTTCGGCAGTCACCTCTGCGGCGATCAAGTCTTCGACGAGGGATGGTCATCATTCTTTGAGGAACGCAAGTATTATTTCGACTGTCTGATCACGCCTCAGGTGCGTCAGGTCCAGGCTGCTTTGGAGAAGATCACGCCGCTCACGGCCCAATTCTATGCTCCCAATCACGGTCCTATGGTGCGGGATGGCCTAGAAGCTTTACTGCAGCTCTATCGCACTCAATTACAACAGCAGACCCACCGATCTCGATCTGTGACCCTGTTGTATGCCTCCGCCTATGGCAACACCGCCGCCCTCGCAGAAGGGATCATTACAGGACTCACCCAAGCCAATGTTTCCGTCGAGAAAGTAGACTGTGAACTGGTCGATCCGGCCCTGATCAAAGCCGCCATCGAGCGAGCTGACGGTGTGCTCATCGGTTCTCCCACCCTCGGCGGCCATGTCCCCACTCAGATCCAAACCGCCTTCGGGATCCTGTTAGCCCATGCCAGCCCCGAGAAACCCATGGGAGTGTTCGGATCCTATGGTTGGAGTGGAGAGGCCGTGGATCAATTGGCAGACAAATTACGGGAAGCAGGCTTTAGTTTTGGCTTCGATCCGATCCGTGTCAAGTTCAAGCCCACAGACGAGATCTTGGAGCATTGCCGAGCCTCTGGAGAACAATTTGCCCAAGCTTTGGATCGACAGAAACGACAGCGTCAATCCGCCCAACCCCGCGCCCTCAGCCAAGGAAACCGCACCGAACAAGCCCTCAGTCGTGTCATGGGACCTCTCTGTGTGATCACCATTCAGCGAGAGGATCAGCAGATTGCTCTCTCCACCGCCCAAGTCTCCCAAGGCACCTTCAATCCCCCTGGCTTCACCGCCTCCATTCCCAAATCCCACCCGATCCAGGCCCATCTCGATCTGGAGCAAACCTTTGTGATCAATGTTTTGCAGGAAGGATCAGCACTACATCGCCAGTTCAGCAAATCTCCAGACACCCCTCTGGCTGAGCTAGAGTTGGAGACAGCCGAGAACGGATCCCCAATCTTGACTCAGGGATTAGCCTACATGGAATGCACCGTGCAGGGGCGGATGGATTGTCAGAGCCATTGGTTGATCTATGCCGTCTCCACCAGCGGCAAGGTGTTTCACTCTCAGGGACGGACAGCGATCGCGCTGGGACAACCGAAGTCTACTCGCTGACAGATCTCGATGGCTGTATTTATCTCTCTTTCCGGTAGCTCCCCATAACATCGTTGAGCTGTTTAGTGATCCCCAATAAGCTCAGGTGGTTTAATGGGAATTCTAGTAGAACATGGATAGAGCTCAGCAAAAACAACCAATCCAAACCATAGTCATAATGGTAGAGATATAATATGATCGAGCCCATCCACAACAGAGCGATGAGCACTGCCCGTGATCTGGGTATCCGATGCCATTGAAGAATCGATGTTTTTGAGAACCAGTTCAGGTAGTGGTAAGTGTAAGCGAAGGCGATAAATGACATCAATGCCAGTGCCTCCGGAGCTTGATAGAGCAGATCATTCACATAGCTAATATGGCCATCTCGATCGAGAGGGAGATTGAAGGAGCCGTTCTGTAAAAAGGTCGACAAGGAATAATTCAGCAAAGAGAAATGCTCGTAGTTATCTCTGACAGAGCTAGAAACCTCATAATCGGCAGGATCAGGATGGATCAAAAAGAAACTAACAGCGCAGAGCCCGAAAACGAGCAGAGATAGATACCCTGACTTAGATCTGTTCCTCAATGCCCCTGAGGCCATAAACAGTCCAGTAAAGATAAAAACATGAATAATAGAGGGTAGGAAGATTCGAAATACGGTGATCGCAGCGATACTATCAGCGGCCAGTAAAGCAACAGGTAGGACGAGTAATCCAATATATGCCAGCCGATCTTTGAGTCGTGTGGTCGTGGCAAAGACATATGAGCTAAGGAAGGCAAACACCATGACAGATGTGAGGAGTCCATGCCCAAGATGGACAGCTCCAAGATGAGTTAGACTCATAATCAGTCCAACCATCAACAGGAAAAGGGGATCGTATCTTCCTCGGGTAAAAAAATGTCTGTCATGTAACCATGAGATCTCGGTCAAATAATGGAGAGGTCCTAGAAAGGCATAGACGAACAGGAACAACTGAAAGGGAAAGACGAATGCTAAACTGGCCGATAAGATCATCAGGCCAATGTTGAGATAGTTAATCGGATCACGAGCGGTAGATCTGCCCGTCATGAGCTAACCTCATTTCCCATCATCGTTATAGCGCCAATCCGCGACAGCTGGGGCATACTGAATCCAGAGATACCTCCTACCGATGACTGAACTGCCCGATCTCACTATCCATACGATCCATGCCATCCTGGATGGCACCCTAGACGATGCCACCGTCAACGCCCTGGTCCTCCGATCCCTAGGCTTTACTTACGATCCCGAGAGCCAGACCTGGGATCCTTCTCAGGCGGACCCCAATTGGCCTCAAGATCCGATCCCTGATGTGATTGCCAACCGCAAGGATAGTGTTCGACTGACCCGATCGATTCCACCTGAGGACAAACAACTGCTCAAGGAACAGCTCAACTTCCCTGGCTACAAGGTCAATGAACTCACTCCCACCAAAACCCGCCGTGCCACCGCCGCCAACTGGCTTCTAGGGGTGATCAAGCGTCAAAGCCAATCTTGAGATCTGGGATCACTCTTGATCCTGAGATCTGCAGTGCGAATCGATAGATCAGATACTCCGATAACATAGGCAATAGTTGGATCCCTTGAGGGGTAATCTGGAGTAGAGATCGTCTTTGCAAGGTTTGTAGGGTCAGAGGCCGAAGAACATTACTTCAATGCCAAGAATACCAAGCTACTCGATCTGGGTTTACATCCACACCATCTCTCCGACTCATTGTTGGACTCCCTGTTGAATTTCCCCCTCAAGTACCGAGATCGGATTGATCCTACTCGGATCCTGCCGCAGGTGAGTTGGCGCTAGGACTGAGACGAGCCTGCTGCTGGGAGGGGGATCGGATGCTCCTCTTCCCGAACTCTAGTTTCTGAACCCCTTCCCTGGTAGGATAGGGCCGACCGGCAGTAATAGGTTCCATGGCATCCAAACCGAAACAAAAATTCTATGCGGTGATCAAAGGCAGAAAGACAGGAGTATTCACCAGTTGGTTTAGCTGCGAGCGACAGATCAAAGGGTACAAAGGTGCGATCTATAAGTCCTACAAAACCCGATCGGAGGCGGAAGCAGCCCTGGCAAATGCCAGTGTTGATCCTGTAACTCCTGTTCTGCAGCAAGATGGGGAGGAGCCTGCGCCCGAGCCCCAGATTCTCTACAGCGATGATGTGATCAGGCCCAGTCTCAGTGTTGATGCCTCTTGTCTGGGCAATCCTGGCATTCTGGAATATAGGGGTGTGGTGGTTGAGAGCCGAGAGGAGATCTTTTGCGAGGGACCGTTCCCGAATGGAACCAATAATATTGGGGAGTTTCTCGCCATCGTGCAGGGACTGATGATCCTGACGGAACAAGATCAGGAGATCCCTATTTATTCTGACTCCGAGATCGCGATCCTGTGGGTCAAAAAGAAGAAAGCTAAGACCACTTTAGTTCGATCGAGTCGCAATGATGATCTGTTTGATCGGATCGAGGCGGCCCAGGCCTGGCTGGAGGAGAACACTTACCCCAACCCGATCCTAAAATGGAATACCCGTGTTTGGGGGGAGATCCCAGCTGATTTTGGCCGCAAGTGAGCCTGTCGCTTCCTCGATCTGCACGCAGCCCATAGCTCCTAGGACTCCTGATCCCCCAACCCGGCTCGCGGATCGATCACTCGATAGGTCACATCGATCCCTAGATTGAGAAAGATATAAAGGGTGGCCATGGTCAATACAAAACCTTGGACGGGCGCGTAATCGGAAGCGATCACTGCCTCCACCGCATAGGATCCGATCCCTGGCCAAGCGAAGACCTTCTCCACCAAAACATTGGCCCCTAATAGGAAGGAGAAAACTACCCCCAGTGTTGTGATCACCGGCAATAGAGCATTCCGAAAGGCGTAACCAAAGAGGATCACCCTAGAGCTCAAACCATTCGCCCGAGCTGCTCGAATAAAATCACTGGAGAGAACATTGATCATGGAGGCTCGGATCACTCGGGTTAGGGGAGCTAGAGCAAAGATCCCTAGGGTTACTGCGGGTAGGATCAGTTGAGATAACGCAGCCCAGAACGTATCCCAGCGTCCTGCCAAGAGGCTATCGATCAGAAAGAATCCCGTGACATGATCTGGGGGAGACGAGAACAGATCCAATCGTCCCACTGGAGCTGGGAGCCAATCCAGGCGGAAATAGAAAACATAGACCAGCAACAATCCGGTGAAGAATGTCGGTAGTGAGACCCCAGCGGTTGCGATCAATCGAGCTGTCTGGTCGATCCAGGAGTTGGGTCGGGTCGCTGCCAGAATGCCCAAGGGTAGCGAGACCGTGATCGCAAATAATAGTCCTGCGATCGTCAACTCCACCGAGGCTGGTAACCGAGTCGTCAGATCGTAAACTACCGTCTGTCCCGTTGTCAGAGATTGCCCCAGATCTCCTTGTAATAGATCTCTCAAATAGACCCCAAACTGAACCCAGAGGCCCTGATCCAGTCCCAATGTCTCCCGGATCTGATCGATAGCCTCCTGAGTTGCCGCCGGTCCTGCAAAGAAAGCAGCCGGATCTCCAGGCAGAGCCCGAGTCAACAAAAAAGTGATGATGATCACGCCGATCAGACTAGGAATAGCGGACAGTAACCGACTGCCGAGGATCTTGAGAAGAGTCATATACAATCCTTTGATTTGGATCTGGGGTCGATCTGGGTCAAAAACAGATAGCCTTAGCTAGGCAAGGGCGTAAAGCTCTCCGTATTTGCGCCGAATATAGCGGAGGTAAGGATCAATGCTCAGATCCGATCCCGTCGCACTTTTGAGGATCTGTTCCGCCGAGAATCGCCGTCCAAACTGATAGAGATTGGATCTCAGCCAGGTATGCAAGGTCCCGAATCGCCCCGATCGGATCTGCTCCGAGATATCGGGATGATCCCTGACAGCGGACTCAAAGAACTGAGCTGCCATAATGTTACCCAGGGTATATCCCTGAAACACTCCACCGATCTGGCCTGCATACCAATGCACATCCTGCAGAACCCCCAGTCGATCATTAGGGGGCGTGATGCCCAGATCCGATTGAAACTGCTCATTCCAGGCTGCTGGTAGATCCTTAATCGCCAATCGCCCCTCTAACAGATCCAGCTCCAACTCAAACCGCAACATGACATGTAAATTGTAGGTCAACTCATCCGCATCGGTTCGGATAAAAGAAGGGGTGACCTTATTGATGGCCCGGTAGAACTGATCCAACGGGATCTCTCTCAATTGGCGGGGAAAGATTCCCTGTAGCACCGGATAGAAATGCTCCCAGAAATCTCGACTGCGACCCACCATATTCTCCCAGAGCCGGGATTGACTCTCGTGAACCCCTGCTGAGATCCCTTCTGCGAGTGGGGTCGCTTCTAGTTCAGGAGAGATCCCTTGTTCATACAGCCCATGACCCGTCTCATGGAGGGTGCTGAATAGACAATCTCCCAGATCTCGCTGTTGGACCCTGGTGGTGATCCGGACATCCCCGACAGAGAAACTGGTGGTAAAGGGATGGTGAGTCAGATCCTGACGTCCTCGCTCCAGATCGTAACCAAATTGTTCCGCCACCCTGAGACCAAACGCCAATTGTTGCTCCCCAGGGAAGTCTTGATGCAGACAACTATCATCCACCAAGGGCTGATCCAGAACTTGTTTAACAATGGGCACCAGTTGCTCTCTCAGCTCCCCAAAGATCTGGCGCACTTGACTTGCCGTCATGCCTGGATCCAGCTCTTCAATCAGAGGATCCGCTGGGCTCTCTTGATACCCATAGAACTCCGCCAGTTGCTGACTGAGATCTAAGGTCTTCTCCAAAAACGGTTGGACTGCGGTGAAATCATTGTTCTCCCGAGCCTCCGCCCAGATCCCATAGGTGGTGGCCTGGTGATTGCGAAAGGCGGCCATAAACTCCGCCGGCACCCGTACCGCCCGCTGATAGTCTCTCCAGGTGACCTGGACCAACTGAGCCTCCACCTCACTCAGATCAGCACTAGGGTCCTGCAACTCCTGGAGCATCTCACCCAGAACAGGATCAATGAACTCGGTGTGGGCGATCTGACTCAGGGTAGCCAGCTGTCGAGCCCGCGCCTTTCCCCCACCAGAGGGCATGTAAGTGGACTGATCCCAATCCAGCACTGCTGCTGCCGCCTTTAGATCGTGGATCCGGGTCAGACGAGTCCTGAGGGCCGTAAGCTGAGGTTTCGAGGGGGCAAGGCTTACCATAGCAACTTGAGTGAAACAAGGTTTAGCCCATACTGTAGCTCACTTTCTTCTCTTCAAGAAGACTGGCTGGCTCATTGATCGCGATTTGAGCTGGACTGGACCTGATTCCTCAGGATTGATCTGTGCAGTGAGATCTCAGTCGAAAGTCAGGCGGGATCCACCTGTTTCCAAGTGAAGATCCCTGACTCCGCTCAAAGGTGAGGCGAGAACCGATTGGACAGGGGGTAGAGAAAGGGCTTCTCCACCGGTTGACCGGACCGGAGCTGACTCATGGGCTCAGCTTGCTCGATCCAGTCGATCAACTCCTCTTGAGAAGTCACCAGGATCTGACGATTGGTCCTCGGATCATAGCCGTTCCAGTAAGTATTTCCTTGGGGATCCTGAGAAGACCAAACCTGGATCGCCTGCGTCGGCTTGACCCTTTGCCAAAGCTGCCGAGTGGAGTTCTGGATCCAGTGCATCAGTTGGGGCCCGAATCGGTGAGAGTGAGACGAGTTGGGGTGGGTTAATTTGTAAGTCTGCATGGCGAACCTCGAAGAATAGGGTGGATCGTCTCTATTCCACCAGCCTAGATCGGGGCTTCAGGTTCCCACCAAAAGCTATATTCATCTGAGCTATAAACTAAGTTGATAGATCCCGAAGCGGGTCAGCCGAACGCGGTACAGTAGGGAAGCCGTTGGTGAGGATAAGGATCAGATGATCAAGCTATACGGGGGCAAACGCAGCCGAGCTTCCATTGTGCAGTGGTATCTAGAGGAACTGGGACTCGAGTATGAGTTCGTCCTGTTGGATATGGAAGCCAAGGAACATCGTCAGCCCGACTATCTGGCCCTCCATCCCCTCACCCCCCCCCCACGAGCCTAGTTGAACCAATGGATCCTGTTCGCTAATGCCACCCTAGGGCCAGGGGTATTTGTGGAGAGCAGTTCGGGAGACGGAGATGTTGCAGCTGGATCTATCCGACTATGCCACTGTCCAAGCTTATGTCCAGCGCCTCAGCCAACGGCCCGCGTTTCAGAAAACGATGATGGCTCGGTAAGGATCTTTAATCTGGGGATCGCTTAGAATCGGGATACATCCCCAGAGCTCACACCCACGCCACCGAGTTGAGGATCAGCTCATGAGCAACACCCCTCCTGATCCCACCCCCTCCGAGGGATCCAGTGATTGGCTCACCCGCGCCCGCCATATCTTCTTCGGCACTGCCGCCACCTTCGTGGAGATGATCGAGGATCCCGAGAAGCGGGAGGAGAACTGGAGCAAGATGTCCATGGACATCAACGAGCTCGCTCAGGAACTGGCTGCGAAAGGACAGATCACAGAGGAGGAGGCCCTGCGCCAGATCCAGGAGCAACAGCGCCAACAACAGAGCCAACAGGATCAACAACACCCGCAGTCCCAACAACAGGAGCAGCAGGATCGGCCTGCCTCAGATCGAACCTCGGAGCCCAGATCCACTTCACAATCCCACTCCCACTCAGAGCCTAGATCCACCTCACAGTCTTGGTCTTCAGGGTCGGGATCCAAAGCGACACCCCAAGAGCCCGCCCCTCCCACTGGAGATCCCCCTCGATCTCAAACATCCACGCCTCCCCCTGATCCTGAACCCACAGCCCAACCCAAGAGCGAGCCGGTGAGTGCGGATGATATCTCGGCTTTAATGGATCTCACCCGCGAAGTGGAACGTCTGCGGCGGGATCTGGAGGAACGGCGCAACTCCCATTCCGACTCCGATCGTAAGTCCTCATCCTAGGTAATCCTGATCTCATTGTCCTGAACCTGTGCGGATCGATGTCATCACCCTATTTCCGGAGTTCTTCAGCTCACCCCTAGAGGTGGGCTTGCTGGGTAAGGCGCTACAGAACCAGATCGCTGGGGTTCACCTCACCAATCCCCGAGAGTTCGCCACCGATAAACATCGCCGAGTGGATGATGAGTGCTATGGGGGAGGCGTAGGCATGTTACTCAAGCCTGAACCTCTGTTTGCCTCCGTTCGATCTCTCCCCACTCTCTCTCCACGAGAGATCATCCTCATGACCCCCCAAGGGGAGCCCCTCACCCAGTTGATTTTGCAGGATCTGAGTGATCTGCAACAGATGGTGATCGTCTGTGGTCACTATGAGGGGGTGGACGAACGGGTACGGACTCATCTGGTGACACGTGAGATCTCCATGGGGGATTTTGTCTTGACCTGTGGCGAGATCCCGGCTTTAGCGCTGATCAATGGGGTCGTTCGCCTCTTGCCGGGAACGGTGGGTAAAGTAGACTCACTGAAGGCCGAGAGCTTTGAGCAGGGGCTGTTGGACTATCCCCAGTACACCCGTCCCCCAGAGTTTGAGGGTTTACAGGTGCCCGGGGTGTTGTTATCCGGCAATCATCAAGGGATCGCCCGCTGGCGGCGACAGCAACAACTCAAGCGCACCTGGCTCCGTCGTCCTGATCTGTTAGCCTATGTTACGCTCAGCTTAGATGATCAGGTCTACCTGCAACACCTTAAGGAGTCCGCTGATGATCCGTCCTAATCACTTGCTTGTCTGGATCCTGGGAGCTGGTGCCATCGTCATCCTCACCTCAGGATCGGCTCTCGCCCAAGCGGATGAGGAGGCCGCAGAGGCCATCAACAACCTCTTTCAAGGGGGGAGCATCACGCTCCAGGACATGATGCGGGCTGCGGATTACCTAGATCGCAATCGCAGCGGCCCCAAAGACCACGGCAGCAGTGTGGATGCTGCGGTCGAGGAGTTTCGCCAAAGGCAGCAACAACAGTTACAGATCGGTCCCGAGATCGTTGAGGACGAGGAGATCGAGGCGGATCTACAGCAGGAGACCAGCACCGAGGTGGAACGGATCGATCCTTAGGATCCGGGAGTTCCCGGAGCTGGAGCCTCAAAGTTGTTTGTATAACAGCATCTGCTTGGGAAACCCTAACCAGGTCCATGGATCTGAGGTGATATGCACGACCCGGTAATGGAGGCTGTGGTACAGCGATCGAGCTGCCCGGTTGGATTCCAAGACATGCAAGTGAAGAAACCCATAGCCCCACGCCTGGACCACTCCCTCAGCCCCGATCAACAGTTGTTTACCGATCCCCCTTTGTCTCCAGGTGGGATGTACGGCTAGGTTAGAGATGTAGGGCTGTTTCCGGTGCCTGACCCTTTCCGGTAAATGGGGCAGACGACGAGTTGAGATCTCCAAGGTACCCACAGCTTGGCTGCCGATCCAGGCCACCAGACAACAGTAGTGAGGATTTTTCTCCCGCAGTCGTTGTCTCAGATCCTCAGCGATGCTGAATCGGCGAAAGGGAAAGAAGAAATGCTCCAAGCCCTCCGGAGGATGAAACGAGCGGGCCAGAATATCAGCCACCCAATCGACATCCGCTGTCGTTCCAGGACAGACCATCAGACGGGCAGGTAGGGCCGTAGCACAAGCATTTAGCAAGTGGTCTTCTCCTTGATGGCCTTAGCTACAGCTCCAGATCGGTTTGTCTCAAAGATCCCCTACACGCGACTGATATGCCCTGAGAGCATGGCCTCCGTCAGATCCCCTACGGCATAGAGATCGTCTTTGGAAAACTCCAACTGCTCTAGCATCTTGCGAATATCCTTCAGCTCCTGGGCTGTGATGGCCTGTTTCTCTACCGCCTGGGTGACGATGTTCTGGATAGTCATAGTGTAAGGTTGCTCTCGACACTTCTAGAGTACGGGGAAGGGGCTCAGTGGAACCTCGCCCGATCAGGTCACCTGGAGAGGAGAGATCTGACCTCTAGTCAGCTTAGCTGGTGGGTTCAGCCCGATCAATGATCTCGATCTGCCGGTCCTCGATCTTCTTCCGGATGGGATCGAACAATCAATCCTTAGGAGCGACTTTGACGATCATCTCGATCTCCACAGGCATATTCCCCGGTAACCCACCCATCCCTACTGCGGAGCGAGCATGGGAGCCGATCTCCTGACCCAATACCTGGATAAACAGATCGCTGGCCCCATTGATCACCTCCGGTTGTCGCCCCAGATCATCCACCCCATACACCATGCCCAACACCTTGACGATCTTGAGCACCCGGTCTAAGGTCCCTAGCTCCAACTGGATCGTGGCCAACAGATTCAGCCCGGTCAGGCGAGCCGCCTCATACCCCTGCTCCACCGTCAGCGCTGCCCCGACCTTGCCCACATAGGCCAGCTGACCGTCCCTACCCGTGGGTCCATGACCGGCGGTGTAAAGCAGGTCCCCAGTCTGGACCGCCTTGATGTAGTTACCAGCAGGGGGAGTCACCGGAGGGAGCTGCAGACCCAACTCCACCAAACGACGTTCGATCTGACCTGTAGCCATCGTGTAGATTCCGAAGGGTTACTGATTATTACAGCGGACAACGCTCAGCAAAGACTGGTTGCGAGGCCCTGTAATCGAGGACGAGATCACTTTTAGCATCGGAGCAGACCTCTGAGTGTTCCCAGGGGTCCTCTTTCTGAGGCTACCTATGCATATCTACCGGGTTTACGCCTGCGATCCACGTCTGATCGATCGACGGCTACAGCTTCTGGTCGAGTCTACAGGGTGTTCCACTGCCTGTGGCTATTACACACAGCTATCTGAGGAGGAGGTGACCGAATCCATTGTCCTCGATGAGCGAATGGTGCATGATCCCACCGCAGCCCCCTATTTCCGTTGGATGGCCCGCGAGAATTACACGGTCTATCTGGTGGAGGTCTGGTGTCGTTATTCTGGGGGAGGGTGCCCGTTGCAGACCCATTGCCATCTGGAAAATCAGATCCCAGCCCAAGCTTCTCCTTCCCACTTGGTAAGACATCGGGCCTGAGCATGCCGACTTGCGATCTGATCTTTCGCTGCTATCGCCGTCCTTTTCGATCTCCCCTCAGAACCCGTCACGGATCCTGGTCTATTCGAGAAGGGATTCTGTTACGGCTGACCTCAGCCACAGGAAAACAGAGTTACGGAGAGATCGCCCCCGTCCCCTGGTTTGGATCCGAAACCTTACAACAAGCCTGGGCGTACTGCCAACAGTTGCCTCAACAGATCACCTCAGATCACCTACACCAGATCCCTAAATCCCTAACCGCGACTCAATTCGGTTTGGAATCAGCTTGGATCGATCTGGAACACTCTGTAGAGTGCCCCTGGCAACCCTTTCCCCTCTGTGGATTACTCCCCGCTGGAGCATCTGCTCTAGATCATTGGAGCCTGCTGTGGGAACAAGGATATCGAACCTTTAAGTGGAAGATCGGGGTCGAGTCGAGGGATCAAGAATGGGGGATCCTACAGGAGTTACTTGCCGATCTGCCGGCTTTAGCTCAGATCCGTTTAGATGCCAATGGAGGGTTAACCCCAGCAGAAGCAGATCATTGGTTACGCCACGGTGATCCGACTCGGATCGAGTTCCTTGAACAACCGCTAGCCCCTCAGCACTGGGCTGATCTTTTAGCTCTCAGCCAGAAAGGTTATCCCATCCCGATCGCTTTAGATGAATCAGTCACGACTCTAGAGCAACTTCAGATCTGCCATCAACAAGGTTGGCGTGGTCTGTTTGTGATCAAACCCGCGATCTTAGGATCTCCCTTGCAACTGCGGGACTGGATCCACCATCATCCTGTAGATCTGGTATTCTCTAGCGTATTTGAAACCCCCATTGGCGTTTATCATGGGGCTCGATTGTTTGAGGATCTGGACCTAAAGGTTTCTCGACGAGCTGTGGGTTATGGGGTCGAGCAGTACTTCCAAAACGGTTATGCCCATCTCAATGCTTTCCAGTTTGAGAGCGCGCAGATCCGCCGCCAATTTCCTCACCTTTGGGATCAGCTAAAGCAGTGATTAATTGCAGCTGCCACTCCGATTGAGACGCCCAGATCAAGGGTAGTCTCAGGTCAAACGATCGTCATGTCCTAGGGAATGGGGCGACTGCAATAAGTAGATCAGCAAAAACGTTTATACAGTCT
>CAYSEO010000036.1:0-20336 GCA_964429885.1 uncultured bacterium
CGCCCGTGGGCCCCATCGATCCACCGGGATATCCCCTCGGCGGCCTCAGGGTCGGGCAGCCCCCAGAGCTGATCCCCCCCATCGTGCCGGCCACCGCCCCCCTATTGCCCCCCGACCGCCCCCGCTATCTGATGGGTGTGGGGACCCACCGGGAGATGTTGGCCTCCGTAGCAGCAGGGGTAGATCTGTTTGATTGCGTCATTCCCACCCGACTGGCGCGCCATGGGGCCGTGATCAGCCGGGGACAACGGTGGAATATCAAAAACGCTGAGCATCGCCGGGATCTCAACCCCATCGATCCAGAATGCCCCTGCTACACCTGTCAGTCCTTCTCACGGGCCTATCTCTGCCACCTGATCCGCGCCCAGGAAATCTTAGGCTACACACTGCTGTCAATTCATAACGTTACGGAGTTATTGCGGTTTACCCGTCTGATGCGGCAGGCGATCCTGAGGGGTGAGTTCTCAGAACACTGGTGGCCTTGGCCTGAGCAGCAAGGTTAGACCTACCCTTCCCCCGGATCAGAAGGAGAAGTGAGGCTTCCTGGGGGACAATGGATCCTATCACGCTGTAGGTAGGGGCTCCCATGGCCTCCACCTCACCTGTATCTGTGATCATGCCGTTGCGATCCTCACCAGGCCGTCCATGACCCGGTATCTGTTTGTTTCCACCCCGATCGGACCCCTTGGCTCAGGGGCCGGGGGCGGTGTCGAGTTGAATCTCACCAATCTGGCCCGCCAGTTGCTCCAACAGGGGGATCAGGTCCATATCCTCGCTCCCGCCGGATCAGTGGTGGAAGGAGTGCCCTGTACCACGGCTCCAGGACTGGCCCCCCCCTACGCCCAGAGTCTGTCTCGGGATCTACCCGTGGAGATCCGGCTACCCTCCGTGCTGACCACCCTCTGGGAGATCGCCTTCGATCTGCAATCTCAGTTCGATGTGATCGTGAACTGGGCCTATGATTGGCTGCCTTTTTATCTCACCCGTTTCTTTCAAACCCCGGTGATGCATATCGTCAGCATGGGGTCGATGACAGAGACCCTGGATCTGGCCCTACAACATACCCTCCAGACCTATCCCGGCACCGTGGCGGTCCATTCCCTGGCCCAGGCCTCCACTTTCCGGTTCGCCCGAGAGCTGATCGCCCATGATCATAATCCCTTCTTCCTGTTGCCCTGTGGCATCGATCTCTCCAGCTACACCTATGTGCCCGAAGCCGGCGGTTCTCTCTGTTGGGTGGGTCGGATCTCTCCTGAGAAAGGTTTGGAGGATTGCGCGGCAGTCGCTCAGGCTTGTCAGATCCCGGTGGTGGTGTTGGGCCGACTGCAGGATGTGGACTACTGGCATCAGGTGCGACGCAAGTTTCCCGAGGCCCCCCTGCTGTACCAGGGGTTCTACCCCACCCATGAGATGCAACAGATCCTGGGTCGCTCTCAGGCCATGTTGATGACCCCGAAATGGATCGAGGCCTTTGGAGTGGTGGTGGTGGAGGCCCTGGCCTGCGGCGTGCCCGTGATCACCTATCGGCGCGGGGGACCGGCGGAGATCGTGGAGGATGGCAAGACGGGCTGGGTGGTGGAACCCGATAGCATCCCCCATGTGTTGGAGGCCCTGGATCGGATCCCTCAGATCGAGCGGCAGCACTGTCGGCAGCGGGTGGAGGAGCATTACTCTCTGCCAGTGATGGCCCAACAGTTTCAGCGCTGGAGTGAGGATGTGATCAATCGTTACGGTTAGCCTAATCCAGGTGTGGAGCGGATCCCAGCGATTAGTTCCCCTGCCCTCCGATCCGGTGCCGCGATGGGTCCAGTGGCTCATGCTAAGCTGCCTCTAAGTAGATCGGCAAAATTGCTTTGACAGTCTATATAGATGTTTTTGCCGATCTATTTACAGCGGTTCGCGGATAACTTAGGTAGGCTCAAGAGTTTGGCACAGGATCTGCTCGGTCCTGACAAATCCCTGAGTCCGACCTGCCGCAGGACATCCCAGGCTGATCTAGCTGCACTACATCTTTTCGTTAGGGTTGGGCGAGGTGAATACCATGACGACGGCGAGTAAGTCTGTGGCTCTAGTCAAGCCAGAGATCTATCTCAGATCCTCTATCTTGGGCACACAGGTGATCAACCAGGCCAATGCCAGCCGGTTGGGGGTCGTCAATCAGATCTGGGTGGACCCAGAGCAGATGCAGGTGTTGGTGTTTGAGGTGAGTCGCCAGGCGTTCTCCTCTGCCTTCCTGACGTTGGAGCTGAGCCAGATCACCACCCTGGGTCGGGATGCCCTGTTGGTGAACAGTGATGAGGTGTTTGATGATCTGGATCTGACGGGGTTGGCCAAGATCACAGGCAGCCAGGTGTTGACCACGGAGACGGGCCTGGTCCTGGGCAAGGTCAAGGATTTTCTGTTTAACTCCGCCTCGGGTCTGATCTCGGAGCTGATCCTGTCTCGCACCGGGATCCCATTGTTGCCAGGGGTGATCGACAGTACCTATCGGATGCAGGCGGATGAGGTGTTGTCCGTGGGGGAGCGCCGGATCATTGTTGCAGAGGGTACGGAATCCCGGTTACTGACGGAGCAGGAGAGCATTTTCGAGCGGTTTAGCATCGCGACTCCCCCCTGGAAAAGTCGTCAATCTGGGGAGGTGCGGGGGGCCCTGCCTCGATCCTTTGAGGATGAGGATGAGCTGTATGAGGACGAGTATGAGGAGGATTACGAGGAGGAGTTGGATGAGGAGGTAGAGGCCTTCGACGAGATCTATGCGGAGGATGAGCCCGAGCCTATGCCCCGTCGTCCCCGTCCCCCCCGTCAACCCGATCGTCCCGTGGCTGAGCCCGAGCCTAAACCGGAGCCCACTGCCACCGCTACCTCACCCCAACCTGCTGAGGCCGAGGTCCCCGCCCCCGAGGATACTGGCGATCGCACCTCTCCAGAGCCCGATCCCGCCACCCTCAATCCCGTTCCTCCCCCAGAGGCCACAGCCTGGGAGGATCAACCCGAGCGGTCCTCCAGCTCCACCGGAGGATAGGGATCGATCCGCGAGAGACATGACCCACAGGCAAACGCAGGGTCTAGCGATGAACGAGGTGGTGAGCCACCAGATCCGCAAGATCGGGCAACTGGGACAGATCCTGGGTGCGCTGCAGGTGATAGAACGGGATCTGACTGGCCACCAGGGCACAGTTTTGCAAATGGGTCGAGCTGCCTTGAATATGAAAGCGGGTGGGAAGGGTTTGTTGTAGGAGCTCGTGGATCGCCTGGGCTGGGCTGAGTCGCTTGGAGATCTGTAGCTGGGGGCCGGTTTGCAGTACGAAAACGCACCCCAGGGGTAGGCTAGAGCCAGTATGGTAGTTCTTCATCTTCAGGCCCCGCTTCTTCTCAGCAGAGTGGAGAGGCAGGAGATGATCCAGATCCTGTCCTAAGCTCAGGGCCGACTCATCCGTCAGCTTCACCTGAGGGAACCCTGGGGTGACCTGGATCTGAGCTGAAGTACACCGCAAGGGGGCAACATCATCATTACAAAAGGCCCAACCCCGTAGATGCAGAGCCGCAGCTAGGGAGGACTTGCCTCCTCCAGAGGCCGCCATAAAGGCCACCGCCTGTTTCTGATCCGTCACCACACTGGCATGGAGCACCAGATTACCTCGCTGGTAGAGCACCATGGCCATGATCAACCCCACCAAATAGGCACGGATATAGCCGGGCTCTACCCCCGGAAACGGGATCACATCCACTCGCTTGCCCCCGTCCATCAGGAAGGCCACCAGATCTTGGCGATAGAACCAGGAGTAGGACTCCGAGATCTTCATGGCAAAGGGTTTATCTCTGATCTCTTTGGGGATCTGAATGATGTCTCCCCACCCAATCTCCAGATCGGCTCCTCGCGCCTCTGGTGGGGGAACCATGGGGAACTCCGGCAGTTCCAGCTCGGATTGGATCAGCAGTCCATAGGCCTGGTAAAAAGTCATGGGTTCTTCAACATCACCACAGATCAACAGCTTAGAAGCAGCTGAGCTCAGGAGCCAGTGGGATCGTCTTCATCTACGAGTGGGATGACAGGTAAACCTGTGGGGTTCAGGCGGGAACCTGAGTGAGCCAGGGTCAGCTTGTGCTGGGCAGCGCGCAGCTTACGGGCCGTGTAGTCCAACCAGATCTCGTGGGGGGGCCAAAGGGCCAGCTGGGAGAGGAGCGGGTAGTTTTGGGTGACCTGATACCAGTCCTCCAACCGATCGGGATCTGTGGTGGCCTCGACCCAGGCTCGCCGGGCGGCTCGTCGTAACTGCTTGAAGCTACCGCGAGAGAGACCTTGCTGTTGAGCGATCTGCCGCAGGGGATGATAGACGGGGCTAACGGTGAGATCATGGTGCATAATTAACCGATCCAAGACCCGAGCTCGATAGATCCGCCGCTGGTAGTTTTGCGCCGAGGTGGAACCTGTGTGGACCCGAAAGGAGGCCAGAGGAGCATTAATATAGAGGGCACCCGTATGAATCGCTACTCGATGCCAGTATTCTAGATCGCAATTTTGGATATAGTGAGGATTGAACAGGCCGAAACGGAGAAAAGCTTGACGATGCAATAGGACCGTAGTGGGCTCCCCCAGCAGGTTCCAACCGAAGTGGCGAATGGCGGCCTCCCCATACTGCTGAGGGGAGACATAAGCCTTCCCCTCAAATAAACGATCAACAAAGCAGGCATGTTTCTGAAACCAGGCTCGCTCCTGTTCCGACACGCCGGTCTCTATAAGAAACTGCCGTTGACAGTAGACCAACAGACAATCGGGTGCCAATGATGTCGCTGCTAACATTTGCTCCAGACAGGTGGGGGCTAGCAGATCATCTTGAAAGATAAACTTGATCCACTCCCCGTGAGCCTGTTCCACGCAGCGGTTCCAGTTGCCTACCAAGCCCAGGTTACGCTCATTCACCTCCAGCCGGATCCGGGCATCTCGCCGCTGGTAGTCCTGCGCGATGGAAAGGGTCTCGTCTTGGGACTGGTCGTCTAGGATGAGGATCTCGACGTCCTGAACTGTTTGGGCCAGGATACTCTCCAGACAGGGGACAAGATAGGCTGCACCGTTGTAGGTGGGGAGGCAGAGGCTAACCAGAGGGGACTGTGTCATAGAGTTAGAAGAGCACCGACTGGATGGGAGTGAAGCAGCAAGAACATCTATACAGACTATTAATGCATGTCAAAGCAATTTTGCCGATCCACTTAAAAGCGATGGGAGACTCCCGTCGTAGTGGCCCGACTCTAGCTGGGGGCGTGCTCCAGTAGCTCCAATAGATATTGGCCATAGCTGCTCTTGGCTAAGGGTTGAGCCAGTTGATAGAGCTGTTCACCATCGATAAAGCCCTGGTGGTAGGCGATCTCCTCCACACAAGCGATCTTGAGCCCCTGTCTGTGCTCCAGAGTCTGAATAAAATTCGCGGCCTGGTGTAAGGACTCATGGGTCCCCGTATCTAGCCAGGCATAGCCTCGACCCAGGATCTCCGCCCGCAGCTGCTGTTGTTCTAGGTAAAGCCGGTTTAGATCTGTGATCTCCAACTCACCTCGAGGGGAGGGGCGCAGGGACTGGGCCAGCCCAACCACTTGGGAATCATAGAAATAGATGCCGGGCACAGCAAACCTGGACTTAGGCTGCAGCGGCTTCTCTGCCAAGCTCAACACTCGCCCCTGAGCATCGAACTCCACCACTCCATAGTGCTGGGGCTCGCTCACTTGATAACCAAAGATCAGAGCACCTTCCCTCAGCTGAACTGAACGTCGCATGACGTCCACCAAACCATGGCCATAAAAAATATTGTCACCCAGAACTAAACAGACAGCACTGTCTCCAACAAAATCCTTTCCGAGGATGAATGCCTGGGCCAGCCCTTCTGGGCGGGGTTGCTCTATATAGCTGAATTGTAAGCCCCACTGCCGACCATCCTGAAGGAGTTCTTGAAACAGGGGCAGATGTTGAGGGGTGGAGATGATCAAGATCTCTCGGATTCCCGCTAGCATGAGAACGGAAAGAGGATAGTAGATCATAGGCTTGTCATAGACAGGCATGAGCTGCTTGCTGACAACCTGGGTGAGCGGATAAAGGCGGGTCCCAGACCCTCCTGCCAAAATAACTCCTTTCATAAAGAAGACCTACTTTTCATTCCCAATGAGACAGAGTGGCCAGCTGATCTGGAACCCAATTCAGTTCAGGTTCCAATCCGCTAAAATGTTAATCGCATTTGCCAGGAACGTCAACTCTTACGCTACGGGACACCCTCAGAGGTCATCAGATCCAGGGTCCCATCTGTAGCGGCAGATCAGCCGGATACAGTAGGTGTTCTGACTGGGCAAGGTGAGGGACAAAAAAGGCTACTTGACAAAATATGAGGAGGAGGTCAAAATCTGTTGTGGGTAGAGTGGACACAAAACAAAAAGAAATGGTGGAACCACGTGTTAGTCTGATCATCGAGCCCCATCATCTCAGCACGGATCAGGATCGGGCAAGGATGCTAGATAGCATCGAGAGCCAAGACCATAAGAACTTAGAGATATTATGCTACTGTCCGAGTGCTCTCATTGAGCCTCTCATTGGATCTCACAAACAGCTAAGGTCGATGCAGTTTATTGACTATAAATTTACCCATCGCGGTCAGTTTTGGGAATCCATTATAGCGCGATCAACAGGAAGCTTCATTGGCGTTATGGATCCAAGATACGTTCTATCACCTGACAGTATATCATCAAGACTCAAAGCTCTACTGATTGAGGAGAAACAGGGTTGGGCGACCTGTGAGATCCCTCAGATGGACGATGAAGGAAATCCTCTCCACCTCTATAGTCAAGCACATAGTCATAAGGAGAGTGATACCATTCATGATGAGGATAAGGATCCAGTAAATATCGTTCGAGCTGTGGAATACATAGACACCCATAGCGTGTTAGTCAAGAGAAATATCCTATCAGAAGGATTACAAAACACAACCCATACGATCAAACACGACATGGAACTCTGGCTGACTCTATTGAGACAGACCAGTCCCATTCATCTTAATCATCAAACCATACAGATCTGGTTAGATCCGAAAAACTCAATAAGGTACTATCTGGATTATCATCAGGAGAGGATCGGAGGCTCACTGGCAAGGTACAAGTTTCTGGATGCTCTATCTCCAGAATCGCACTATAGGGTCGTCTTATGGGATCAGATCAAGGGCCTACTCGAGACATACGCTGCTATATGTTACGATAGCCACGAATATGATGCATGGTTAAGGCTATTCCGTGCGCTACATGAGCTCGATGATCAACAGGCTCAGCCACTAATTGCGGCTTTCACATGGTCTTTGCTAGAAGAACTTGATGAAAGCCAGATGCACAATACTCTCCTAGGAATGGATGAGAGCAAAACCCGAGGTAAGCTTGAACTCGTCCGGTCATCACGATTATGGAGACTAGCTAGGTTCATCAGGAAACTACTCCATTAACCTTACCCATTCACCTCACCTAGGCAAGAAACGAGAGAACCATGGGCATATCTGATCTTCTCTACAGCCTCAAGGATCCGAACCAGCTTCGGCAGAGAACAGAGAAATATCAAGCCGGAGATATCTCTCAATATCTTCTGAAAGATGAGATCTGGGAAGAGAGGACCCCATGGAGAGAAGATCGTCTTCGCGATTATCAACGCTGTTTTTCGTTCGCGAAAACGGGGGGGAGACGCTTTAGAGTCCTAGCACTGATCACAGCTTATGAGGATCCAAATGCGGTAGAGGGTTGTATTAAGGCGCTATGGCAACAATATGTCCCGATAGAGAGGATCCTGATCGTGGACAACTCATCGAGCCAAAGGGTAGATAAAAATAGGTATGAGGACAGCAACGTCACCCTGATCCCGATGGAGAACAATGTTGGGATCTCTGGCTCGCTAGAGTTTGCCTTCCCATGGGCGATCGAACAGGGTTTTGACTTCATCTGGACATTCGATCAAGATAGCAGGGTGAGACCAGACGTTCTAGGGAAATTACTGACTTCTTATTGTCGTCTTACACAGGAAGGAGAACAAGTCGGCATTGTTTCGCCAACCATTTTCGATAACAGATATGGGTTGCTTCATCACGGGCGTCAATTCGATGGAAAAGAATTTCTTGTTCCCAAAGAGTTGGTAAACAATGAAGAAGAACACTATAGGTGTGATTTCGTGATCGCTTCAGGCTCTTTATTTAACTTAAAGGAGGTAGGGGATCAGAGCTTACCAAACCCGGATCTGTTTATCGACGCTGTTGACATGGAACACTGTATGAACATCCGTGCCCTTGGCAAGAGTATTATTGTTCATAAGTCTGCGATCATGTTCCATTGTCTGGGAGTTAGAAAGAGCATAAGAACATTCCCCTTAGGAAAGAGAAGAGATGTTTACTTGTTGATGTATTCACCCATGAGACAATACTACATTAGCAGGAACCAAATACATGTGATGCTAAAGCACCTCGATCCCAGTGTAAGGAAGACCTATCTGGCGAAAGATATTATTAACACATTAGGGATCATCATGTTTTGTGTTCTCTACATTCACGATAAGAAACTTGGGAAAATCTGGGCTCTAGTCCTAGGTAAGTTCCATGGTATAACTGGCAGAATCAGTTATCGATGGAAAAGGGAATAGCTATCCATAAAAGGCTAGTTCCGCCCTAGATGAGCCTTAATTTTCAGCATCAGCTTCACTAAAGGTTGGCTCATCATCCGATTGAGTTTGTTTTGATAGTGACGTAGATCCTTCTCAAAGAATTGAGCTCTGGACCCCAATCCTAAGAGATTATATATAGCTTGATAGTGCTCAGCCTTGAGGCAGCTAACAGGATACTCGGTTTCTGGGTTATCGATCAGTTGTTCAAAAAGAGATTCAAAGCTACTGACATAAGTGGAAACAGAAAACATAGACAGAAACCGATGATAAGCCTCTTCTCCTAAGGAGGAGCCAAAATCAGATCTCGATAGGACGTTAAGAATGGCATCAGACATAGACTTTGGATCGTTAACGGGCACTAAAAACCCAGTGACTGAGTCAGAGACCATCTCACTTGCTCCCCCACTACAGGTAGCAACAACCGGTTTCCCAAGGGCCATTGCCTCAAGAACTACTACTGGAAGCGGATCAGCCTCCGAAGGGAGAACGAACAGATCGGAAATATTCAGAATATCTATAACGTCGGTTCTAAATCCCAACAGATGGACTTGCTCCTGAATCCCATATTCAGTGATAAGTTGCTCAGCTCGTTCAGCTTGTCCTCCATCGGATCCACAAATCACAAACTTAGTTTTCGGAAATTTCTCGATCACGGTAGGTATCGATCGAATTAACGTCAGGATGCCTTTCCTTTGGGACAACTCTCCAGCAAAGAAAACCACAGGAGAACGATGATCGAGGCCCAGGCTCTGTCTTACCTCCTGTTGCTCACGAGTCACGTTGGGAACCTTTATACCTGTATAGATAACATCAACTTTGTCTGTTTCTATATATTGCAAGATATCATCTTTCACAGCATTGGAAACCCCAATCATTTTATCCGAGAAAAGATCCATGATTGAGAAGAATGTAGGTAACCCACCTATAGCCTTTGGTTTGAGGTTTGGGTCATAGCTCCATAATTCCAAGACATGCCAAACATGAGGGATCTGACAAATCTTTGCAGCGATGGCTCCATCCAGAATCACAGAGGTATTTGTAAATACAAGATCTATTCGTTCGGAATGAATGATCTGAGCGATCTTGTTAATCCTATCTTGAATTTGATTGGGAAATCTATCAGGGCTGATTACCCATGGAATCTCCAGAACTATCGTCTTGATTTTAAGTTTATCAATCTTGGTTTTTAGATCGCCGCTGCCAGAAAGAATGACTACAGGTTCATATTTTTCCCTGTCTAGGGATTCCAAAAGTGTGTACAGGCATTTCTGAGCTCCCCCCCATATGGACAGATGAGAGAGAAAGAGAAGATTTCGCTTTGTCATCACGGACCCCATTCTATTTTAGAGATAATCTTGTCCTAAGCGGTCATCACATAAGCGGGTCTCTTCTAAAAAGATCTCAAGATAGCTCCTAATCGAAATCGAGTGGACTCCCACCTCCTTCCCGAAAACCACAGCCGGTCTGGAATATCAAGTTGTCCCTTTCTTATAACCGAATTTCCTAACCAATTGTCAAGCCAGAGATCACAACGCCAGGGATGGGTAGCCTTGATCATACGGGTAACCTTGCTTATATTAAGATTATCATTATCAAGCAGATCTCGTACAGCTATTTCGAAGGCAGTTATGGGTTCATCATCTTGAGACGAATAATAGTGCCATAATATGGCATTCTTAGCCGCTGATAATTCCATTTTAAATTGTGCGTTGTAACAATCTGGAAGAATATTTATGTCAGGATCTGATTCAAACAACGCCGTGTTTAGAGCTGGCTGGTCTCGAAAATATTTCCTTTGCTCAGATGACTCCAGCCATCTTTTGTGCCACAGATCAGCTAGATCGTATGCCTTTGGTGTGTCGTTAAAGAAGAGAACTCCTCCATTAATATAGACTTTCTCACCGATACTCCAGCCCATGGCACCGATTGTTTCCAAATCCAGATCCATTATCTGTTCTTGAAGAGTCGACTTAGAGTGATTTCTGCAGCCCGCAATATCGAAGTCCATAGTAAAAATATCTATCAATTCTCCTCTAATCAGAGTGTCACTATCGAGAAAAAGAAAAGGATCAGCAACGAGCCTACGAAGCTGAGTCTTTATATAGCGGTTCCGGTAATTTGGAGATCCTGGCGGCGTATCAAATCCATACAGACTGTCGATCTCACCTATTAACGGATCCTGAGAGGAATAGAGGCTAGATTCTGTAGCAGAATCACAAGCAACCACTATTCTCATCGATGGATTCGTGATTCTGAGAGAGGCAACGGATACACGTGTCATAGCAGAGAAAAAATCATTTCCCTGACTCGTAAGCACATATATAGCTTTAGGCCTGCTACTCATGTGGGTAGTTTTTCTCGATGTATCGATCACTAGGCTTGGTTATAGTAACCCCGATACCACTCAACGAACCGTGCTAAACCTATATCCAAAGGAGTGTTCGGAGCAAATCCAGTATCTCGCATCAGGTCATCAATATCAGCATAGGTTTCGGGAACATCTCCAGGTTGCATAGGCAAGTACTCCTTTTGAGCAGTAACACCAAGACATTTCTCTAGGATCGTAATAAAATCGATTAAACTCACGGGTTGATTATTGCCAATATTGTAAAGCCGATGAGGAGGGATCAGGTCTTTTGGAAAACTCTTTCTCATCAATTTAACGATCCCTTCGACTATATCGTCAATGTAGGTAAAGTCACGACGCATGTCTCCATAGTTAAATATACGAATGGGTTGATTAGATAGAATGGATTTTGTAAACGAAAAATAGGCCATATCTGGTCTACCCCAGGGACCATAAACTGTGAAGAATCTTAGCCCTGTGGTTGGAATATTGTAAAGATGACTATAAGTATAGGCCATCAGTTCGTTTGCCCGCTTCGTTGCAGCATAGAGACTTATTGGGTGATCAACTGGATCTGATATGGAGAAGGGAACCTTCTTGTTCTTACCATAGACAGAACTAGATGAGGCATAAATTAAATGATCCGTGCCACTATGGCGGCATCCCTCCAATATATTGAGGAATCCTACAAGGTTGCTGTCGACGTAAGCGTGGGGATGAGTTAGAGAGTAACGAACACCGGCTTGAGCAGCTAGGTGAATAACACAGGATGGCTTTTGATCGAGAAAGAGTTCAGAGACCCTGGAGGTCTCAGTCAGATCTAATTGGAGGAAATTAAAGTTAGGATCATCGTGGATCTGGTTTATCCGAGCTTGCTTGAGACTGAGATCATAGTAGTCATTCAAGTTGTCAACACCAATGACTTGTTGACCCAAAGACAACAGCTTCCTGCATAGGTGGAATCCAATAAACCCAGCAGAGCCTGTAACCAAAACATGACTATTCATTGGTTCAAGTGTTGAGGATGGGGCGTAAATCACCTATCACTAATATCCTTCTGTCCCTTGCCGCTATAGCGAGCGATAGCTTTTTAGACCATAAGCTCGCTGATTCCGCGAGGATCGAAAGCTATACTCACTAACCGTTGGGTTTTGGTTGGGGTCAACCACACCTGTTACGTTTCTCCAAAGATCACTTGGGGCCAAGCTGAGTTGGTATTGATGCTCGCTCACCTTTCGGACATGAAACCATTCCTGTCTTTGACACTCGATGCACCAAAATGCCTCTATCCACTCTCCTGGTATGGGAACAGCATTGCTATGTGCCGCCATAACCAGGCGAGAGGTTTTGTTTCCCATCCCCCTCACTTGCAGCTGTCCAGCAGTATCGGCGTAGAGTGGAAACTTTGGGCTAGCACTGTCTAAGTAACAGTTATGAATTGGGCAGCATATCTGCCTTCGTTTGGAGCGTTTCCGATTACGATCACAACGTTTCTTCACCCAGTCCCCCGGAAAGGTCCACCAACGGCATTGAGCTGGTTCATCTCATGCTTCCTGTCAATAGTCAGGTCATCTTAGCAAGGATAAGCTCCTTAGCCTCACTTGTAAAGTGCTCTATATACCCTTTCTTGCCTTGAGGACCTTGAATGATATCAATCCTACCAGATGTTAAGTCATCATTTATAGCTGATATCAGCTCTTTTTGAGAGCTCACTTCCCAGATTCCTGAGAAAGGAGCCTAAAACATAAACAATGAATCTCATAGTACCAAGTCGCTGATATTGTCTTCTTAGCCTGAGGTTCCTACTCAACCTCATCAATTCAGCTAGCTTTATCTCAGCAGCTCTTTCTTCTGGGACAGGTCCCATCTTCTCCAGTATTGATTGGGGCAGAGCAAAAACATCTTCCATCTGATGAATGATCCCTTTCTCCGCAAGCTCTAATTCGTCCAGAGCAATCTTGGATCTTTCCGAAAACTCACGGGAGTCGATAACGACTTTGCCCTTAAACATTAAGCCATCATACAACCCTTTCATGGCAACGACAAAATCATTGTCATGGGTCATCTCTTTACTCCAGAGATGCGTGAAGGAAGATAGGCGATACTGATGCTTTTTTGCATAGGTGAAAGCCTTTCTGTAGATGTCGCTAAAATATTGCTCGTAGTCATGGACCCCGAGAACTTCCAGAGTAATCAACGAATCATAGCCAAGTTGTCTCATACGATTGACGACCTCACTTTCTGGGCGAATAACTTCCCCGGCAGAGGGGATATGCTCAATTGCTTTCTTTAAATATTGGGTACGATAGATCCTATGACCGACATTACGATACATTCCTAATAGCTTGTCGTACAATAGCCCCTCAATTTGGAAGAAGTAGTCTGGCATATTTTCCGCTGCAGCCCGAAAGTCATGAATAGCATTCTTTCCCAAGAGAATATCCGCATCTGCCGTCATCATCCACTTCGCCCCACTATCGATGCCTATTTCGTAACAGGTCTTTAAGGCTTTTTCAAAGGGAAACTCGTTGATAACATATACGTTTTCCTTGGGAACTTGATCTTCCACAGCGCGTTGGCATAACTCAGCTGTCCTCTCGTAGCTCGATCGGATAACAACAATTAAGTCATTCATATTCATGGCCGAAATTCTTAGGAGATCTACCGTTTCGATGTCGCTTTCCTTATGATTTTCTTGATCAAGGAAGGTAATCTGAGAGGATGTTGGCTAGGTGTAGCGATCTGAATGTCTCTTACTTGTAGTTTATCCTTCTCCTCCTCTTGATTGATTTCCTTACTATATCCCAAGCAATCTGACATTGGTTGGATCTCTTTTTTGTAGTCCTCTATATCTGATTCACTCCAAGTCGACAAAGAAGGGATGTCTCTATATGCATTTGGTCGAGAACTAGCGACTTTCTCAAATTCTTGCTCAGTTACAGTGGTTTCCAAACCTAGAAACTGAGTAATCCTTAGAAAGGCATCATAGTTAAGATCTTCAAGCTTCTCAATTGTGTATTTGTCCTCTGGGAGATAGCTAAACTGCTCAATAACTCTCTCGTTTAATGCATTCCAGTACCAAGCTAACTTGCCGACTCGGCCCATTCTTTCCCACTCTAAATACTTTTCTCCTAAAGGGGCGATCCTCCCTAGAAAATGATGAAATAGCTTAGACTCCTGAAAGGAAGGAGGCAAATTATAATCTGATCTAATCATTTTGTTGCTGTACCAGCCTTTCCGAAGGTAGGAATTGATTACCTTGTGGGGGGTCCTCACGAGGAGGATAAACTTGGCATTAAACCGTCGTTGCAGCTCTAAAACAGAAAGAGATAGGTGAGCACTTGACTCAAATGAGAGTTTAGCCTTTTCTAGATCCAACTCAATCTCCACTTGTTTGGTATGTAGAAATCCTTCATGATCAATGGGGATTCCATACCACTTACAGTAACGATGGAAAGTCTCATTGAGAGGATTCCGTTCATGAACTGATGACACTTGAGGATCCAGATTAAGAACCTCATGCAGAAATTTTGTTCCACATCGTCCTGTTCCGACAGCAAAACTGACTTGGTCATTCGTATAGAGAGAGTCCATTTAGTTCCTCCTGGCTGTCAAGTTGTATCCTTCTGACTCAAGCTCCCTCCCAGCAACCTGCTCAATGATATTGATTTCTTCTTCCGAGAGGTTTTCTCTCCACTTATCGATACGAGAAGTCATGGGTGCTTTATTGACATTCTCATGTATATGTTTGTACCTTTCTGGGATGTAGTAGGAGACATTCGCAGTGTAACTTGATTCTCCATTGATCGGAGCTAGGTGTAAGAAATCTCCAATTTGGGATAAGGTACTCGAAAAATCCTTGATCATGGTTTCATAGTGGACAACAAGTACATCATTCGGGTATAGAATCTCTATATCTCGAGTTAAATTGACATGTATCTTCCATCTTTCTGCTGCTATCCGTGGATCAGACCGCAATATCTTTCCTTCGGACGATATTGTCTTCCTCTGAGAATTAAAGGTTGCTCTCCCATCTCTGATCAAGCACACAAACTTTGTCTTTGGAAAGATTTCTTTCCAGCTCTTATGAGAATGGATAAAGCTACCTTTTTTTATTCCATATCGTGAGCCTTTGTCTGAAGACTTAATGGAGCTGTAGAAGGACAATATTTCCATGAGAAACGTGCTGATGTCAAAGGGAAACGCCCCTTGCATAAATTCTCGGAAGCTGGGTATATCAACACCCCAATCAAGGAACTTCTTATCCCTGCTTAGTAGGGCAACAAGCTTATCAAGTTCCTCCAATGTAGTAACCTTATTATCCTTAAACTGGGCAACAAGATCTGGAAAGCACCGACACTCTGGAGGAATAATTACTTTATAGTTTTCACGAGCTCATTAGCTAGAAAGGTAGAACCGGATCTAGGCTCGTAAAAGATAAAAAATGGGTCGTTCATATTGCTTGTGATGGTTCCTGCACTTCTAGGTAGAGTTCGCCATGCAGCTCATTCTACCAACAGACTCCTTAGATGCCATTGGTGCGGTTGATAGACTTGTGCATCAATCATGTTGCCGTTAGTCTTCACCTCAAAACGAAATGAATCCACCGCATCTAGTGCGTATATTCCTCCATCTCGTATTCTCATGGAAAGTTGGTACTGCTTTGGGGGGAGTACGACCTCGCTCATCTCTATTTGTATTTCGTACCTACCTCGTGTCAACTTTCCGAATTTATGAGAGTCGTTCCAGTTACTCATATATATGATATTGTTCCCTTCTCCCATCAGCTCCTTGATATTCATGCGTATGTTAAGGTCATCGACCGAGTTCTCTGTGCTAACAACCAAGCAAAGTTTTGCAGGTACTCCAGTTATCAAGTGTGGCATCTTCTCATCACTAAGATCTCGAAAGTGGATACTTTCCAGCCTGAATCCCAAATCGTTTTCAGTGTAAGTTGTCGACTCAGCTTTGTCTGTAAGCAAGAGTGCTTTCTTGAGATCATTCTCTTCAATTAAGTCTCGCTCATATTGATCGATAACCTCGTGGGATGGACCTATACCCCTTATCTTTCCTCGGTTAAGATAGACTGTACGGTCACATACAGATAGAGTCTGCTGTGATTTGTGAGAGACTAAAACAAAGGATACCTGCTTGCCTCTCAGCTCGGCTAGCTTACGGTGACATTTTCCTCTAAAGCGAATGTCTCCAACTGATAAGACTTCATCCAACAACAAGATGTCGGGCTCGACATGTATGGCACATGCAAAACCTAATCTAGCTTTCATCCCAGAGCTATAACTCCGAATCGGTGCATCAATGGCTTCTGCAATCTCCGCAAACTCGACAACCTCATCGAAACGCCTGTCGATCTCTTCTCTTGATAATCCTAGGATCGACATGTTGACATAAATATTCTCTCTGCCTGTCAAAATAGGATTGAATCCCGCTCCTAAGGCAATCAGAGGAGCAACCCGCCCCTTCACTCTTACTGTACCCTTATCTGGTCTGATTAATCCACTGATAACCCTTAACAAGGTGGTTTTTCCAGCACCGTTGGCTCCAACCAGACCTAAGGCTTCCCCTCGACGTAGCTCCAGGCTCACATCCTGAAGTGACCAAAACTCTTCCTTCCGCAGGGTAACCGTCTGCCTCTGCAGACCGATCATCTCAGCTGTCAGATCTTGGATACCATAAAGAAGTGATCTCCTCAGATCTCTACAGAACCTTTTCGATACACTATCGACTGAGAGAACAACATCTCCACTCTCAGAAGAATCTTGCTCTGGTAGGGCGGTACAGGTGCTTTCGGTGGAAACCATATCGTTGATCATCTTTGCTTAGAGCCTACCATCTTGATGAATTCTTGTACGAAGAGCTTTAATCTAGTAGCTATGCACTCATCCGCTCGATCAGGATTGGCATCGACGTTTTGTAGAGGATCATCCCCACGAGCAACGAGCCAATGGATAGAGCACTGGCAACCCAGAACCCTGTGGCATCGGATATGGGTAAACCTGTGACAAGGCTTCGGGTCATCACCAACAGGGGGGTGACTGGATTGAGGTTAACCAACTGAGCAAAGAAGCCGGACTCGGGAGGTGGATAGATCACCGGAGTGATCAGCAACCATGGCGTGATGAGCATCTGGATCACCTTCTGTACGTCCTGGTATAGGGCTCCGATGGGGGCAACCAGGAGACCAAACCCGATGCCCAGGAGAAGGAGATGCAGTAAAGCCAATGGAGCCAGAACCACTGTCCAAGCAACAGGCATCCTGAACCACAGAAATAAACCCACAATCAAAACTAGCTTAATACTAAAGTTGAAGGAGACCTTGATCAAAGCTGACAAAATCAGAGACTCTCGGGGGAACTTGATTTTAGCCAATATCCCCTTGGCACTGTTAACCTCTTTCACCGGTGCAGAGAGGGCGTCAACGAAAGTCTGCCACAGTGCCATACTGAACATTACGTAGGCTGGATAAGGAAGATCCGTATCCGCTATGTTAATGACCCCAGTGTTTCGGGCTAGGGTCAGGCCAATTGAGGTTAGGACCGCAGGGACAAAAGCCCAGGCGAAACCAAAGTAGGACTGCCGATATTGAGCCTTGATATCTCGTACCGCTAAGTACCAAGCTAATTCTCTTGAGCTCAGTAGATCACGGTACATTTCCCTCAACAACTTCCCAGGATGTCGTAAAGGATTTTCTGGTGTGTAGGTCTCCTCCCGAAGGTGAGGTTCCTGAGGTTCCTGACGAGAATAATCGCTCATAAACGGATCGACGAGTATGGTTTTCCCCGAGAGTGCTCTCCGAATGTATCCCTGTTGGGAGGGCTCACCCAAGTTTGGACACACCTACCCCCGGCTTGGCCTGAGAAGGCTGCATCAGAGAAGCTGAGATCCGTTGGACCATCAAAGCTCGCTCCGGTTTGGAGAGGTTGATTCGCTTTTCTGTCTTTGCTGCACCAAATGATCATAGATCCCAGGGAGCAGGATCAAAATCACCTAATTAATGCATCGACAACGTCTTCATCTTACTCATCTCGCGTAGATCATCAACATCATCTTTGGGTTGGCATAGGATGCCCTAGAGTGTAAGCCCTATGGAGGTCATTGTAAAGTGATTTACCTCCCCGGTTCGCTGAGCTCTAAGAACTGGCTCAACCGAGCTGAATGGGTCATGATGGTGGTTGGTGAGTCCTTGTAAGGATACTAGAGGTGTTCGCAGTTCTGCAACGGCAGAGAGATCGTCGAGACCGACACAGCCCGCCAGCCTGGTGTGAGTGCTTGCTTGGCTTCAGCTGGGGACTGATGCTGGGGACCTGGGGGTCGCCTGCGCTGGCCCAGGATCTATCTGTGGCCGAGCTTGTCCAGGGCGCTATGACAGCAGCAGCGACCCAGGACTGGTCTGAGTCCGCAGATCTCTATCGCCAAGCTATCGAGCTGGAACCGGACAACGCTGGACTCTATAACAATCTGGGTGTGGTTCTGCGGCGACAGGGGGATCTGGAGGGGGCCATCGAGGCCTATCGTCGCACTTTAGAACTGGACCCGAGCCTGGATGCTATCTATGTCAATCTGGCCATCGCCTTGCTCTCCAATCAGCAATGGCAGGAGGCCCTTACGGTTCTAGAGGATGCCCAGGACCGCTCCCCTGGAGAGATCTCTCTCAACCTATATCGCGGGCTAGCCCTAGAGAAGCTGCAACAATGGCCTGCCGCCGCTCAGGCTTATCAAACCTACGTTCAAACGGAGCCCAACGCCCTTGGGTACTATCGACTGGCCATCGCCCATTGGCAGAGTGGAGCAGGCAGTGAGTCTGCTGCAGCCATTCGCCGTGCTGCTCGTCTCGATCCACAGGTGGGGCTGTATTCCTCAGAGGCAGGGCGAGCGTTAGCAAAACTGGGAGTGACACAGGAGGCTAGGGCATTTTTGGAACGACTACCTCAAAACTGGCCCAATCCAGCTGATTTTGCGATCCTGGCTCGTCTGGCCTTCCGACTGGATCAGTTGGAGGAAGCGGAGTCCACATTACAAAGGGCGATCCAACTCTCCCAAGATCCCTCAGGGACTGGAGTTGGGGGGGGACAGGTGCCCGCCTCCATCCTGAACGATGCTGGGGTGGTCAGTGCAGAGCGTCAGGATCTGGATCGAGCCGTTGAGTTCTTGCAAGCGGCGGCTGCCAATGTGGATCAACCGGGGACCTCTCCCCGCACAGGCGCGATCACCTACAGCAATCTGGCGGATCTGTATCTGACCCAAGATCAGGTGGATCTGGCTCTGGTTGCGGCCCAGGAGGCGGTACAACGGGATCCCAGTCTGGCTCAGGCTCACAATACTCTGGCGGTGATCTTGCTGCGGCTGGAACGGGTGCCGGAGGCGAAGCAGTCTCTGCAGCAGGCGACCCAACTGGATGCTGACTACTGGCAAGCCCATCGCAACTTGGGCATCGCTCATGCTCTGGCGGGGGAACAGGAGCAGGCGACTCAATCCCTATTGACCGCCATCGACAAGGCCCCTACTCTGGACATCGTTCAAGGTCTCAACGACGAGTTGCTGAAGCTGCAACAGATCGCCCCTTCGCCCCCTCCCCAATGATCTGGGGGTGTCGGTGCTACTGTAGATCAGGAATTAACACGGGCTGGGTGGGCAACGGTGACAGATCATCTCATTCTCGGGTTTGATCCAGGCCGCGATAAGTGCGGGTTAGCCTTAGTAGATCAGGTCGGCCAACCTCGGCATCGTCAAGTGGTTGCCTCGGATCAGGCGATCACCTCGGTGCAACAGTGGGTGGAGCAGTATGTCATTGATCAGATCGTGCTGGGAGATCAAACCTCCTCTGGTCAGTGGCATCAGCAATTGAGTCAGGCCCTGCCCCATTGCCCGATCATTTTGGTCGATGAACGCAACAGTTCTCTGGAAGCTCGGCAGCGTTATTGGGATTACCACCCCCCCCGAGGCTGGAACTGGCTATTGCCTAAGGGGCTGCGCACTCCCCCCACTCCCTACGATGACATCGTGGCTCAGATCCTGGTGGAACGTTTTTTGGCGGGGCTTCATGAGGCTTAGTCGGAGGCAGCTATTGAGAGATCTAATCCGAGCTGGATCAGCCTTACCTCTGTTGAGTCTAGGAGGGTGTGGAGCCCCTCCGTCTACGGTTGTGATCCGATCCTTGAAGCAGACCCTACCTGGTAGCGTCCTGGGCGGGTTTCGACGACAGAGTGCGATGCCGGTGAGCTTTGATCTGGTGGAGGAGCGGCGACAGCTCTTGACCCAGTTGCAGGCTCAGGTAGATCCCCCCCGTCGTTCTCCTTGGAACCCTTT
>CAYSEO010000037.1:0-20328 GCA_964429885.1 uncultured bacterium
AGGCGGCCACCGAGGCCAACACCTACATCGACTACGCCATCAACGCCCTGAGCTGATCTCAACTCGCTTTCAGGAGTAACCGGGATCTGATCCGGCTCTTGAATCGATTGGGGATCGGGGACTGGGGAGCTGAGGGAGAGATCTGTTCCCGATGGCGAGGGATCGCCTGCTGGTGGGTGGATCCTCCGAGCGGCTCTCCAGTTCGGTCTAAGTGGATTGGCAAAATTGATTTGATACACGATAGATAGTCTGTATAACCGTTTTTGCTGATCTACTGATCTGTGTCCAATGCGTTTAACAAAGGGATTTACCTATGGCAGCTATCTCAGTCGCGGATCGCCTAGGGGTCAGTGCTGTCGCCGATCAAACCCCACTGGAGGCCCGCAGTTTACTATCGGAAGCCCAGGTGCAGGAGATCACCCGTGCCGTCTACCGGCAGATTTTGGGTAACGATCATCTGTTCACTGCCGATATCGCGGAGCTACAGAGCTTGGAGTCACTGTTACGGCGGGGCAGCCTGACGGTGCGGGAATTCGTGCGGGCGGTGGCCAAGTCGGAGGCCTACAAACGGCGTTTCCTCTACCCCAACTCTCAAACTCGGGCCATTGAGCTCAACTTCAAGCATCTGTTAGGGCGGGCACCGACGGATCGCAAGGATATCTCCTTCCATCTGGATCTGTTTCTGAGCAAGGGCCATGATGGGGAGATCGATTCTTACCTAGACAGCCCAGAGTATCTGAGCGCCTTCGGGGAGAATATTGTTCCCTACCCGCGCGGCTTTGCCTATCACCCCTCCCACACCACTCGGGACTTCACGAACCTGTTCACGCTGTATCGGGGCTATGCCAGCAACGATCGGGCTCAGGGGAAGCGGCCCCGACTGATGAAGGCGGTGGGGGAGAACTTTGCCCCTGCGATCCAGAGGGTTTGGTCTGTGGCTCCCAGTCCTCGTCACCTGGGACCGCCGCCGGTGGGCACCTCCGATGGCATGTTCTGTGTGGAGCTGACCAACCTGAAGAACCCGGTCTCCGATCTGGCTACTTCTCGGCGGGTACGGCGAGCGAATCGGCGGGTGTTTGTCTCGGGAGATCAGCTCTCGGATACCCTGCAGCGGGAGCTGAAGAGCGGAGCTAAGGTTGTTAGTGTGCGCCGCGCCTAAGACGATCTAACCCCTGTGTTTGGATCTTCGGTAGATCGGATCGATCAAGAGAACTGAACGATGCGATCTGTCGGAGATCCCGAGTTCAAACCCTGGATGACTTGAGCGATGTCTGTGGATTCTCCGGTGTCCTCCTCCGATCTGCTTACTGCCGAAACCCAGATCCATCACCTACGGACTGGGGATGATGGAGAGCGCTACTATGCTGCCTGGTGGCTGGGACGCATGCGGATCCAGGGGGGAGTAACGGCTCTGATCGAGGCCTTAACCTATGATCAGGATCGGACAGTTCAAGGGGGCTATCCAGTACGCCGCAACGCTGCTCGGGCTCTGGGTAAACTACAGGATACCCAAGCGATCCAGCCCTTACTGGCGATCTTTGACTGTGGAGATGATCATCTTTTGGGGATCGTGGCGCAGTCCTTGGGGGAGATCGCCAGCCAACATGTGGCTCATATTCCTGAGATCAGCACAACTCTATTGAATTGGTTACAGAAACAAGATCCAGCCATCGCGCCCGCCATCGCTCTAGAGGGGGTGATCGAGACCCTTGGATCTCTACAGGTAGAGGCCGCACAGCCCTGGATCCAGACCTACCTTTACCATGAGTCGATCCGGGTGCAATGTTCAGCAGCTCGGGCCTTATATTTGATTACGGGTAATACCGATCACATTCAGCAGTTATTAGCGGTCTTGGATCATCAGACGCTTACCCTGCGACGGGGGGCGGTGATGGATCTGGGGGCCACTGGTTACTTGCCAGGAGCGGAAGCGATCGCGGGGGCCGCTGTGGAGGCCAATATTAAACTGATCGCCCTCAAGGCCATGATGGATCGACATTTGTCTGGGGATGCTCGTCCTACCGCCGAGGTCTGTTCCGTGTTGACTCTGATCGATGGGTTGCTGTAGAGATGAGATCTAACCGGGCCTGGGGAGTTAGGGATTCATCGATCAAGGCCGAGTGGCCCGCTAGAGGGCCAATTCAGTAGCACCTAAAGACCCTCCTCGATGGCTCATTGGGTGGGAGAGGACGGTGAGGAGTCCTGAGCGATCGCCTTTAATCTCTGCAGACGCATGACGGTGGTGATGTCTGTGGGAGCAACTTTGAGCACGGACTCTAACCCCGAGATCAGATGTCTGGCTGCAGTGCGGCGATCGTAGCCCCGAAACTGAGCCCGACGTAGGGCGAACTCATCGGCATCCATCTCAGCGGTCTGACTGGATAGGGATTGACGGATCTGATTGACCGCTAGACCCGCAACCCCCCCAGCCAATAGGGCGGAGAAGGGGTTTTGCATGGCCAGCTCCACCACCACTGATAGTCCTCCCACCGCTGCGATGATCTGATAGGGACCGGGCTGTAGCCAGTTGCGAGTGTCAAACCAGCCCACCTGTCGGAGAAACAGCAGATCTCGCTCCGGTTGCGGGATCGAGCGCCAACGGGAGAACTCGATCTCGATGATCCCCTCCGGGCGCCAGGGGGTGCGCCGCCGCAGATCGATCACCGTCGTCGCCGTGACAGCTGAGCAAGGTGTGATCGTGATCAGAGGTCGGAGAGAGGCCGGTAACAGATCTCTGAGTCTGGCGATCTCCCCCTGCTCGTAGCTGGCCTTGGGACCGACATTGGAATTGGGATTCACCATCGAGCTTATGCCTCCTCAACCAACCGATCTCTCCTTGGCTATCATCCCCGATCTCTGTCCCCGATGGCGGGACTTGACTTTTCTAGGGACCGCTGCAACAGAATCTATAGATTTCTTGCTTTCCATGCCCACCTCTGTCCGATCTCCCATTCTCCCTGGCAGATCCAGTAGACTCTTGATTACTGCTGTTGGCGACCTGTCGCAAATATGACAGAGGTTCTTTATACCTACGCATTCTTCGCTGTTCCTCCCCAGGAAACCGCGACTCGACTCAACCAGATCAAGGGGCTGTCCGAGGCGATCCAGGTGTTTGCCCCAGAGCATAGCCCCATCGCTGCCGCCATCGAACCCCTGGAGGATCTGGCTGACCTGGAGTCCTCTGATGAGACCCTGTTGCGCTCTGCCCTCCGCCATGATCAGGTGATCTGTCAGCTCTTCTCCCAGATGCATGTGTTGCCCCTGCGGTTTGGCACCTGTTTCGTCTCCTCAGACAAGCTACAGGCTCATCTGTTGGAGCGACAGGTGGATTACCAACAAACCCTGGCCTCGATCCAGGGACGAGCCGAATACTTGCTCAAGGCCTGGGTCTCAGAACCTGAGGATCTGAGTGGGGTAGAGGAGGGAGTCAGCACCGGGACCACAGCCCCCAGCTCCGGCACAGCCTATCTCCTGGCTCGTAAACAGGCCTTTCTACGTCAACAACAATGGAACCACCAGATCCAACGGGAGATCGAACAGATCCAATACCTCTGGCCCCAAGATTGGCCCTGTCACCCCAGTCCCCCCCAGGCGGACGAACATCTGCGACATTATTTCCTGCTGTCTGGTGAGGACTATCAACAGGCCCTCGATCGATCTCAGACCTGGATGGAGGCTCATCCCCATTGGCGCTTGGAGTGGAGTACAGCCCTACCGCCTTATCACTTTGTCAGTAGATCGGCAAAATTGCTTTGACATGCACTCTATAGCCTGTATAAACGTTTTTGCTGATCTACTTACAATCCTCCCGGAGTTCCGGGGCCAGTCTGTCTTAGACCCTCACCTGGGTTAGGATCAAAGGCGTTCGCTTCCCATCGAGACTCTTGAGATCTATGTCCACCCCCACTCCCGATTCTCCCACCTCCACAACTGAGACCGCGACGCAAGCCACCCCACCTCAAGGGGATCCACGTTATCTGGCCCAGCCTACGGACAGCTACACCAAGCTAGCGATGAAGAACATGGTGCGGCGACGGGGTACCTCTCTGTTCCATTTCTCCCTGACTACCCTGGCTGTCCTGGGTCTATTGATCGGGCTCGCCTACCTATTCCACTAAACGGATAAAGTAGGATGGATCCAGTCACCTCGGACAGGACCTGGTTGAGCTAGTAGCCGGAGACCACCTCTCGCTCCGTCAAAGCCTCGATCAGCTGATCGATCGCGTCAAGATCCGTTGAACTGTAAAGCCCATCCTGGATCAACGAGAACAGTCGATCCTCTTGACGAGCGGTAAATACACCTGAAGATAGTGATTCCTGAACCAAGGATTGGATTGTAGGAGCCATGGTAAGCTGTGCGATGCCTGAGATTCTCCTCCGATCTTAGGAAAGAGTGATATTCTTCACATCAGGAGAATCCCAAGACTCTAGATCCTCTTCCTCCCCGTGATCTCCAGTAAGGTCGGCCTCGGCTTGGTTAATTTAATACACAATCTGCCTATCTGGCTGAGTCCATACCTTGATGGGTGTTCCCCAATACTTCAGTCAAACTTCATCAAGAGGTTGATATTTGGCATGCAGTCTTTTTTCTAGGGGCTGGGGCGCTCCAAGATCCCACCACCGATCAGTAGATCATCCTGGTACCACACGGCAGCTTGGCCAGGGGTAACCCCAAATTGTGGCTCCTGGAACTGGATCTGAGCGCGGCTGGGGTGACCTTGGGGGTCCATGAGGGGAGTGAGGAGGGCAGGTACGGGTTGGGTCCGATAGCGTACCTGGACTTGGATCGTGATCGGGGCCTGGGGCTGAGGCCAGGAGACCCAGTTGATCCGCTGCACAGTGGCCTGGGCTTGGGTGGCTTCCTCCCGAGCACCGACGATCACTCGGTTCATGGCCGGATCGAGCTTCACCACATAAAGAGGATAGGGGGCGGCGATGCCCAACCCCTTACGCTGGCCCACGGTGAAGTGGTGGATGCCGGAGTGATGGCCTAGCACCTGCCCCTGGGTATCCACGATCTCCCCCTGGCGCTGCGGAATATGTTGATCCAGAAACGATTGCATGGATCCATGGGCCTCGATCAAACACAGATCCTGGCTCTCTGGCTTGTCCGCTGTGAGCAGGCCAAACTGGGCGGCGATCTGCCGAGTCTCGGCCTTGGTGCACTCCCCGAGGGGGAAATAGGTGTGGGCCAGATGCTCCTGGGTGAGATCGTAGAGAAAGTAGGATTGATCCTTGTTGCGATCCAAAGCACGGCGCAGTTGATAGCGATCGGTGTCAGGATCGTAGTGGACGCGGGCGTAATGGCCGGTGGCGATCCGATCTAGTCCTAGGGTAGTGCGGGCATAGGTCAACAGGGGACCAAACTTGACTGTGCGGTTGCACTGGGAGCAAGGCAGAGGAGTGATGCCATCCCCATAGCCAGACACCAGGTAGTCCACGATATTTTGCTCGAACAGATCCCGGCTATCCACCACATGATGGGGGATCTCTAACTGCTCACAGATGGCAGCGGCATCCACCATCCCCTCACTACAGCATTGTCCCTTGCCCTTCATCAGCCACAGGGTAACGCCCACCACCTCATAGCCCTGTTGACAGAGCAGCGCGGCGGCAGTGGAGCTATCCACCCCACCCGAGAGACCCACCAGGATCCGGGGCTTAGGGGAGGAGGGTGTGTGACGGGGATCAGCTATGGGCAGCTGAGTCGAGGAGGTCATGGCCTTAATCGTGAGAACGTCAACCCGCGAAGCTCCAGTCTAACTGAGGATCTAAGAGATCATGCCATCCCTCGCCTTAGTGAGATTAGGATCACGGAACTGCATGAGGCAGTGGAGGATCGCCTATTTAAGTTGGGTATGCGAGAGGGGGTTCCCTTCCTAGACTTTGCTCGTGAAACCCCTTCACTGCTGGAGGCCGTCGCCAGTGCTATTTCTGATGTGGAAAACTCTGAGTTAACGGTAAAAGTGATCCGAGCCCGATCCTCTCTTGCCACTGGCCTGAGCCCTACTTCAAGTTAGGTTATGCTGTTATTTTCTGTGCCTGTTGCTGCAACCATGTTTTCCCCCGATCAGGTCCTGCGCCAGCGCTATCGGCTCCACCAGATCCTGGGTCAGACGCCCTCCCGCCAAACTTGGCTGGCCCTGGATCAGGACTCCCAGGAGCAGGTGGTGGTCAAGTTATTGATCTTTGGAGGGACTATGGAGTGGCAGGATCTGAAGCTTTTTGAACGGGAATCCCAGGTGCTGCAGCAGTTGGATCACCCTCAGATCCCTCGGTATCGAGATCACTTCTCTCATCCCGATGCTCCAGCCTGGTTTGCCAGTGTCTACAGTTATATCCCAGGCCACTCCCTTAAGGATCTGTTAGATCAAGAGAGACGGTTTACGGAGTCAGAGCTGCGGAGGATCGCTACGGATATTCTCAAGGTCTTGATCTATCTGCATGGTTTAGCCCCTCAGATCCTGCATCGAGATATCAAGCCCAGCAACCTGATCTGGGGTGAGGATGATCAGATCTATCTGGTGGATTTCGGAGCTATTCAAACCCAAGCGCCCACTCCCGGTAAAACATTCACGGTGGTCGGGACCTATGGGTATACGCCCGTGGAACAGTACGGGGGACAGGCTGTGGCTGCCTCCGATCTCTATGCTTTGGGGGCCACGTTAGTTCATCTTGCCACTGGGCAATCGCCAGGGGATCTGCCCCGTAAGGCGATGCGTCTGCAATTTCAAGATCAGATCGACTTCCTATCCGCCGTCACCTGGGAGCCTCATTTCACCTATTGGTTGGAGAGACTGATCGAGCCAGCGGTGGAATCCCGACTCCCGACTGCAAAGGAAGCTCTGGAGCGTTTGGAGTCCCGCCAGATCCCACCGTTACGATCCGCTACTCCAGTGACCCAGCCCGGCAATAGCTTGATCCGGTTACAGAGAACCACAGAATTTCTGCAGGTGATCGTCCCCAGCACTTTTCAAAAGTTCATCGGCTCCGATCGAAAGTTGGCCATCCTCGCGACAACGGAGATAGCGGCCATGAGCGGTGTTTTATTTGTGGTGATCATCGCTCTGTTAGCTTTCCCGTTCTTATTGTTTGTGTTGGCTTTGTTAGGTTATCTGCTCATGAGTCTGTTGAGGGAGACAGAGATCTTATTGACCCGAGATCATCTTGAGGTGAAGCATCGGCTGTTTGACTGGACCTTCTTTCGGCGACGGGTTTTAGTATCCGAGATCGAAGATATCTTTCGGGAGCGAGTGGCCGCGGGACAACGATCCCGAGAGGACTGGCAGGCGTTTCGGCTCGTGCTACGGACCACTTATGGTGATGAGTTTTACATCGGCACCAACTGGACGGGACGGGAGGAGACCCTCTGGCTCAACCGTGAGATCAACTCCTGGCTTAATTCCTGCTGATTCAGTGCTCCTGCTCTTCAACTCCAGAAGCTCTGGACAGCTAATGCGTTCCCACGGGCTGAGGCAGCCTGGATTGGGATGGAGGTCCCCAGGTTTGGGACTGAAATGGATCCCAGGTGTCCTCGCAATGGGGAATGGCGATCAGACCGGTAGGGGCCTCCACATGGAGACAGATCTGGATAGCCTCCTGCTCATTGTGGGCTCGGGCCACGGCTAGCAAAGGATCCCCAACGGCAGCAGCATGGTCAGGATCGAGATGGTAGAGACAGTACAGTTGAGCCATATAGGAAGACGGAACTCAAGCCTCTAGTCTTATCACTTGCTTTAGAAGTAAACTGAGTTGGTCGATACATATTGAGAGAATAGAGCCTCGAGAATGAATATGTTGTATAGAATATTTCGTGTATATCGCATTAAACCTAACTTCAGTGAGAGCCTCAAGAAAGGATTAGGGTTGAGGCTGGGATCGAGATAGGGTGGATCTGTTTCTGCTACGACTGATTGGGATGCCATGGTAAGAGTTATCGCCGTTGTATTAGTCGTCATCGGTCTCTGTGTGGCCCTGCCCCAGATCCTGTTGGCCGATGCTAGCCCTCAAAACCGGGAGTACTGGATCAAAGCAGAGGAGATACTGTGGGACTATGCCCCCTCCTATCCCGAGAACCCCATGACGGGGGAGCCCTTCGACACTGAGGCTAAGGTGTTTGTGGAGCCAGGATCGGATCGGGTTGGTCATCGCTATCACAAGGCCGTCTATCGTCAATACACCCCTGAGTTCGATCAGGTCTTGGACGGACCCCATGGTGTGATCGATCCCAATACCGGTGAGCAAGAACAGATCCGTCAACCGGGATCACCGCAGCAACACTTGGGTCTCTTGGGACCGATCTTGCGGGCAGAGGTGGGCGATACTTTAGTGATCCATTTCAAGAACGAGGCGAGTTTTCCCACCAGTTTGCATCCTCATGGCGTTTTCTATACCAAGGCTAATGAGGGCACCCCCTACAATGACAGCAGCGATCCAGATCAACACCGGGATGATGTGATCCAACCGGGGGAGATCTTCACCTATGTCTGGCAAGTGCCGGAGCGATCGGGTCCGGGGCCGAATGATCCGAGCTCGATTGTCTGGCCCTATCACTCCCATGTGGATGAGGTGGGGGATACGAATGCGGGTCTGATGGGACCGATCATTGTGCATCGACCGGGGACACTGGATCCGAAAACCGATCGAGCGGTGGATGTGGATCGAGAGTTCGTGACTCTGTTCTCTGTTATGGATGAGAATCTGAGTCTGCTATTGAATGACAACCTGCAGATCTTCACAACAGGGGATCTGGATCGAGAGGATGAGGATTTTATTGAGAGCAACCTTATGCATGGGATCAATGGATTGCTGTGGTCCAATCTGCAGGGATTGACAATGGATCAAGGGGAGCGAGTGCGCTGGTATCTGTTGGGGATGGGCACTGAGGTGGATATTCATACTCCCCATTGGCATGGGGCCACTCTGTTACAGCAAGGGCGACGGGTGGATATTACTGAGATCTTTCCCGCCAGCTCGAAGACGTTGGACATGGTGGCGGATGATCCAGGGACTTGGATGTACCACTGTCATGTCAATGATCATCTGTTGGCGGGAATGAGCACGGTGTTTACGGTGAATCCGTCTGACCCACCCTCACGTTAGATCCCTTAGTCTGCAAACGGATTATATCGACGGCAGTTGGACCGCAGCTCCCGAGATAGGGTGCCGAGATAGGATTCATTCACCACACTGGGACTGATCAGACCAGCGTTGATCCCGGCATCCACTACCTCATTCGCGACCCGAGCCCGTTGCGTAGTACTGGCGGTCTCTCGACACAACACATCCTGAAACGGAATCCCGTAAGGCTTCAGCTCTCCCACAAAGGCCATGTTCAGGAGTTGGGGAGCGGGCATCGAAACGACAGGACCTCGATTAACCCCTACAGGTTCCGTCGGAGTCGGATCGAGCCTCTCTAAGGTCGCCGTCTGCACCGGATCCTCATCAGGTAAACCCAGAGCCACCCCTGAGCCCGGTTGATCCAGCAGTGCCACAAACGCACCGATCGGGATAGCAGCATTAAAGCCGGTCTTCAGCACCTCCACATCCCCAGTGGCCGTCTGTACCGCGCCCGCAATATCCCCCTGACCATGGATCCCGATCACCTGCCCATTATCATCAAACACCGGACCCCCACTCATGCCCCCACGGGTGACCGCGTTATAGCGCAGAGCATACCCGCCTGACTGAGGGGTGTTGAGCCGACTGGTGACCACCCCAGGGGAGAATTCCAGATTGCGATCCGATCCTGTCTGTCCCGGCAGAGCCGGATACCCTACCACATAGATCGAAGAACCTACACTCACCGGATCGGAATTTCCCAGCTGGGCCACCGGCAGATCTTGGGAGCTGGAGAACATCACCACCGCCAGATCCAACTCTGATCCCTGGGCTCTCAGGGGTTGGACCTCGGTTACCCCAAAGGATTGTCCCGCCGTGGTCTGCACCTGAAAGGAGAGATCCTGGCCCTGAACCACATGGTTAGCCGTCAGGGCTCGGTATAGAAAGCCCTCGGAAGTGGGCTGTTGCTCGATCACTACGCCAGAGCCACCACTGCTGCGACCATCGTTAACCTGGATCGTGACCTGTTGGGCGATCTGGGCGATCTCCTGGACCGATCGTTGGGCTGCCACCGGCACCGGGGCTACCATCCCCCCACCGATCACTATCCCCAAGGCCACTAGCCCAGGACTGGATCTGAATCTAAGTTGCTCCGCCATCATCCTCTCCTCTCCAACCGTTCCGGATCTAGCTACCTGTTGATCAGACCTTGAGTCTAGATGCCTGTCTCAGGTACTGATCCAGGGGTAGGGATCAGCTTTGGGGTCGGTTCCCCTGCAGATGGATCCACAGCAGCAAGATCAGAGATCGGCTGCCACTCCACCCGGTCGCTCCATTCCCCTAGATCGAAATAGGTGCGTCCATCCTCGGTCTCGTACAGCAGCTGAGGGGGGCTCTCCTGGATCGCTGTCCCGGAGGCGGAGAGGGCAAAGGTTTTCAGATCGGTCAAAACTTGTTGAGGAGTATCCGCGTTCTCGGTACTGAGGGTGAACAACAGAGAGCTACTGGAGCAGGGGCGGTTGCTGTTGTCGGTGTAACAGATCACCGTCTCCCCGTTCAACGGGCCGTAGGTCAGCCGCAGATAACTGAGCTTGCCGCCATTGATCTGAACCGCCTGATTGAAGCGTTGGCTGACGGTCTCGCACCGTTTCTCCGGCGTCCATCCCCCCCCTAGGGTCTTATCCCAGGTCAGCAGTGGAGGCGTCACCAGCTCCCCTCGGCGAGCTACAGTGGCGAAGCCTGTGGGTCGTTTCTCCAAACACTGAAATTGCGTTGTCAGCGGTTGGGCTAAGGCAGACCAGGAGATCAAAGTCGTCATCGCACCTAGGAGGGCAGCGACTTGGGGGAAACATCGGGATCGGAGCATGGTCAGGGATTTCATACAGCTCTCATCTATACCCCTACACTCTAGAGTAGAGTCAGCTGATCTCCTGTGATAAAGATCCATGGCCCGATGTGATCTCAGGTTGAGGCCATCCCCTAAGCCGCTTGCTCAGCAACGGCACCCTGATTGGGGTAGAACCCTAACTCAAACCGATCCTGATAGATCGAGCCTCCGTTAAACCACAGGCGATGGAGCTTCCGGTCAGGATCCCCTGGGGTGACCTCGATCGCCGTCCGGCCATGCAGGACCCGTGTGTTGTCAAACAGCAGGATCTGCCCTGCTTCTAATTTGAGCCGAAACTGGTTTTGGGGTGTCAGCAGAAACTGATTCACTCGCTTCAGAGTCCCCTGCAATGCGGGCTTGGGACGTAGGGAAAAGGCTCCCTCTGCCGCGTCAACCTTATAGGCGATCTGGATTCTCCCCTGCTCCCCCTGCCGAAAGATGGCGCAGGTGTAGACCTGTTGTTTTCTCTGAATGGTATAGGCATCTGGGTCGTACATCAGACGTAGCCCCTCTGGATCCTGCTCTGCAAGATATTGATGGAGAGCTTCCGCAGGGATCAGAATCGATGTTCCGCCACACCTGGCCGGAATCTCACATTGCAACGCGACAAAGGCTGGGGGCACTGGTTGATAGCTGCAGTCGGTGTGAGGCAAGTGCTCATTGTAGGTCAGGGCCGCGTAGCCCGTATCCTCAGCACAGGGGGTGATGGTCGAGATCCCATTCGTGCTCGATCGATCATGGAGGATCGTCTGACCTAAGAGTGCTGTCAGGGCCCCTAGCTCCCGTTCGGGAGGTAACGAACCTTGGATCCCCAGCAATGCACAACCATAGTGATTCAGACAACGAATGACGGCCTCTCGCTGAGCAGGATCCATCTGTTCAATCTGGGCCACTCTGATCGTGATGGCTTCTGGGCTTTCAATGTGATTAAGACTCTTTTGCATCCCACTCTCTCCCATGCTTCGCTGTGTGCTTAGAGACAAAACCCGCTACCCTATGTCGCGCAAGTTACGTTTTGCGGCTTCATTCTCCTTGTCAGTGTAGCCCGATCTCAAAATACGTCGCTCGGGTGGCGAAACAAGGAATCGGAGCTGAAATATTTCAAACACCGATCAGTCGCTAAGGAGATCGGCAAAATTGATTCGACACATGATGTATGATCTGTATAAACATTTTTACTGATCTACTTATATCTTACCTGAACAGGTCTCTGCTGTGAGGATTAAGATCCAAGGTGTTGTTCTCCGTTGTGATTGGAGTCGACTGTGAGGCTTGCGGATACATTTCCCTGTTGGGCTCCCCTGTCCATGGGGGTCCTGGGAGTTGATCTCAGTCAGATCGATCCGGTATTAGGAGGCAGTGGCCTGCTGTTACTGCTACTGGCCCTTGTGGTGGGATGGCGGGTCAGTCGAGCCCAAAAGTCCCCGTCCCAAGCCAAGCCGGTCTCAGACGCTGAGCCCACGACACCCGATTCAGCAGTATCAGCTCTGGTCTCAGATCCAGTCTCGACCCCATCGACAGAGGATCCCAGATCCATAGCCCGCAGCTACTACGACCAGGGGATCGCTCTCGAACAACAGGGGGATCTGTTGCAGGCCATCGCCAGCTGGGATCAGGCCCTGCAGATCGATCCCGGCTTCCATCAGATCTGGAACAATCGGGGGGCGGCTCTGGACGATCTGGGCCGACATCTAGAGGCCTTACGGAGCTATGAGCAGGCTCTCCAGATCCAGCCTGATCTCTTCGAGGCCCAATTCAACCGGGCTGCCTGTCTACAGAGCCTGGGCCGCTGGCAGGAGGCGGTGCGGGCTTATGACCAAGTGCTGACGGTCACCCCGGATAGTCCGGAAGCTTGGTACGCTCGGGGTCTGGTCCTCGCCAATCTAGATCGCTGGCAGGAGGCGGTCTCTAGTTATGACCAGGCCTTGGCCTTCAACCCGACCCAAGCCCAGATCTGGTACCAACGGGGTCGGGCGGCAGCCCAGTTGCAGCAGTGGGCCGATGCCCTCAATAGCTTTGATCGAGCTCAGACCCTACAGATGGATACGGCTCCCCTCTGGCTTAACCGAGGTCGGGTACTGTTCTCTCTAGGGCAACTGATGGAGGCTCTGAATAGCTTCGATCGGGCCATCGAGCTGCAGCCGGATCAGGCTGAGTTGTGGATGTATCGGGGGCAATGTCTGGCGGAGTTGGGTTGGGTGGATCTGGCGATTGAGAGTCAGGAGCAGGCCTTGAGTTTCGATCCCGAGGATGTGGTCGCCCTTTACAGCAAAGCCTACTGTCACGCCCTGCGACAGCAGACCGAGAACACCCTGGCTGCTCTCAAGCAAGCCTTCCAGATCGATCCGGAGTGGGTGACAGCTCAGGTTCGGAAGGAACGAGCCTTTGATTTTCTGGAGGTGGAGCTGCAGTGATCACCTAGGATCGCGATGCAGTGTTCTAGATCCCCCTCCTCTCACCAGGGTAGGAAGGAGCCAACACTTGTGATCGGAACTGTGATCAAGTTCAGGCCAGAGCCTGGGATCTTTCACTAGGATCACCAGAGCAACCCCTGCTGACCTGCCATGACCTCTTCCCTGCCCTCCTCCTCTCGGTCTAACGATCCGCTGCTGGCTCAGATGCAGGCGGCCAACGATATTGTGCAGGGGCTGGTGACGCTCACCACTCATCCCGCTGAGGATCCAGCCTTTGAGCCCATCGATCGACCCCAAGCCATCGCTCAGGCTCTGGTCAAGGGCATGGTGTCCCGATTGGGGGCAGCCTCAGCTCAGGTCTGGTACTACGACAGCACCGATCAGGCCTTTCATGCTTCCGCACTAGCAGGCTTGGTCAGTCCGGCTCAAGCTCAGCTGCAGCGTCTCCATGGGGATCATGAGCCTCTGGGTCAGGTGGTGCGTCGAGGCGAGCCGTTGCTGAGCAATGCCCCTGCGGAGGAGCCCTGGATGTTGGCCCCGGACTGGGTGGTGCAGCAGGGATTGAGAAGTTTCTCTGCCTACCCGATCAATCTGGGGCAGCAGGCAGTGGGCGCCCTGGCCATCTTCAGCCGCTATCCGCTCAACTCCGAGTTCCTGGAGGTGCTCAAGTTCATCTGTTCCTACACCGCCAGTGCTGTGGTCAATGCCCGTCAGACGGCTCAGCTGCAACATCAGGCGGGACGGGATGGTCTGATCCGACAGGTGAGTCAGCAATTGCGTCGCTCCCTGGATAGCACCACCATGCGTCAGACCCTGGTGGAGCAGGTGGGCCGTGCCTTGAAGGCGGATCGCTGTGATTTTCTGCATCTACCCTGGCCTACCTTCAGCGATCCTCAAGGGATGCTCGCCCCGCCAGTACAAACCCCCGAGATCCTGACCAGCTACCTGGCCGTCCCCGGACGATTCCCCGCCGATGTTACCCAGATCTATCGGTCGATCCTGAGCCAGCCAGATCTTCAAGCCCAACTACGAGCTCATCAATGTCTGACCCTGACCGAGGGACATCAGCTTGCCTCCCAGCTAGGATCCACCGGGTTCAACCGAGTCTTGATCGTGCCGCTTCTGCTGCAACAGCATTACCGAGAGGAGGTGTTGGGCTTTCTCTCCCTGGCTCATCGCCACTCTCATCCCTTTCATGAGGCCGAGATCGAGTTGGTACAGGCCATCGCCACCCAGGCTGCCCTAGCCCTGGATAATGCTCAGCTGTACGAACGCACTCGCCAACAAGGAGAACGAGAGGCGCTACTGAACCGGATCACCAACACGGTGCATCAGTCCTTGAACTGGGATCAGATCGTGTCCACAGCCATGCAGGCCATCCAAGAGACCCTGAATCTAAGCCGATGTTGCTTCTTCGCGGTGGTGGATCAAGGACAGGCGGTGATCGCCACCCATGAGGCCTGTCTGCCGGATCTGGAGCTGGCGGCGGGTCCCTATGTGCTACCGGACTTTGGTCCTTTCTTTGAGCAGATTGCCGAGGGGGAGATCGTGCAGATGGCGGATCGAGATCAAGAACCCGATCTCCCCCAAGCGGGCCGTCAGATCCTGCGGCATCTGCAGATCCAGGCGGGGGTGTTGATCCCAGTGCAGCCGGATCGAGCCCAGGGGGTGGATGAGGTGGGAGCGGCGCGGGAGACGGAGCCGGGAGAGATCCTACGACAGACGGATCTGGCCAGTCCCCCGGAGCCTCAGCAGAAGGGCATGATCGGGTTGGTGGGGGCCTTTAAGCGGACACCCTATGCCTGGAAATCTGAGGAGGTGGAGCTACTGCGATCGGTGGCCAGTCAGTTGGCGATCGCTCTCACCAAGGCTCAGCTGTTTGATCATGCCCAACAACAGACGGAGCGCTTGGCCCTGTTGCACTCCATGACGGCGGTGATCCGCTCCAGCCTGGAGCCCAATACCCTATTTCATGCCATCACCCAACAGATCGGGGAGGCCTTTGAGGTGGACGCTTGCACCCTGGCCCTCTGGCACCCCCAGGAACCTTTCATGAGACCTGTGGGGATCTATGCCCCCCATCTGACGGCCAGCCAATTGGAGGAGATGTTGCCAGGGTTAACGGTGTTGGCGGATCATTCCGAGGGGGGGGTATGGGGAGAACAGGTGTTGGTCTCCAATCCGGATATCCCCCGCAGCACTCAGGCTCGCTTACGATCGGGCACCCAGTTATTGCTGGCGGCACGAGCCCCAGTGATCCTGGCGGATCCGGAGAGTGCGGTGGCCCAGAGGGACTCTGGAGTGAAACGGCTGGCGCTACTGGATCAGGCGGCGGTGGGAGTGTTGTTGGTCCCGCTGTGGCAGGGGGAGGATCTGATCGGCTGTCTGTGTTTGAAGCGATTGCAGCAAGGACGGCTATGGCAGGAGGCGGATCTGCAGTTGGCGGAGGCGGTGGCGGAACAGGCGGCGATCGCCATCTCCCAGGCCCGCTTGCTAACTCAAACCCAGGAGCAGGCGGAACAGGCCTCCTTACTGAACCGGATGACCGATCGGATCCGGTATTCTCTCAACCTGGACGAGATCCTGCAGGCGGCTGTGGAGGAGGTGGGACGGGTGCTACAGGCAGGTCGGGCTCAGTTCGTCTTTGTCACTCCCCAAGATCGGACGGTGATCTGTCGCCATGGCTATGCCCAGCCAGGGATCGATTGCTGGATGAATCGGCAGATCCCCATGCAACAGAGCTTGCTCCAGGAGGCCCGCACCGAGCCCATTTTGGTGCGCAGCTGGTCCGATCTGGAATCCTTTGATCCCTTGGTACGTGAGGAGCTGCAACGGGCCCAGGTGAGATCGATCCTCTTGGCCTGTCTGAATCTCGGGGGGGATCAGTACGGCATCCTCAGTGTGCATCACTGCCAACCGGATCCCGAGCCCACGGCAGCGGAGCAACGACAACAACAGTGGAGTGACGCCGATCAACATCTGTTGCAGCTGGTGGCGGAGCAACTGGTGATCGCCATCAACCAATCCCGTCTCTATGAGAAGACCCAACAACAGGCCCGCCGCGAGATCCTGCTCAACGAGATCACCAACCAGATCCGCACCTCCTTAGACCCCAAACAGGTCCTGCAGTCGATCATTCAGGCCCTGGCCTCGACTTTGGAGCTGGAGCGCTGCGAGATCAGCCTCTACCGCCGGGATTCCAATAACACCCCTACCCCCGGATCCTCTCCCGACTCCACCCTAGTGTGGTCCAATGGCACCTTTACCCGTCGAGCCGGCACCTCGGAGCGAGAGAGCCTACTTAACCGTCATCGTCGTCTGGGAGAGGGCATCCCCGCCTGGACCCCGACCACCACCGATCCGGCCCCTACTGAGGACTTTCTCGCCCAGGTCCGCAGTATGTTGGCCTTTCACCATGCCTTTCAGCGGGAACAGACGGAGACCACTGCCCAGCCCGAGGCCACCTGGATGCGCCCAGAGCTGATCGATGTGCTACGTCAAGGGGAACCGTTGGTGATCAATCAGGGACAGCCTCCCCATGACATGGCCCTGCCCGCCGGAGCCTGGACGACACTACAGACCTTCTTTCAGGCCAACAACGTGCGCAGTCTGGCCTTGATCCCGATCCTGCAATCGGGGCAGCTATTGGGCACCATCGCCATGCTCCTGCAATATACAGACGGATCGCGCCAATTTCAGCCCGATGAGATCTCCCTGGCCATGGCCGTGGCAGAACAGGCAGGCATCGCCCTCCAACAAGCTCAGCTCTATGAACAGACCCGGATCTCGGCCCTGCGAGAGAGCCTACTGCGACACCTGGCCCAACAGCTGACCAGCACCTACGATCCCCGCCAAGTGATCCAGACCGCCCTGGAGGGGATGGCCAATGCTCTGCAGGTGGATCGGTGTGATTTCGTCGCCCTGTCCAAACCCTACAAAACCACCTCATCGGCACCTGTATCTGTGCCCTTCTCCTCGGCGATAGAACCGGAAACGGAGTCCCCCGATCCCACGGAGACGGATCCTAGCGTCACCGGCTTGCGGATCTTTCAGGAGTTTTGCCGCTCCCAGGACAGCCTCTCCCGCCGAGGCCAGACCCTCCCTGGGGATCTGAGCTGGCTGATCCTATTAGACTGCTACGGTCGTCACGATAGTTTGTTGATCGAGGATGTGGTCACCTTTCCTCTGCCGCCCCAGACCCGTAAAAACCTGTTGACCCATCAGATCCGGGGCGTGCTCTGTGTCCCGGTGATGACGGACAACACCACGGTGGCAGGGGTGCTCTGTGCCTTCGTGCCTCCTGAAGAGGGAGAGGAGGATCCCCAAGAGCAACATCCTCGCCCCACCTCGGAGACCAATCCCCCTTACGAACAGCGTCCCTTCTCCAATGCCGACTCAGAGCTGGTGCAGGCCCTGGCGGACATCACGGCGGTGGCACTGCAGAGAGCCCAGTTCTACGAGCAGACCAAGGATCAGGAGGCCACTGCTGCAGCCATTCGGGGCTTAACGGAGGGTCGGGAAGCAGAGAGTCGGCGGCTGGCGGCGGATCTGCACGATCAAACTCTGGCGGATCTGGGCGCCCTATCCCGACAACTGCAACATCTGGCTACAGAGGGAGCCCTACAGGCCACGGATCGACAGGAGCTAGAGCAGATGAATGACCAGCTGGCGGAGACCATCATGGAGTTGCGGGGCATCGTCGAGGATCTGCAGCCCACAGCCATGCGCGCCTTTAACTTTGGATCGGCCCTGCGCAGTCTACTGGAACGGGCGGCTCAGCGCTCCTCCGCTCCCCTGGTGACCCGGTTCGAGGATCGCTCAGCTAGCCTACTGGATCGGCTGGACTCCGTGGCCCAGAGCACCCTATTTCGGATCGTGCAGGAGGCCCTGAATAATGTGGTCAAACATGCCCAGGCTCGCCGGATCGATATCACCCTCACCCCTGTGATCGTAGACGAGGCCGGTACGGTACAGCGATTAAATCCAGCAGAGACCCTGCCGGATCCCTACGCCACCCAGCTTCCCGAGGATCCCACCTATACCCATCTGGAGGTGAAGATCATCGATGATGGGGTAGGGATGCCTGATGATCCGCAGCAGGTGGGGCGTCATGGGCTCTTGAATATGCGCTACCGAGCTGAGATGATCCGGGCTCAGGTATCTTGGCGGGGGCGACGCAGTGGCAGTGGCACCGTGGTTCAGATCTTGATTCCCCTCTCCTCTCCGATCTGAGCCTACTGCAGGAGCCAGAATCGAGTGGTGCAGGGGGTCAATGGATCGTGATACACTGCAAACGGATTACGACGGTTGGTTAACTCGCTTAAGCTTCGACCCTGAGTGGGTGACCTGACATATTCCAAGATGATAAGAGGGTTTCGCAATGCCTTTTGAACTACCCAACCTTCCCTACGCAACGGACGCGCTGCAGCCGCACATGTCCGCCAACACTTTCTCTTACCACTATGGTAAGCACCATGCTGGTTATGTCAAAAAGCTGAATGCTGCCATCGAGGGCACTGATATGGTCAGCAAGAGCCTGGAAGAGGTCATCCTGGCCACTGCTAAGGTTCCGGAGAAAGCGGGTGTCTTCAACAACGCAGCCCAGGTCTGGAACCACACCTTCTTTTGGAACTCTATGAAGCCCGGTGGTGGAGGCGCTCCTGTGGGATCGATCGCTGACAAGATCAGCAATGACTTTGGTAGCTACGATGCCTTTCGTGATGCGTTCAAGCAGGCGGCAGCGACACAGTTTGGCAGTGGCTGGGCCTGGCTGGTGCTAGACAATGGGACTCTCAAGACCACCAAAACTTTGAATGCTCTCAATCCGTTGGTGGATGGCCAAACCCCCTTACTCACTCTAGATGTATGGGAGCATGCCTACTACCTGGATTATCAAAATGACCGCCCTGGCTTCATTGATGTTTACTTGGATCACCTGGTGAATTGGGATGCCGCTAACGAGCGTTTAGCTCAGGCTGCTTAGGGTTTCCCTGTTTGGGCCCACCACTTGAGTCATCATTCCCTCTGGCTACATCTTGTGCCAGGGGATTTTTATGGAAACTCATCTAGAGTCCAACCTATAAGGTCTGCAGACCATTAAACGGGTTGAGTCGATCACCCCTAAGGGCAAGTGGCCCTGCGGAGTATGTTAACCTCTAACTCATGGTTAGAACCTAAACATCAAGTCCCCAAGGATCGCGACATGCAAAGTCAGAGTATAGATTCAGTCAAAAACACTTTCCAGAGCCGCTTAACGACTCTTGAGCATCTCCTAGAATCCGCTCAAACTCATTTCAGCGGGAGTGAGTCTTTTCTCCAGATGCGTATTGCAACTGATATGCTTCCCTTCGGCACGCAGGTTGCTTTTACCTGCAATCAACCCCGCAACTTTGCCTTGTGGTGTAACGGTAAACCCATGGATAACCTCGATCCAGATGTCGCTTCTCTTGGACAGGCACATGAACACATCACGAATACCCAGGAACTTCTGTCGAGCATTAACATCGGAGCTGAAAAGCTTGGTGAGATCACACGCATCGACCTCAACCAGGGACTCTATATTGAGATGTCCGGTCTCGACTATATCAATGATTTTTTGATCCCAAACTTCTATTTCCATCTGGTGACAGCCTACGATATTCTTCGCATGGCAGGTGTACCCATTGGCAAGCGGGATTATATGATGCACCTGGTTCCATTCCTCCAGCAGGCGTGAAAATCCCAACTGACACAGGCTGAGAGCTCCGGGCTCAACCTGAGATGTCTTGCTCCTGATCCTCAAGTCAGGGATCGGCCATATCGGGTTGAGATCAGGGGGGATTACTGTCCAGAGCTGACGATCAGGGCTTAAGATGGGTGCGGATCGAGAGGCCTATTAAGGATAGGGAAGTAACGGTCTATGGCGGAGATCGGCATCCTGACGGCGCAACGGCAAGATCGGCAGCGGGGTCAGATTCACGTTTACGA
>CAYSEO010000038.1:0-20101 GCA_964429885.1 uncultured bacterium
CCCCTAGATCGTGCGGCTCTCTGCCAATTTAAGCCCTACTTAAGCGAGTGTACCGAGGATGAGGCCCCTACAGGGATCTGGGATCCATGGCTCGCCCTCATGCAGGAGCGCATTGAAGATCTCTGGGATCCGAGTGGGAAGACTGGGGATCGTTCAACCGTCGTGGTCTTTGAGGTGGATCGCGCGGGAGAGCTGCTGGCTACAGAGATCGATCAATCCTCCGGTGACCCCCAAACCGATCAGGAGGCCCTCGCAGCCGTGCAACAGGCAGCCCCTTTTGATCCTTTACCCCAGGAGTTTGAGGAAGATAAGGTCCGGATCAACTTTACGTTTGACGTGAAAGTAAGACCCGATGGGAAGCCCCGCTCTCCCACTCAGGCCCCTGTAGAGGAGGCTCCTGTAGCGAGCTCAGATCTTTTAGATCAACCGGATCCGTCAGATCAATCAGATCTTTCAGCTCAATCCAGTCCCTCAGATCAACAAGATCAGCTAGATCCTTCCCAAGAGAATCCGCCGCCAACTGAGGAGAGGATCCGATGTTACTGTAGTCGGCTTTCCCATCGAGGCCCCTTTGGCTATGTCCTGGATGCAGACTCCGTGGAGGAAGCCTGTGATCAAGCTCAGGTGAATACACCCGAGGTGGTGAGAGTCGCTCATTCCGGCTGCTTCGATCTCAGTCAAGAGATCACGGTCACCCTCTCCTGTGGGGAACTCCGCCCCAACCGGCGCATCATCATCTCTGATACCCCCATGGTCGGAACCGGCCTAGCTTATGAAGCCTTCGAGCAAGTATTCAGCCAACGGGATCAGCTCTCCGAACGAGTAGATCTGGCCAGCTGCAAATTAGAGGTCACAGGACCTGGGGTCGTGCCCTAAGCGGATCGACCCAGGGGAAACTTGGTAGAGTATATCTGCCCATGCCTTTCCCCGATCTCCATCCATGATCCAAGCTCCTAACCCCACCGATCGTGTGGCCGCCAAGCTGGCCAATGGTTTACTCTCCATCAAGCCCCTAGCTCAGTGGGCCAAAAACCGAGCCCGCTCCATGATGATCCAACGGGCAGAATCCATCGGCGTCCACTGGTTCCAGGAGGTAGAGGATCTGCAGGCTCAGGATCTAGAGGCCCATCGTCAACAGGTCCAGAATCCCGATCTCAGCTATCCCGACTATTACTTGCGCTCCTTCCATGCCTACGAACAGGGCAACCTGGGTTGGGAGCCCGCCACTGAGGTGGAGGTGGCCGCTTATGCGGTCCATGCCCGGATCTGGCCAGACGCTGGAGCAGAGGGAGATCCCAGATTACGTCAGAGCTTTCTAGATGCGGTTCGAGGTCAAATCGGGTCCGCTCCCCAAGACATCTTAGATCTGGGCTGTAGTGTAGGTATGAGCACCTTCGTCTGGCAGGAGATCTATCCACAGGCACAGTTAACCGGGGTGGATCTCTCCCCCTACTTCCTGGCCGTCGCTCAGATCCGGCAGCAACAACGCCAGATCCCGGTCACCTGGGTCCATGCCCCCGCTGAGGCCACCGGATTACCGGAGCACTCCTTCGATCTGGTCTCCGCCTGTTTAATGTTCCATGAACTGCCCCAGTCAGCCGCCCGTGAGATCCTAACGGAGGCCAAACGGGTGCTGCGACCCCAGGGCTATCTGGCGCTGATGGACATGAACCCCCGATCTGAGGTCTATGCCAAGATGCCTCCCTTCATCCTGACCCTGTTGAAAAGTACCGAGCCCTACCTGGATCAATACATGAGCCTGAATCTGGAGCAGGCGATCGAAGCCGCCGGGTTCTCGACTCCCCAAGTGATCTGCAACACCCCTCGGCACCGCACCCTGATCGCCCAGGCGCTTCCCTAGAAACCCCTCACGATCCCATCGGCGATCCGACAGACCCGGTACATCGGTCCTACATCATGGACCCGCACCAGATCTGCCCCTCGATCAATACAGAGAGCCACCGCTGCCGCCGTTCCCTCGAGTCGCTGATCCGCAGGCAGATCCAGACGATAGCCCACAAATGATTTACGAGAGGGACCCGCCAGAATGGGATAGCCCAACTCCTTTAACTCGTGCATGCGCCGGATCAGCTCAAAATTCTGTTCCATAGTCTTGCCAAATCCAATGCCCGGATCCAGGATGATCTTCTCGGGAGAAATCCCCCATTGCAGAGCTTGTTCCACCGCATTTTGCAGACCAATCTTGATCTCTGCCATTAGATCAGAATAGTCAATATCCACATATCGCCCCCCTAAAGTTGCCTGCTGCTGAACATTTTGAGAACGACTGCGATTGTGCATCAGTATGACACCCGCTCCAGACTCTGCTACCACCGATCCCATCTGAGGATCGTGAGTCAACCCCCAAACATCGTTGACCAAAACCGCACCCGCTGCGATCCCCTGCCGAGCCACCTCAGCCTTATAGGTATCCACCGAGATCGGTACCGACACCGCCTTGGCCAAAGCCTGGATCACGGGGATCACACGGGCTAGCTCCTCTGCCAAGCTCACCGGCTGACTGCCCGGACGGGTGGACTCCCCGCCCACATCCAATAGATCTGCCCCGGCAGCGATCTGAGCCTGAGCTTGTTCTAAAGCCGCCTCGATGGGATCTGAGCGATCCATCAGGCCATCCCCCGAAAACGAGTCCGGAGTGACGTTCAAGATGCCCATCACATAGGTCCGTTGACGCCACTCCAAGTGATGATCTCCCAGCTGTATGGATGAGTATTTCAGCGACATAGCCCCTCAATGCTAAACATCCGATCTCAATAGAGATCCAAGTCTACCGAGCCTATCATCGGTGAAGATTGGATCTTCAACAATTTCTCTAGGATTAAGCTTCGGGTGCCGCATAACAACCCTGAGGAGCGTGAGACTTTAAAGCAACAATAGGAAGATTATCTAAGATCACAGCTGGCCTCGCTCCTCCAGGATCCGTCGTTGGGCAGCCTCATGCTCCTCTAGGGTGCGACTGAACACATGAGTGCCATCATACCGAGCTACAAAGAACAACAGATCTGTCTCCTCAGGCTCCAACGCAGCTTCTAAACTGGCCAAACCAGGACTGGCGATCGGACCAGGGGGCAAGCCTGGGTTGACATAGGTGTTGTACGGATGGGGAGTCTCTACCTCATCCCAGGTCAGTCGCCGATCGGGGGTCTGTTGAATGCCCAGGGCATACTCCACGGTCGGATCCGCCCCCAGAGGCATACCGATCCGCAGTCGATGGGCGAAGACCCCTGCGATCAAGTGCCGTTCCTCCGGGACCACCGCCTCCTTCTCCACAATGCTGGCTAGGGTCACCCACTCATTGAGGGACAGATCCGGGGGCTGATCACTCTCCTGCTGGGTCTCATAGAGAGGCAGAGCCTGAGTCGCAAACTGATCCACCATCGTATTCACCAAAACCTCAGCCCGTTGCTGAGAGGGCACCTCCTCCCCAAATAGATCCACCGATAGGGTGTAGGTCTCAGGAAACAGATATCCCTCCAGAGAGGGTAGATCCGCCGGCAGCCAGCTCACCTCGGTATCCTCTGCGGCTGCCATAAAGGTCTTCTCTGGAAATAGCCCCTGCTCTGCAAACGCTGAGTCCATCTGATCGATCCGCCACCCCTCCGGCACCGTCACCGCCAGGTTCACCGTCTCCCCCTCTCGGAGATGAGCAGCCAGCGCGAGCATGTCCTCCTGATGATCCAGATCGTAGGTACCCGCCTGTAACACCCAATCTCGACCCAGGGTGCGACTCCAGATCTGCCAGGCCCACTCCGAGCGGATCACCCTCGCCTCCGCTAGCTGAGCCCCGATGTGACGGCTACTGGTGCCCTGAGGGATCTGCACCCGCACCACCTCTGTGCCCCCCACCGGTGAGATCCAGTACTGCCAAACCTGCCAGGCCCCGACCCCTGCCACCAGGACACCTAACGTCAGGATCACCAGGAGCTGGATCAGTGTCTTACCCCGTCTCATCTCACACCCTCAGATCGCTCAGAAACAGACCTATAGCCTCAGTATAGTAATGGGTCGATCGGGATCTCGTAAGTGTGCAGCTGAGTAGGATCCGAGGTCTCGAATCCCCAGAGAAAACGTTATTCTTAGGGGATACCGATGAGATCAACAGTCCCCTATGCAAACCTTCGTCGAAGTGCTCTGGGTTATCTCCGCCATGCTTCTGATCGCCCTGGTGTTGCTCCACAGCCCCAAGGGTGACGGCATCGGTGCCATTGGAGGTCAGGCCCAATTGTTCTCCAGCTCCAAGACCGCTGAGCAAACCCTCAATCGCATCACCTGGATGGTGGCCACCTTGTTTCTGCTGTTCAGCGTTGTGTTGGGGGCTGGCTGGTTGACAGCTGCCACAAACTCGTAAAGTGTGGGAGAGATCCGAGCCGCTTCGGATCCTGAGCCGTACTCAAGGGATAGATCTACCATGACCGAGACCAATCCTTCCCAACTGCCCGAACAGCCCCCCACCGGATCCTCCTCGGGTCAGGAGAATACCGCATCCTCATCCCCATCCTCCGAGACAGGGGCGCAGCAAGAGGAGTTCATGATCAGTGGTGACAGCCTGGTGGCCAAGATCAAAGAGCTGATCGAGGAGACCAATGTCCGCCGCATCGTGATCAAGAACCCGGAGGATCAGATCCTGATCGAGATCCCTCTGACCGTCGGGGTGACAGCTGGGGTGATCGGCACGGCGCTCTTTCCTTTGCTAGCTGCAGTGGGCGCCATTGGGGCTGTGGTCGCCAATCTCAAGTTAGTGGTGATCCGTACCGATCCAGAAGCGTGATCTGGGGTGGGGGATCGTGTCAGATCCCTTCGATCACCCGACGGGATCAAACCAAGCCTTCGTCTAACACCTGGCGGGAGCGGTTGATGGCAGCCCGCAGATTGGCCCGCTGGGTATAGCGCATGGTCATGGCCGCTGTGGTGTGGCCTAATAGATGTTGAATATGTTCTGGGGCGATGCCGCGATCCAGCAACAAGGTAGCGAAGCTATGGCGGAACTGGTGGGGTGTCTGTTGCCCTGGCTCGTCCCGAGTCAACTTCAGTACGATATGGCGGAGACCGTCGTAGGTGAGCCCCCGTCCCTGGTAATCGGCACAGCGGGATTGAGAGACAAACAGAGGATCGGTAGGAGCACTCATGGCCCGATCGGTGAGTACATACTCCTGCAACATCTCAGCCAGGATCTCCCCCACAGCCACGGCGCGAGGTTTACTGCCTTTACCTGACTGCACCTCCAAGAGAGCTCCCTCTGGCCCCCTTTGAAAATCCTGCTGGGTCAGATCCAAGACCTCCTGAGCCCGCAGGCCACACTCCAACATCACTCGGATCAGCACCGCGTATCGGAGCGAGTGGGCCTCAGCCCGCGTGATCACCCGTTGCAACAGTAACCGATCCAGATCCTTGGGGAGACGGGGAGGCAGACGAGCCGCTCGAATCCCATGGGTGGGTAGGGGATCGCTCCGATATCCTCGGCTGGCAGCCCACTCAAAGAACTGTTGCAGAGCTAAGCGTTTCAGGTTGTAGGTGGCGGGGGAGGCGGGGGGATAGATCAGTTGACACGATCGGTTCCTAAAGGGGCGTCCCTTCAGACCATTGAGAAACGTTTGGACATGCAGGGGTTGGATCTGATCGATGGGCAGCTGGCAGGTGGAGGCAAATTGTTCCAGGGCCATACGATAGGTGCGGCGACTGGCTCGGGCCAGATCTCGTTCCCGTTCCTGGAGGAATTGAGTCACTAGCAGACCGACAGCGGGCGATCCAGAAGATCCTGACGATGGGGGGGGAGGGGCAGGATCGGGACGTTGCTTGGATCTGGCCATCGATCTCTGGGTAGAGAACTGTGATCCTTAGTGTGCCGCAAATCGGGCCAAAGACAAGGGCTGGAACGGCTGATTCTGCTTGGCTGAGCTTGGCTCCCCAGACCGAAAGAAATGGGCAGGGAACGGGTAAGCTCGGGTTAGCAGAAACTACTGAGCCACAGAGATCAGGGCTAAGCTATCCCCGCCGGAGACCACCCTCCCTGCAGACATGGCGTCGAAGAGCAGCTGTAGAGCGTCGAAATCCTCGTCGGAGTATTGACAGCGCAGCAGTAGGGTATTGATGTGGTGCTGCTGTCGTGAGGTGAGGACTCGGGTCTGAAGCACGTCCTCGATAATGGTGCGGATGGTCATGGAGCCCCCTGAGTTCTTTGCCCTGGAGTGTGGATATCTCCAGTATCTCCTGATGCTTGCTGATCAGGCTTCGTAATACCACGGGATCGAAGTCAGCGATCTGGCGGATTTTGTTGCGCATAATGTCCAATCCACCTCGACCTAGCCTGGGTTTAGATCGGCTGCCCATGGCTCCATGGCTGGATTTGAGCCGATCTGCGAGCTTACGCAGGATCGCGCAGAAATGGCAAAGCAGGAGCTGACAGTGTGATCTGACTCACAGGGGATCGGGAATATCGACGTCATGATTGGGCTATCGCGTAACCTGAGGAACCTGACGATGACGATTCAGTCCATTGTGAGAACGGCCTTTCATACCGGACTGCTCACCGCCTGGCAAAACCGTCAGATGGTAGCGATCGTCCAAAAGGGCCATTGTTCGACCGCTGATCTGGAGGCGGTAGACGAGTTGATCGAGGCGGTGATCGAGGGGACGGTGGCGGCTGAGCCCGATCCACGCTACTGGGATGATGCGGAGGTGTCCCTGCGGTTTGCTTAGGAAATCGGCCCAGGGGATCTGGGGATAGGCGGTTTCATTCTGTAACGGATCCTCTCATAATAGAAGGGATGATGCTGCGATGGAACGCTCACACCTATGGCTTCCCAGGACTATCAACCCGCTGCAGAGACCCCTTCAGAGGATCCGCCGATCATCGAGCTGGCTGAGGATGCTGTGGATGCGGAGGTCAGTGACCCCAAGCAGATGCAGCGGTATGAGTGTCGCTCCTGTGGCTATACCTATGAGCCGGTCAAGGGGGATCAGTCCGCTCAGATCCCGCCAGGAATCCCGTTCTCGGAGTTACCTCAGGGCTGGAAGTGTCCGGTATGTAGTGCCTCTGCGGCCCAGTTTGAGCCAGTGGGAGCCAAAGGTAAGCCCTCCGGGTTCCAGGAGAACTTGGGCTATGGGTTGGGGGTGAATGTGATGACGCCTGCCCAGAAGAATATCTTGATCTTCCTGGGTTTGGCGGTGGGCTTCCTGTTCTTGATGAGCTTCTATTTTGTTGAGTAATCTCAGTCACGGCGGGAGCGATCCTGCCGTTTTGACCTGTTGTGAGGCGATCGATGGCCTGGAGTGAGGTCCGATCGCTGTCAGTCATCCGGATGTTGTTGAGGGATCCCTTTCATGTTGCGCCTGTTGCTGATCAGTCTGCTCTCGGTGTTGTTGATGGCGGCTCGGATGCCTGCGATGCGGGCGGTGCCCTGGCAGGTGGTGGATCTGCCGGTAGAGACGACTTTATTGGATATTGCTTTTACGGATCCGGATCCGAGCCATGGTTGGCTGGTGGGGGATAAGGCCACTCTGTTGGAGACCTTCGATGGGGGGATCAACTGGCAACTGCGGCAGATCCAGGGCAGCAACCCCAGTTACTACCTCAACTCCGTCAGCTTCAGTGGGGATGAGGGTTGGGTGATCGGGGAGCCCAAAGTGATGTTACATACCCAGGATGGGGGAGAGAACTGGTCTCAGATCGTGCTCAGCAGCCAACTACCGGGGGAGCCCATGAAGATCACGGCCCTGGGACCGCAAACCGCTGAGATGGTGACCCGTCTGGGGGCGATCTATCGGACCACGGATGGGGGAGCCAATTGGCAGGCCCAGGTGGATGGGGCCATCGGGGTGCTGAAGAATGTCTCCCGGCGTGACGATGGAGCCTATTTGGGGGTGTCCTCACGGGGCAGCTTCTATTTCTTTTTCGATCCGGAAACCCATCAGTGGGTGCCTTACAACCGGGAGAGCTCCCGCCGCATCCAGAACATGGGCTTTGGACCGGATGGTATTGCCTGGAAGCTGAATCAGGGGGCTGAGATCACGTTGACTGATGACATCACCTCTGGGGAATGGAGAAAGCCGATCCGGCCCGGACGAGCTCTTAGCTTTGGCTATCTGGGGGCTGCTTATCAGGATGAGCAGAATATCTGGGTGGTGGGGGGTAGTGCCACGTTGATCCATAGCCCGGATGGGGGGGAGACCTGGGAGAAGGCCCGTAAGGTCAGCAATGTGCCCGCCAACTTCTACACGATCCTGTTTCCAGAGCCGGATCGAGGGTTTATCCTGGGTCAGCGGGGCGCTCTCCTGCGTTACACCGGTTAACCTGGGGTGAGTAGATCAGCGAAAACGTTTGTATAGACCCCATCGTGCATGTCAAAGCAACTTTGCCGATCTACTTATGGCTAACTTATTATGGCTAACTTAAAACTGTCCAAGGCGGAGCTGGCGATCGTGAGCACGGTGGTCACTTTGGTCCTGAGTCTCTGTCTGGGAGCCATGATCTGGTTGGGCAGTCAAGCCCTTTCGACGGGTGGACTTGATCTGAGTCAGGTATCCCCATTGTTCCTTGCCGAGATTCAGGCTCAGCCAGATCAGACCCATAGCCTACCGAGCGAGTGGCCCGATCCTCAAAGCTCGGATCGGAGGAGAGTTCGATCTAGTGAGAGTTCGACTGAACCCATGGACGGATCTGAAACACCCACCGCTCCCTTGCCGAGCCCGATTCGATCGATGATGATCACGTTTGTCACAGTATTTGTAGCGGAGATGGGGGATAAGACCCAATTGGCAACAATGTTGATGAGTGCCCAATCTCAATCTCCCTGGGCGATCTTCTTGGGCTCCGCTAGTGCCCTGGTCACAGCGAGTCTGATCAGTGTTCTATTGGGGGAGGGATTATCCCAGATCCTACCGCCCTCTACCTTACAGTTTCTGGCTGGGGCGGGGTTTGTGGTGATCGGGGCCTATGTTTTGTTGATGGAACTGTGGGGACCGGAGTCGGAAGAGGAACTATAGATGCAACCCAGATCTCAGTCTCAAACCGCTCAGTCAGACTCGCTCCCAGGATCCGGGCGCTGGTTGCGGATCGGGCTAGTTAGCTTCGGATCGATCCTGTTAGCTGAGATGGGGGATAAGACCCAATTGGCCACCATGTTGCTCAGTGCCAGGTCTCAGAATCCGGTGCTGACCTTTATCGGAGCGGCATCTGCTTTGATCGCCACTAGTTTGATCGGGGTCTGGGCCGGGACTTGGGTAGCTCGCGTGTTTCCTCCTCGCCTGATCAAGATCACCGCCGGGATCGGGTTCATTGGCATTGGAGGTGTGATCCTATGGCGGTCCTGGTTAGGATAGAGCGCTGGTCTAGCCTGATCAGGAGGAAGAGAGCTGCCGATCCATCAGATCCCTCCACCGGCTTAGCTAGTATGGATCCCATCCTGATCTCGATCTCGCCATGGTTCAGCGCCTCCCCTTCCTGGTGACCCTTTGGGACGACTTGCCTCTAGCCCAGATCTTTGAGCTTGATCTGGCGCTAACTGTGATCGCTGGCATTGGAGCCTATCTGCTGTTGTTCCAGATCTCGCGCCTGACGCTGCGCCGGATCCGGGCTGAGCTACCTTTGGTGATCCTCAACTGTTCTCGCGGGCCACTGTTGATCTTGATCCTGTTGCTGGGGATCCGTGTCTCCCTTAGCCAGCTACCTACCTCAGAGAGCGTTGTCTGGTCGATCCGGATCGCGAATGCGGTAGGGGTGTTGGCTGTCACCTATTGGATCGCTCAACTATTTACCCAGGTGGTGATCTTTTTTCTAAGACGGTATGCCCGTCGGACGGAGGCGGTTTGGGATGATGTCTTGGTGCCGATCTTAGAACGATTGGTACCCGTTCTCACCTATATTCTGGGGATCTTCTTTTTCTTACAGTCCCTGGATATCGATATCACTGGGATCTGGGTGGCCTTTGGGGGTGCCACTTTTGTCTTAGGTTTCGCCCTCAAGGATATTTTGGGTAATTTCTTTAGCGGGTTGGTGTTGCTGATCGATACCCCATTTCAGTTCGGCGATGTGATCAGTTTGAGTGATGAGGCAGAGGATGGTGCCATCGCAGTGATCAAAAATATCGGCTTGCGAGTCACCCATCTGTACATGATCGACAGCGATTGTGATGTGTACATGCCTAACGCGGTGTTGGGGAATAAGACGATTGTGAATCTTACCCGTCCCACCCCTCACTTTGCTGCCAATATTGAGGTGAAGGTGCCTGCCAAGGTGGATCAAACCAAGGCTGCCGCACTGATCACCAAGGCTGTGCTAGCCCATCCAGATACTTTGGGAGAGATCAGTGAGAAGTTACAATGTCTGTCTGAGTATCAAGGTCCCCCTTATCCTGTTCCCGCTGGATCTCTCTCTCGTCAAGTGGCCGGTCAGATCCGTTTGGAATCAGAACAGATCGTCAATCATCATCTGCGGGGGGTTGAGCAAGATCTGGAGAAACTAACACGCAAGATCGATCGGGTTGAGACGGGCGGGTTAGATCCCCATGAGATCGAATCGATCAAGATCGACCTGGAGGGGATCTTGAGTCGGGTAGGTCTGCAGGTGATAGACGAGGGTAAGGCATTTTGGCGGGGGACCCAACTGCAGGAAGCAGGGGATCCAGATCCGGATAGTAGTCTGATCGGGGCCATCCGTCATTGGTATCACACCTGGCAGAAAGATCCCAATCTATCTGCAGAGGATCAGGGGATTTTGCAGGATGAATGGGAGACCAAACTGGAACAGTTGCGCGTTAAGCTCAGTAAGCTCTATGGCAAGATCATCAATCCGGGGGGAGATGAGACGCGACTGGATGACTATGCCAGAGATGTCAATGACTGGATCCATAATAACTTTAAGGAGTCCACGATCCTATGGAAAGGACCTAAGGTGCGGCTCAAGAGCATCTACTCTTCTACTATGGAGTTTACGGTTAAATTCTATGTGGATCACATCAAGTTAGAGCGTTGGGATCGGGGCTATCGAGTTATGGATGAGGTACGTACGGAGATCATGCGTCAGCTTCAGGATGCGGGAGTTTACACAATATAGGAGTGGCTACATCTGACGTTACGCCAAGGAAGGATATGAATGACCATGATCTAGCATTCATCCTCTTCTCCATGAGATTAGCTGGAGAAGCTGCTGTGATCGGAACTGCCGAAGTGGCGATAATAAGTAGATCGGCAAAATTGCTTTGACATGTACTCTACTTATCCAATGATAGGATCTCCCGTTTTAATATTGACGACATTACTGATCGCTCTAGGTCTCACAACATTCGAGATCGCTGTAATCGTTCGTAGCCTCCTAAGCGACACAACCAGATGGAGACCACGATCCAATGGATCAACACCGGTGGCCATAGGGAGCCGGTTCCACCATAAGCCAGGGTACAAACGCATCCTAGACCAGCCGCCAGGATCAAAAAGGTGGGCCTGAGAAAGGTGGGGTAACCGGATTTGAACCAGAGCAGGGCATTGCAGGGGTGATAGAGGACAAACAACAGTAGACTCAGGACCCCCCAGATCCACCAGATCCGAGGGGGATAAACTTCAGAGGGGTGGGGCAGCAGCAGGACCCGAAACCCGATCTCCTCGATCAGTGCGGGGGTGAGCAGGGCTCGCAGAACGATCTGAAGGCTGTAGGAGGGTGTGGCGGTTCTGTGGAGAAACCGATTGGCAAGGCCGACGATCAGGGCTAAAGTGCCGTAAATCGACAACAGCAGCAGGGTGAACAGCCATGCCTCCAGATCGGGAAACGTAGACAGGGCAGAGAGCAGCCGCTGCCAGAAGAGATCAAGCAGAGACAGAAGTACCGTGATCAAGGCTTAGAACCAGAGTTGCTCGATCAAGGTGAGATCCAACAGAGAGAGAGAGCCGGAGACCGCGAACAGACCCCGAACGATCAGCTTGCCCTGTTTTTGTTGATGAGCATGGCGCATGTACTCAACCCGAGCGGGCATCTGTTGGATCTGGGCATCAATGAACTGCCGGACGCGGGGCATCTGCTGACGGAGCTGAGAGATCACCCGCCTCTGCAGCAAGTCTGGAACCTGAGCCAGCTGGCCACTCAGGGGAGGGAGTTGTTGGGTATGGAGGGACAGTGTGCGCTGTAGCCTACGCTTCAGGCTAGGGGTGCTAGATAGATCGGCGATCCCTCTCCAGGAGGTATCGGGATAGGCAGAGCTAGAGGAGAGTACAGGGTAGCGGTCTCCGTCTCGGTTCATAGTAAATACTTAGTGATCATGACCCTCATGATAGTGGAAACGCTGGCGAGCCTAAACCACCCATCCGAGGGGATGACAGTCCTCCGGAGCGGGGTCGAGATCCCTGCATCGGTTCAACTGCTCAATGAGGGCCGATCCTGTAACGATTCTCGTCATTCCGCGCCACAGAGGGCATACTGGTTCCAAGTCTGCTCCAAGAGGCCTTGCTGAGATGAAAATTGGACGTTGGTTGGGGCTGTGCTGTGCTTGTCTGATGGCGATCCTGATGACAGCCTGCAGTGCTACACCCCTAAACCCCTACGACAGTGTCATCGTCAACTTTGTCGACTCGGTTACCCCTGCCCAGGTGGCTGCCATCGCCAAAGAGTACGATGTGGATCTGCGCCTGAATAGCAACAGTGCCTATGCCCATGAGGAGGAACTGTATCTATTTAATACTGATCCTCAAGGGTCGGGATCGGTGCGTCGCCTGATCAAACGACTGACGGATGAGGCGCTGATCGAATATGCCGAGCCGAACTACCTGTACGCGACGGCTCTGGAACCCAATGATGAGTACTACGCCAAGCAGTGGAACCTGCAGGCGATCGAGATGCCTGCCGCCTGGGATATCACTGCCGGTGAGGGGGCCACGGTTGCCGTGATCGATACTGGGGTGACTCAGGTCTCGGATCTGGCTCAAACTCAGTTTGTCAAGGGCTACGACTTCATTGACAACGACAACAAGCCCGACGATCTCCACGGTCATGGCACCCATGTGGCCGGTACAGTGGCTCAATCCACCAACAACAACTTTGGGGTGGCCGGGATCGCCTACAAAGCCAAGATCATGCCGATCCGGGTTCTAGATGCCAATGGCTTCGGTCAGGTGGCCGATATCGCTGAGGGGATCCGGTGGGCCGCTGACAATGGGGCCACGGTGATCAATATGAGCCTGGGGGGTCGTAGTCCGGCAGCCATCATGCAGGAAGCGGTGACCTATGCCCACAACAAGGGTGTGACGGTGATCGCCGCAGCGGGCAACAATAGCTCCGCCGATGTCAGCTTCCCAGCTCGCTATGAGCATGTGATCGGGGTGTCAGCTACGGGTCCCGATGGTCAGAAGGCGCCCTACTCCAACTATGGGGTGGGTGTGGATATCTCCGCTCCTGGTGGAGCCAAGACCCGCGAACATCCGGAGTGGGGCATCCTGCAACAGACCCTCAACCGACGCAATCCCAATGTGGCTGAGTTCGCCTACTACCAGGGCACCAGCATGGCCTCTCCCCATGTGGCTGGGGTGGCTGCGCTGATCCAGTCCCAGGGCATCACCGATCCGGATCAGGTGGAGCAGGTGATGAAGCGCTCCGCGACTCCGGTCAAGGATGACAAGCAGAACTATTTTGGGGCGGGTCGCCTCAATGCCAAGCAAGCCCTGATCCGCACCGCAGTTCAGGAGGATGAGAACCCACTGTTGCTGTGGCTGAAGGACTTCGTCAAGTACCTGGCGGACAATGGTTATCTCAACCCCCGCTTCTGGTTGGATGGTGGAGCCATCGCGCTGATCCCGAAACTGCTGATGGTGATCGGTGGCTACCTGATCCTGATTCTGATCCGGTGGTGGCTGGCGCCTAAGCACTTCGGTCTGTCCTTGCCTCTGCTGGCTGGGGTGATCTTTGGTAGCTCGGGTCTGTTTATCTTCCAGGGTCTGGCGATCGAGGGCTTGCCCCGTTGGCCGCTACAGCTGTTGGGGAGCTCGGTGCCGGAGATGGGAACTGCCTGGGTGCAGTCCAGTGCTTTGAACCCGATCTTCGCTAGCGTGCTGATCCCGTCTCTGTTGGCGTTCCTGTTCCTGGGACATCGTCAGTTGAGCTGGGCTGTGATCGGCCTCTCCATGGGCATGGCCGCTCAGCTGCTGTTGAGTGGAACCCTGTTCTATGAGGGCGTGGTATGGTTTGGATCTGCTTGGTTTGGGCGCAGCTATTTGTTGCTCAATGGTTTGCTCTGCCTGTGGCTGGCTTACCTATCCCTGAAAGCCGTCCTACCATCCCTGTCCACTCGTCTCACGGTTCGCAACTGATGGAATACACAGGTCGGATCGAGTTTCTCGACATCGAAGGCGGTGTCTGGGTGCTCACCACTCCAGCAGGGAAACATTACTCCCTGTTCCGCGCCCCCAAGGCGTTACTTCAGGAGGGTATGGAGGTGGTGATCACAGGCCAGATCAAGCCGGATATGGTGACTGCGGCTCAGGTGGGAGAGGTCCTGGAGGTGTCCAGCTTCACTGAGGCCCAGTAACGAGTCCGAACTCAATGATCTCAGGCGGGTGGGGAAATTCCCTAGCCCGCTTTTCATATAGAACACAGAGAGACTGACTACCGGCAAGTAAGTCGATCAGCAAAAATGTTTATACAGGCTATATAGTGCATGTCAAAGCAATCTTGCCGATCTACTTATTAGTAGAAATTTATTAGTAGAAATCCTCGAACTCGTCTACAGCCTGCAACAGTTCCCGGTACCCTTCTCGGACCTCGGAGATCCTCTCACGTTTGGCCCCCTGATCGATCTTGACCAATTGCTTAGCAATGCGGCGGGAGACCTGCAGGGCCTGTTTCTGCTCGGGTTGAGGGAGTTGTTGAGAGAGCAGCAGCAGTTGTTTCCGCAACAGACGAAACCGACTCCTGATGTAGGGACTGATCTCGGGCAGATCTGGTTTCTCGATCAAGGGCTGTAGCTCTTGGAGTTGATGATCCAACGTTTGCAATTCAAGGGGTAGTTCTGCAGCTTGAGCTCCAGATCCCCAAGTTAGTCCCAACCAACAGATCAGGATGAGGCCCACCAGGAGCAGCGAACGGAGCCCATGGATCAGGCGTTGAGAGAGGGTCATGCTCATGGGACGTATAGGATAGGGCAATATCGACAACCAAGATCAAATTCTAGAGCACCGATTCCGGATTGGACCTGGATCAAGTGCAGAGGATCAGGATGAGTTAAGATCTGCAACGGACCTGGGTCGCAGCATGAGGCGCACGATGAAGCAACTGCACTATCTGGAGATCCCCACCCCGGATCGAGAGGCAGTGGTCGCATGGTTACAGCAGTTACAGCTGGAGCCCCACCTGGCAGATCAGCAACCGACCCCCACCGGCTTCCGTCTCCAGGCTCCTGATCATGTCTTGGTCGTCTTTACCTGGTCCCTACAAAACACCACCTACCTGAAGGTGTTTCAGTGGTCTGAGTTCCCTTTTCCTCAGCAGCAGCAGTGGCTGAATGCCCTCACTCAGGCGATCCGTAACCGCTATCCCCATCACTACCCCCAGTTGCCCGAGATCGATCTGGAACAGGACTCCATCTTTACGGCCCTGCACCCCTACTACCCCACCACGGTTCACTACTTTCAGCAGATCCCCAACGGTGAGTTCGATCTGCAACGGGTGTATTGGTGGGAGAAGCGCTGGCGACAGGAGGCTCAGGCTGGGTTCTCCACCCCACCCACTCAGGTCCTATTTAAACAAGCTCCTCAGATCCCTGTGGAGCCTACCGATCTCTGGGATCTCGTATTCATTGGTGGAGCCTTGGGGGCGATCCAGGCGGCGATCATGGCACAGTTGGGTTACCGGGTGGCTCTGGTGGAACGGCTGCCCTTTGGACGTATGAATCGGGAGTGGAATATCTCTCGCCGGGAGCTGCGCACTCTGTCGGACATGGGGTTGTTTACCGAGGCGGAGCTGGAGGATCTGATCCTCAAAGAGTACTACGACGGCTATAACAAGTTCTTCGACGGCAACAGTCCCATTCAGGCCCCGATCCTGCACAGTCCTACCGTGCTCAACCTGGCCATCGATGCGGAGCGGCTGCTGCGGATGTGTGGGGAGAAGATCACCTCCAAGGGGGGACAGATCCTGGATCGGACGGAGTTTCGACGGGGCTATCTCCAGCCTGAGGCGATCACGTTGGAGCTGCGCCAATTGGATCACCAGGAGACGATCCGGTTGCGATCCCGTCTGTTGGTGGATGCCATGGGTACGGCCTCGCCGGTGGCTCAACAGTTGAATCAGAATCGGGCCTTCGATAGCGTTTGTCCCACGGTGGGAGCCGTGATCAAGAGTGGCTTTGAGCCAGGGGTATGGGACTACCATCTGGGGGATATCCTGGCCAGTCATGGAGATATCAGTCGGGGGCGACAGCTGATCTGGGAGCTCTTTCCCGGTCCCGATCAGGAGCTCACTTTCTATCTATTTCACTATCACGAGGTCAATCCGGAGAATCCGGGCTCTCTGTTGGAGATGTACGAGGACTTCTTTCAGATCCTGCCGGAATATCGTCGCTGCGATCCGGAGACGTTGGAGTGGAAGAAGGCGACCTTTGGCTACATTCCCGGACGGTTTGATCGAGGCCAAACCCAATCCCTGGACTACGATCGGGTGCTGACTTTGGGGGATGCGGCGGCCATGCAATCGCCCCTCAGCTTTACTGGATTCGGATCGCTGGTGCGCAACTCCCCCCGACTGGCGGATCTGATGGATACAGCTCTGCGTCACGATCTGCTCAAGGCTCGGGATCTGGCTCGGATCCGGGCCTATCAGGGCAACTCCGCCGTCACCTGGTTATTCTCCCGAGGCATGATGGTGCCCACAGGTCAGACCCTGTCGCCGGAACGGATCAATGCAACCCTCAACAGCTTCTTCGGGATCATGGCCACAGAATCCCCGGAGGTGGTGGATGATTTTATTAAAGATCGAGCTGGGTGGTTGCCCTTTAATCGCATGGCCTTGAAGACAGCCGCTCAGACCCCCCAGGTCTTGGTCTGGATCTGGCAGGCGGTGGGCTGGCAAGGGTTTCGGGAGTGGATCCCTACCTATCTGGCCTATACGAGATCGGCACTGGTGGCCTATCTGTTGGGGGGGTGGATGCCTCAGCTGTTGAGATCCCTACAGCCCCGCTTGGAATCACGGTGGCCCCGGCTTTGGCATCGACTGCTGACCTGGAGCTATGGTCTGACCTATGGGGTAGGTCAGCCTCGGCTGGAGTTCACCTTGCCTCAAACCCGGCTCCAAACCGATGGGCAAGCCACAGATGATCGGGCTCCTGGATCCCAAACGGGTCAGCCGGTCAATTCCTCTAGTGAAGTGTGAGGGTTGAGTGGATTACACTGCTTCCCTGTCTTCCGGGTCTAAGATCTAAGGCTTGACGGGGATTGCAGGGGAGTGAGGCAGGGATATGGCGCAGATCCAGACGGATGTAGTGGTGGTAGGCAGCGGCATCGGTGGCCTCTGTTGCGGGGCAATGCTGGCTCGCTATGGGTTTGAGGTGATCCTCTGTGAGAGCCACTCGATCCCTGGGGGTGCCGCCCATAGCTTTCAACGGCAGGGGTATACCTTTGACTCCGGTCCCTCCCTCTACTCGGGTCTCTCCTATCGCCCCTCCCCCAATCCGCTACGTCAGGTGCTGGACGCCATCGAGGAGGATCTGACCTGGCTCCACTACGACACCTGGGGCTGTGATCTGCCGGAGGGAAGGTTCGAGACTGCCGTAGGGGCAGATCAATTCTGTGATCTCTTGAAAGATCTGTTTCCAGGGGAACGGGGCCAACGGGCAGTTCAGCAGTGGCGGCAGTTGCAACAGATCCTGGAGCCCTATGCTCGGGCAGCCACTGGGATCCCACCTGCAGCACTGCGAGGGGATTGGGGTGTGGCACGGACCCTGATGCGATATGCTCCCAGGATGGCGGAGCACCTGTTGCGGATCGGCAGACTGACGGGACCTTTCTCCCAGATCAGAGATGAGGGGGTCCAGGATCCCTTTCTGCGTCACTGGCTCGATCTGTTGTGCTTTTTGCTGTCGGGTCTACCGGCTACAGGCACCAGCGCGGCGGAGATGGCCTTTATGTTTGCGGACTGGTACCAGCCGGGAGTGAGGCTGGAGTATCCCCAGGGGGGAAGCGGATCCTTAGTGAAAGCCCTGGTCCGAGGTCTAGAGAAACGGGGGGGACAGCTCTGGCTCAATGCCCATGTGGATCAGATCTGGGTGGAATCCGGGCGAGCGAGGGGGGTGATCTTGAGATCCGGCCAACGGATCCAAGCCCGACGGGCGGTGATCTGCAATGCCTCTACCTGGGATACCCTCCAGCTGCTGCCCTCGGGATCAGTGCCGGAGTCCTTTCGGGTGGCCCGACAAAAGACACCTGCCTGTCCCAGCTTTATGCATTTACACTTGGGGATCGAGGGGCAAGGGTTACCTCCAGATCTTCCCTGTCATCACATCTTTGTTAACCGCTGGGAGCTGGGGATCACGGCCCCACAGAACGTCGTCTTGATCTCAATTCCTTCTGTATTGGATCCGACCTTAGCCCCCACAGGCAAACAGGTGATCCATGCCTACACTCCTGGTAATGAGCCCTACGAGCTATGGCAGGATCTACAGCCAGGGACCGAGGCCTATGGGCAACTGAAGCAGAGACGGTCGGAGATCCTGTGGCAAGCTTTGGAACGCATCCTGCCAGATATCCGGGATCGGTGTGAGGTGACTTTGGTGGGCACGCCCCTGACCCACGCACGCTTTCTGCGGCGCCATCGCGGCACCTATGGTCCTGCTCTAGAGGCGGGTAAGGCACTGTTTCCAGGCAATGGTACGCCCTTACCGGGTTTGTTGTGCTGCGGAGACTCCACCTTCCCTGGCATCGGACTACCCGCAGTGGCCGCTAGTGGCCTGATCACCGCCAACACTTTGGCCCCCCTCAAGGACCATCTAGAAGTGTTGGATCTGATCGGGTAAGCGTCACCTCTCAAAGCAGCTGGAGAATCCCTAGAGGATCCGTTGGGACGGGTCAGTCCTAAAGAGCTGAGAGGAAAGGGTTGGATCGCTCTCTTGCAGGATCTGCTCCTTAAGCTGTTGGGAGATCAGCAACAAGCTCAGTCCAATCAGCAGTCCCAGTAGGTCTCGTAGCATAACGACGGATCTTTGACTCACCTACTTTTAGTATGAGGCGGTCAGGCGCCATACTCTTCGTCCGATCAGGGGGTTTGGGGTGAACTATCTCTGTACCAACTTAGCGGCCTGCTGCACCATCTGTCGGAGCGCCTTAGCCAGATCAGGAGCGGTCTCAGGGCGAGACGGGATCCGGGACATCAATCCCTGGTACTCCAGTAGGAAGGACTGTTCCGAGGCATCGATCACCCCATCGGCAGTGATCACACCGATCACCAACATCAGCAGCTGATCTCGCTGTTCCTCGGTGGCACGGGCCAGGTAGTCCACGATCCAGCTCTCGGTGGCCTCGATAGGGACGGGCTGCTTTAGCATCGCCTGCAGCTCATAGTTATCCGCCAAGTGATGCCGATCCAACACCTGCTTGAGATAGTCCAACTCCCTCAGCTCCAACTGGTGATCGACCCAGGCAGATCCGATCAAGATCTTGAGGAGGAGGAGCTTACGATCTGCACTATCCATGGATAACCGCCTTCATACCGGATCGACGCCTGCTCCATTGTAGGGTGATCCCTCCAGACCTACATCCTCGTAGAGATCGGTCAAGGAAATGCTCATCTCCAAACTATAGCGTGACACATCTCATGAGTGGGTCACGCCACGGACTGGGCCAGTTGGGCCAGTTATAGTAAAAGGCATGTCAGCCGATCCAGGATCTCAACATGACGCGACCCGATCTGCGGGATCTCAAGCTCACTCCCGCCCAAGTGGAATCCCTCAGTAACGTCAACGTCGGCGCCCTATTTCATCCCCCCGATCACCCTGATCTCAGAACCTGGCTGAGATCCCTGCGGGTGTTCTGGCGATCCAGCTTGGGCCTGCTGTTGTTATCTGGAGCCTTTCGGATCCTGTTCCATCTCTCTCCGGCGGTGTGGCTATTGCGAACC
>CAYSEO010000039.1:0-19891 GCA_964429885.1 uncultured bacterium
TGGGGGCAACTGGGATCAGTGCTGGCTGTACCTGGGGGATCTGGCGAGGGTTAGAGAGTTGGGCTCCAGAGCCGGGAGTGTTGGGGGTAATGACTCAAGGGGCTTTGGCGGCGAGTGTGGGTTTGGGGATCTTTGCTGTGAGTGTCTGGCTGCTGCCGATTCCTGAGGCCCGTTTGGTGGTCGATCGGGTGTTGAGACTGATGCGGCTGCAACGGGGATGAACCTGACCACCTGGATTCCAGAGGGCAGAGAGAGCTCTGTCAGGAGTGTTACCATAACCCTAGCGATCTCAGAGTGCCACCGTGGTTCGGACTGCTCCGGTCCTGCAAAGTGCAGGGGTGTTTACCGACAATAGTCGTCTTAAGATTTTCTCTGGATCCGCGAATCCAGCCCTTGCCCAGGAAGTAGCCCACTATCTGGATATGGATCTGGGGCCGATGGTCAATAAGCGCTTCGCGGATGGCGAGATCTACATCCAGATCCAGGAGTCGATCCGGGGAGCGGATGTCTACCTGGTACAGCCCACCTGCCGTCCGGTCAACGATCATCTGATGGAGCTGCTGGTGATGATCGATGCCTGTCGGCGGGCTTCAGCACGCCAGATCACCGCCGTGATTCCCTATTATGGCTATGCCCGTGCCGATCGCAAGACCGCCGGTCGAGAGGCGATTACCGCCAAGCTGGTGGCCAACATGATCACCCAGGCCGGAGCCCACCGCGTCCTGGCCATGGACCTACACTCCGCTCAGATCCAGGGTTACTTCGATATCCCCTTAGATCATGTCTATGGCCAGCCGGAGCTGCTGCGCTATCTGAAGGAGAACCTGATTCACAAACATGAGATCGTGGTGGTCTCTCCTGATGTGGGGGGGGTGACGCGGGCGCGGGCCTTCGCCAAACGGCTTAACGAGGCTCCTCTGGCGATCATCGACAAACGACGGCAGGCTCACAATGATGTGGAGGTCATGAACCTGATCGGGGATGTGGAGGGCAAGACCGCCATTTTAGTAGACGACATGATCGATACGGCTGGAACTATCTCTGAGGGGGCCAAGCTGCTGCGGCGCAAGGGGGCTGAACGGGTGTATGCCTGTGCGGTCCACGCCGTCTTCTCCGATCCCGCCATCGAGCGTCTGACTGGTGGGGTCTTTGAACAGGTGATCGTCTCCAATACCATTCCGGTGAGCTCTAGCTGCTGTTTCCCAGAGCTCCGGATCATCTCCGTGGCCAATGTCTTAGGGGAGGCGATCTGGCGGATCCATGTGGATAGCTCTGTGAGCGGCATGTTTAACAGCTGAGGGGGCCTGTCATCCTCCTTGAGACCTGCCTCATGCTTGAGAATCCATCTGGATCGCAAAACCCCTTACAGCCTAGGTGTCATATCCTAGTATGGAGTCAGGAGTAAGCCTGGAAGATCTGTGCTCCTCATCCTGAAAGGGGCAGCTGTAAGGCGGGGCGATAGCACAATGACGATGACCGATCACAATCGCGAGGGCCTCTCTGTGGACCGTAAGTCTGCGGTGCATAGAGGGGTGGCGGCTCTGCGGCGGTGGTGGCACAAGGTGACCCAAAATCTGCGGTTGGAGACTCGCCTACTGTTTGTGGCCGCCTTAGTGGTGTCGATGGTGGTGAGCAGCTTCACCTTTTGGGCGGTCAGTAATGTGCAGCAGGATGCTCAGTTCAATGAAACCCGGTTTGGCCGAGATCTGGGCCTTTTATTAGCTGCCAATGTCTCCCCCTGGATCGCGGATAATCAGATCGAACGGGTGGCTCAACTCTCCAAACAATATTATGAAAGCACCACCAGCATTCGCTATTTGCTCTACGCCGATCCCAATGGCGATATCTACTATGGCATCCCCTACTCAACTCAGGAGGTCAAGACCTCTCTGACCCTGACCCGCCGACTCCAACTGCCCAACAATCGTCCCCCCTCGGAGGGCGAGGCCCTGGTGAGGACCCATGTCACCCCTGGGGGTAAGGTCACCGATATCTTTGTGGGGATCTATCACGAAGATCAGTTTCTGGGCACTCTGGCTTTAGGGATCAATCCCAATCCCACCTTGGTCCGATCCTCACAGTTGGCTCGGGATGTCTCCGTTGGAGTTTTCGTTGCCGTTTGGGTGTTGGCTATCTTGGGATCGGTGGTCAATGCCCTGACGATCACTCAGCCGATTAAGGAACTGGTGGAGGGAGTCAAAGGGATCGCGGCGGGTAACTTTCGACAACGGATCAACCTACCTTTTGGAGGAGAACTGGCTCAGCTGATCGATAGTTTTAATGAGATGGCGGAGCAATTGCAGAGTTATCAAGAGCAGAACATCGAGGAGATCACGGCGGCCAAGGCTAAGTTAGAGATCTTGTTCACGACGATCGCGGACGCGGCCCTACTTTTGGACAACGAGTTCCAGATCCTCTTGGTTAACCCAGCGGCGATCCGGATGTTTAGTTGGGAAGATAGGCCAATCTTGGGGGAGCAGGTGCTGGCTCATCTGCCGGAGAGTTTACGGATCCAACTCACCCGTCCCCTCTATCAAATGGCTCGGGGGGAGAAGGATAGCGAGGAGTTTCGGGTGACGCTCCTGGAGCCCCATAACCGAGTGATCCGAGTGTTATTGTCCACGGTGTTTGATCAACGGCGTCAGAACCTGAAGGGGATCGTGATCACGGTGCAGGACATCACCCGAGAGGCGGAATTAAATGAGGCCAAGGGCCGCTTTATCAGCAACATCAGTCATGAGTTACGCACCCCGCTATTCAGCATTAAGTCCTTCATTGAGATGTTGTATGAATATGACGATCAGATCTCTCCGGAGGAACGGCGGGACTATCTGGATATTGCCAATCGGGAGACGGATCGGTTAACCCGTCTGGTCAATGATGTTCTGGATCTATCCCGGCTGGAATCGGGTAGGCAGTATCGGTTTGAGGGGGTCGATGTCCCTCAGTTGGTGGATCAGGCGATTCGTACCTATCAGTTGACGGCTAAGGATAAACAGATCAATCTTCGGTCTCTGGTGGATGCGGATCTGCCCTTGGTCTGGGGCAATTACGATCTGTTATTGCAGGTGCTGACGAATCTGGTGGGCAATGCCCTTAAATTTACACCGGCTGAGGGCCGAGTCACCATTCATGCCCATGCGGTGGCCCATTCTGATGGTAGTCAACGGGCGGTACGAGTGGCGGTGGCGGACACGGGCATCGGTATTGATCCGCAGGATCAGGCTCGGATCTTCGATCGATTCTTCCGAGTGGAGGATCGGGTGCATACTTTAGAAGGAACAGGTTTAGGTTTGGCGATCGTGCGGAATATTCTGGACAAACACCATACCCATGTGCAGCTGGAGAGCAAGTTGGAGGAAGGATCTACCTTCTGGTTTGATCTGCATCTCTATGACGAGCATCATAATCCCATGTTGTTTGCCCCGGAGATCATGGAGGCTGAGGACGAGACCTCCTGTCATTGGAAAGCCCGCCCAGAAGGGGATCCTCATGAGCACAACGATATCCCAGAACCTAATCTGGAGCAGTTGTCGATCTCTAGCAGCAGTTAGGTGATCACCGGCTCATTCCTCTCGGATCTGGGACCAATGGGTTTCTAACCATTGCTTCAGATGTAGAGTCGCCCGACAATCATCCTGGTTGTAGCTGATCAGGGATTCTAAAAAGTCCCGGTCTTGAGTTTCCAGCCACTGGGCATACCAGAAGATCGATTGGGCTCCATTGGCCGCTGAGATCTGCCATTCAAATCCCATCCAACGGGCGATGTTTTTGAGAGAGTAGCTTTCCACGGGTAGGATCAGATGACGGGTAAACCAGTCATGTAAATCGACAAATCGAGCCAGTAAGGATCGCAACGTTGTGGATGGGGTGCGGTATCGTTCTGCCAGTTTCCGACAGGTATGGATCTCGAAGGCGTGGAAGTGATAAATGGGAGCTTGGGGATATTGATGGACTAGATCCAGAAAGTCATTCCAGGTGTTCTCCTCTGTCTCTGGATCTGCAGCCAACAGGGGATGATAGTGATCCGCAGTCGAGCTCTGATCTCGGATCAAGACTCCCAATAGGTAGGCGACATCATGTTTCGGATCCGCCTCGATATCGAAGTAGAGTTCGATGGGGGCAGCCGTGGGCAAGGGGGGACGTTGAGCCTTGGCTGAGGACCAGAAGGGGCGATTTTCCTGGGTGGCGCGGGCCTGTTGGATCAGAGAGCGGGAGATCTTAGATCCAAAACCAGGTAGGGTTTGGAGGGTCGCGGGGGAGGCTTGGACCAGATCGGGGATGGTATGGATGCCAACGGATTGCAGAAGCAGATGACGATTGCCTGTGACACCGGGGAGCAGGGTGAGGGGATCGGAGTCGGCGGCTAACTGACGACAATACTGACGCCAATTACAGAGACTACAACGGCTGCGGGCCATATAGACCTTGGGCATCTGATCGGCGGCCAACATGTCGAGAAATTCCCGGATCAGCCCTCGCACTTGGGGCAGTCGTTTCCGTAGGGAGACCTGTTGCCATTGCCCCTCCCGCAGGATCACAAAGCCCGTGGAGGGGGTGAGGGTTTGGATCTGACCTAGGATCAGGGCATGGAGGGCCAGGATCAGCTCGTACTCAGGTTTGATGCGTTTGCCGGTTCGGATCTCGACAGCTTGATAGACGCCGGCGGGTAGGTGGGGACGCGGGGGATAGGCTTGCCATATCAACAGTTCGGGTTGAGTCAGGAGCTGGGTGTCGGGGTCGATCTCGGGCAGGGTGGCCAGGAGCTTAGCTCCGTAGATGCGACTCTCCTGTTGCTCCATCAGGGTGCGGGTGGTTTCTAGAGCGACGGGATCGGTGGGGTGGGGTGGGTGATCCTCAGTCTCAATCGGGGTGATCCGGGTGCCGGGGTGGGTGGTTTGGATCTGGTGGCGGAGATGTTGGCGTTCGACGCGCAGTTGTTTGACCAGATCATCGGTCTCCAGCCGTTCCTGCCGGGGTCCTGAGCGTTGCAGGTAGGGCAAGCGATGACAACGATGGAAGGCCATCAGTTCTTCGGCAGTGATCAGGGGCATCGCGTCCTGAGGGGTTTGCCTCCATTCTAGTGGGGGCTCTGGGGCTTGGCTGTGGCTGAGCAGGCAGGAGCTTTAGATCAAGGATCAAGGGAACTCCACGATCTCTCGATCCGGAGCTGAAAACCGGGTAAGACATCCTCGCCGGATAGATCTGCAGGGAAAGGGATCGTTTCCACAGACTGATCTGGACGGTAGATCTCCACTTGTTTCTGGATCGGATCTCTCCAAAAACAGATCGGGTTGGCCGTGCAGAGTTTGTGAAACTGCTCACGAGTCAGTTGGGCCACAGGGGAGAGATCGATTACGGCCATCATCGGATCACTTGGTTAGGATCGGATCTTTAGTATAGGCAATAGGGCTCTGAGACAGCTTCCTGAGCAGATCACTAAGTATTGGAACAGACAACTAAGTATTAGATCGATCATACTTCGCCAGTGTGCTCTTGAGCTGCTCCGTGTACAGATAAGTAGATCGCCAAAATTGCTTTGACATGCACTCTATAGCCTGTGTAACGTTTTTGCTGATCTACTTAGATGTCATTGACTGACCCGATCTCGATCGGCGAAGGGCTTTACGGAACGCTAGACATGACCGACTATTAATCTGAGAGCCCTAGATCGGGAGATCAAGATGGACATCAAGTACGTCAAAACCCTGCTGCACCTGGCCGCATCTCGCCTGGAGAGTCGCAACGTTGAGGAGGATCGGGAGATTGCCGATCTGCTGCGGCTGGCAGAACGAGCCCTCGATGGTTCAGAGAATCAGCACCGAAGTGAAGGTCCTAGGGTTGTTGCTGCGTCTCCCATGAGTCAGGCTCTCAGCTGGGAGAACCGAGCCACAGGACTCAACGCGGCCTCCCTCTCCGAGGACGTTGAATAACTCAACCCCTGCTCAAGGATCTGTCTTCAACGGGGAACCTCATGCTCAACAAATTGCGGGGAGGTTTACTGTTGGTGCTGGGCTATATGCTCTCACCCCCCACCAGATCTCTAGGTGATTGATCCTACCTCAGCCCCCTGAGTCAACTTCAGGCTAGACTTAAACCAACCCGAGAGCCGCCGAGGTCTTGCCGAACGGGATCCTCAGTGCTATCAGGGAGCTAGGTTGCGTCATCTGTATCCAACTTCAGTCCGCTGGACCCGGATCCTGATCCGGCTCTTGTCCTAGCCTAAGACCGGAGGGGAACTGGATGACGGGCGGGACACTGGGCTGATCTGTCAGCTTGGGAGAGGGATCCCCTCGGCCCGCTGCCATTCCAAGAGACCAAACTGAGGTTTGCCGTTGGGGGAAAGCAGCTTATGACCAGCACCAGTCAGGTTCTTGAGAAATCCATCGTCGTCTTCTCGCGCAATTACCTGCCCGTCAGTCGCATCAATATCAAGCGTGCCGTCGTGTTGTTGCTGACCGGACGAGCCGAGCCTCTCGATCTCCTGCCTGGTCCTGTGTGGAAGGTTTGCTCTCCTAGCATCGTCATTGAGGTTCCCCCCCAGATCCGGCTTACCCATCGGGGCACCGAACGCATGTGGAAGATCCCACCCGTCAACCGCCGTGAGGTGTTCCGCCGCGATCATGGCTCCTGTCAATACTGCGGCACCACCCGCCATCTCACCCTCGATCATGTCGTACCCCTCTCCAAAGGCGGCCCCCATAGCTGGACCAATGTCGTCACCGCCTGTGAGGCCTGTAATCAGCGCAAAGGGGATCGCACCCCTGAACAGGCCGGGATGATCCTCAAGAACCAACCTAAACCCCCGATTCATCCCACCGTCGCCTTCTCAGAGCAGTTCTGGCGAGAGCATCAGGAGAAACAGGCCCAGCTGATGGCAGAACCTGCTGTCTAGGACGAAGGGATCAAAGAACAGATCCAGTTGAGGATCATGACGTATACTTCAGCTGACGCGCTGAGGCAGATGTCATGGTCTGGATCCCTGAGGATGTGGTTTGGGCAAAGGCCTATCAACTCTGTGGACCGGAGAGGGACGCCACCCCCTTCTGGAGGGCAGCTCGCCAGATCCTAGAGGCCCAGGAGCGTCTGGTATTGGCAGATCAGCGGGTTCAGGAGAGCGAGTCTCGCACCCAACGGGCGGAACAGATCCTACAGGACGCCGAGTCCAGATCTCTCACGGCAGAACAGACCTTGCGGGAGGCACAACAGAAGATCCACACCCTGGAGAGCGCCCTAGCCACCCAACGATCCAGTTCTACCAACAGGACTGTCAGCCCCAACCTCAGTCCACCACCGCCGCCACCGGAGCGATCGAATCTATTGATGCTGGCTTTGGGGACTGCATTCATCGCCGTGTTAGGCTTGACCTTCTCCGTGGTGATCCCGGTTGTTCTACCCGGTTCAAGTGGGATCGAGAGGGGTTCTGAATGACTCGATGATGGTGTTTCAGTCCCGCTGCCCCAGAGCCCGATCTAAGTTAAAGGCGGCGCTGATCAGAGCTAAGTGGGTGAACGCTTGAGGAAAGTTCCCTAAGGCCTCACCGCTGGGTCCTGTCTGTTCCGCATACAAACCCAGGTGATTGGCGTACCCTAACATCTCTTCAAACAGCAATCTGGCCTGCTCTAACCAATAAGTGTCCGCTCGACCTGCTCGGGTCATGGCTTCCACCATCCAAAAAGAGCAGATGTTAAAGGTTCCCTCCTCACCAGAAAGGCCATCATCCGTTTTCTCCACATCATAACGATACACCAGTCCCCCCGTGGTCAATCCTCCATTTCTAGGCGAGCGATTGATCGCCTCCAAAGTCTTGGTCATGCGAGGATCGCTGGGGGCGAGAAAGAGCACTAAGGGCATAATCAAAGTTGAGGCATCCAGAGCATCACTCTCATAAGATTGCACAAAGGTTTCCAACTCCTCATTCCAGCCCTTTTCCATGATCTCCTCATAGATCTGATCCCGAATACTCTCCCAACGCAGCCGATCACAGGGAAAGGAGCGTTTGGTCGCTAACCTGAGGGCTCGATCCAGAGCGACCCAACACATCAGCTTAGAGTAAACGAAATGTTGGCGTCCGCCGCGTACCTCCCAAACCCCTTCATCGGGAAGATGCCAATGATCGCAGACCCAATCCGCCATCCGCCGCAGATAGGTCCACAGATCGTAGGAGATCGGCACCCCATATTTGTTGAATAAATAGGCGGAGTCCATCAGCTCCCCATAGATATCCAATTGCAATTGATTGTGAGCTTGATTTCCGACCCGTACAGGGCGAGATCCACAATATCCTTCCAGATGATCTAAGGTAGATTCATGGAGATCCTGTTGGCCATTAATGGTGTACATCAGTTGTAGGGAGCCATCCGGATTCGTATCCCGAGCCCGTTCCTCGATCCAGTTCATAAACTTAGCAGCCTCATCCGTAAACCCGATCCGCATCAGGGCATAGATGGTGAAGGCGGCATCCCGGATCCAGGTGTAGCGATAGTCCCAATTGCGCTCTCCCCCCAAGCTCTCCGGCAAACTGGTGGTAGCGGCAGCCACGATCGCACCAGTGGGTTCAAAGGTAAGCAGTTTTAAGGCCAGGGCAGACCGAAAGATCACCTCCCGCCAGCGTCCAGTGTAGGTACATTGCGACAACCAGCGGCGCCAATATTGGACCGTCAGGTAAAACAATTCATCGGCCCGAGCCTGTAGCACCGTATCGCAACTGGTCAGATCATCGTCCTCCCGCAACACCACAAAGGTGGTCTCATCTTCATTGAGGGTGAACTCTGCCACGATACCGTTATCCTCAATCTCCAGAGGGATATGGGCGGTTAGCTCCAAGGCCAAGGAGTCGCTGATGAAGTTAGCCCCACAGCCAATCAGCTTAGTGATATGTTGATCACGGGCATAATTGAAGGCTGGGCGACAAACCATCCGAAACCGCATACTACCGCGCACCGTCCGGACTCTTCGGATCAGCCAGTGATACCCCGGTTCCCCCGGTTGCAGACCCACCGTCATGTAGTCCACCACATCCCCGATCCCGGTGGGGCAGACGAAGCGAGTCACCAACACATTGGTATCCGGCCAGTAGAACTGTTTAGTCTTGACCCCCTCACCACAGGCCCAGATCCGGAAGTGGCCCCCTTGGTGTTCGTCTAAGATCGCCCCAAAGATGCTGGGGGAGTCGAAGTGAGGCAGACAGAACCAATCGATCGAGCCGTTCATACCCACCAGGGCTATGCTCTGCATGTTGCCGATGATGCCATAGTTCTGGATCGGTTGATAAGTCATGGGTCGCAGGTCAGACACAGACCCGCATCCTAGCCCATCTCTCTTTGGACACAAACCCCAGCTGATCTGGCATCAACAGATCGGTCTGATCGAACAAAGGAATCGCGGATCGAGGAGATTCGGGTTGGGAGCCGGTTAGCCCATATCCGCAGCAGCATCATTAGACTCAGAGGAGTTGTCGCCGGAGGATCCCTGTTGACGGTTAAATCCCCCCATACGGGAGCGAGAGTTGCGACCGGAGGGTTTACGGAAGCGACGGGCGTATTCCTTATTGCGTTGGGCTTTTTCCTTCTTCAAGTTGCGACGCTTTGCCATGTTGACCTCAGGAATAGGAGTTGAGAGAGCATCTGGATCTGTCATGAACAACAGACGAAATCATGCTATATGCCATCAGCGCGAAGCTACAGCTTAGCATATCTGGCCGGATCCTTACTCAACGGACGACTCGGGTCACACGGAGAGCTAGGCCCTGCAGGATCTCCCCCTGTCAGAGCCCAATCTTTTGCCAGCCCCTCTCAGATCTGCGAGACTAGGAATGCTCTCCATGGCATTGATGGGCTTCCCATGACAACTCATCCCATCCGGATCAATCCTCTCCACAGAATGCTGGGCGTTCGGCTGTCGATCGCCACGGCTCTGATGATCGGTGGTCTCCTGGCCATGCCTCGGGATCAGGTGACGGGCTTTTTAGGACTGTCTGGGGCGGCGGCGGCGGCCTATAGCTCCCGCTCGGCCCAACGGTTGCTGGATCGGGGCCGGGAAAAACGTCGCCTACAGGACTATCTAGGGGCTCTGCAGGATTTCAATCTGGCTCTGCAGGAGGATCCGCGCTTCTACCGGGTGCAACGGGAGCGCGCCTATGTGCATCTGCATCTGGGGGATCAGGAGGCGGCCCTGGCGGATCTGACGGAGGTGTTGAAATGCACAGCCAATCCCCATGACTATTTCGCTCGCGCCTGTATCTATCAAGAACGGGGTCAACAGGAGGAGTCCCTGGCGGATCTGGATCAGTTCCTGCGGATGCGGCCCCAGAATGCTTTCGCTCGGGTGGAGCGGGCCAAGTTACAGGCTCAGAAGGGTCACTATGGGGAGGCGGTGGCGGATCTGGATCAGGCTCTGCTCAGCGATCCTCATTCCGTGGTGGGCTTTTTGCTGCGAGGGCAGCTGCGGTGCTATCTGGGGGATCTGCAGGGATCCATCGCTGATTTCTCTAAAGTGATTCAGATCTACCCCACGGCGGCGGCCTACTACAACCGAGGTGTATCCTTCTATCATGCCGATCAGTTGGATCTGGCCTTAGCGGATCTCGATCAGGCTCTGCTGTTGAGGCCCACCTTTGTGGCAGCGAGCTATGTGCGGGGCAATATTCGCTACGAGTTGGGGGAGATGCAGGGGGCTCTGGACGATTATCAACAGGCTCTGCACACCGATCCCCATGATGATGATGTGGATCCGGACGATGAGCATGGTCTGTTCGCTCGGTCTCTGGCTTTGGCTCACCTGGGGGATCCGGAGAGTGCCTTACGGGAGATGCAGCAGGCGATCCAGATCAGTGAACAGCACCACAATCGACCGATCTTGGAGCAGTCTCGCCACCTGTTAAAGCGGTTTGAAGATCAACGGCAACGGTTGCTCTCCTAAGGTCTATCGCAATCTCCGCTTACGAGGTGTTGTTTTGACCAGTTTCACGGGCTCCGGTTTCGGTGCGGTGATGATCCAGCGGGGACGACGGGAGCCGGGATAGTGCTCATAGAAGGCCGCCATCTCCTGTTGAAATCCCCAGAACCAGACCTGGAGCTCCGCCTGATCCTCGAACCATTCCGTGAGGGCCTGAACATCCTGCTCACTACAGCCATTTAGATCTCGCATGACATCGGCGATCGGTCCCAGTTGATGGTGCCGCAGCAGCACATGGGCAAACTCATGGGCGATCACGGACATGGCCACATCATCGGCGGGAACTTCCTTGAGGGTCCCCAAGGTAACGATGGCCTGGGGGGTGGCCTCCAGAAGGGTCGCCAGGGATCCGGTAAAGTCATCCTCCACATAGATCGTGCCCCCTGGACCCGGCAGAAAGTGATCGGTGGACTCGCTGATCTCCAGGATCAGGTGGCTCAGGGAGAGCTGATCGGACTCGGGCAGGCGATCCCAGACAGCTTCGATCAGACGACGCAGGCGCGGGTCATGGATGGAGGTGAGGTGAGGGCAATGCATCGGCAATCAGGTCTCCCAGGAGATGGGAAAGGGGTCTGAGATTACAGAGTAGCAGAGCTGAGAGACTGGCTGTGTGAGTCTGCAAGCGATCCATGAGGGGTTGGGTCTCTTGAGATTACCTCTGTCGATGTGGACCCCAGTCTCTATCGGGAGAAATAGATTGACGGGGCATGGGAGGTCTTGTCAAGAGCGCGTTTTAAACATGGGCTTGAACAGTGGCACCAACGACTCTCGACTCAGGACCAACGTACGATAGGCCCGTTTGCCATAATCCTGACCGGGGATCACCGGGAATGGCGGCTGCTCCTCATCTAACGGGATCCACACTCCCCCTGCTGCCTTGACGATCACCCATACCGCCGCGATATCCCAGATCTTCGGCGTCCCCTCCACCGCCCCGAGGAAAGTTCCGGAAGCAACTGACAACATGTTGTAGGCGGCGCCTCCCAACATCCGCACCTTACAGGGGAAATCGGGCCTGATCAGGGCCACGCTGCGAGAGCAGAAGTTAAACAATTGATTCGGCCCTGGATCGGCTGGATTGGTGTGGATCCGTTCTCCATTTAAATAGGCTCCTGTCGGGATCGAGGATCCCTCAGGTGACTCCGGCAAAGTCTCACCCCAATAACCAGCAAAGGATTGTCCGATCGGGGGTAGATGTACATAGCCAAACACAGGGGTGCCTCGGTAAAGCAGTCCCAGACAGGTGCCCCAGATGGGGATGCCTCGGGCAAAATTAGTGGTGCCATCGATCGGATCCACGATCCAACACCAATCCGTTGCTGGGAAGATATGCTCAGACTCCTCACTCAGGAAGCCATGTTCCGGAAAGGTAGCCTGGATCCGCTCTCGGAGCTGCTGATCCATCCACTCATCCGAGGTCGTGACCAAACTGCCGTCCCCCTTCTCCTCAGCCTGTGCTTGACCAAAGTCCCGGAGGAGCTGCTGTCCGAGCTCGTGGGTGGTCCCCTGGGCAAAGTCGAGGATCGAGCTCCAAAAGTCCGTCATGTTCCCCTCCGTGTCGTCTGTCACTATCATCCGTCCCTGTCGATCTCAGGGTAGCGGTTTATGTTTCTTGATGTTTGGGCATCGATGGATCAAGCCATGTTACACTCTGTTGCAATACTGAGACTCCGTTGATCAGAGGTGGGATTCATCATGATGGAAGCGATGCTGGTGTTGGCTAACTTGCCCGAGGGCTACGAGCTATTCGATCCCCTAGTGGATCTGCTGCCGGTGATCCCGGTGCTGTTCTTCCTGCTGGCCTTCGTTTGGCAGGCGGCTGTGGGCTTTAAGTAAATCTCCAAGCTTGAGGACAAGGGGACAGAGTGGAGCGGATCGGTGCAGGATCCTTCTCATTCTGTCCTCTTTCGTTGGATTTACATCACCCTGGGGAATTATTCGGACGTAAGTAGATCAGCAAAAACGTTTATACAGGCCATATAGTGCATGTCAAAGCAATTTTGCCGATCTACTTAGTTGACGGTTTTGAGGCGCTCGGTTTCGAACCGGTATTGCGTACATTGATCAGTTTGCCCAATAGATCGAACCAGAACGAGGCTCCCATTGAGATCGCGATCCCTGTGATCAACCAACCCGTGATCACCAGTAAGATCGTGCCGAGGTTTCTGGTGAGAAGCATCGCCAAAATTGCCGTGGGCAGAAAATAGTTGTTGCCAGATTCCTCAGTCTTCGTAGATTCAGGAAGATTGTTGCTAGATTCCTCAGTGACCTGTCCTTGAGTTTGAATGCACTCATCAAACACTGTCTGCCATTCCAAAGACCCATTCTCGGTTGAGCTCAACTTATCCAGATCGGGACACCCAAATTGCTGAGCGACCAGATCAGGATCCCAGCCGATAGGCAGATTGAGATCATTGAGAACATCACCATACTCTCGATTCAGCTGTCGGATCTGTTCTGCTGATAACTCCCCTGATGAACCCACCTCCCCGTTCAAGCTTAGAGTTAACTCTCCACTGGAGTTGATCAGGGCTTGCCGTAGATCCTGATCATAAGACAGTTGATTGATCAGATAAATGGAGTTAACGTTGGTTAGGATCGCGATGGAGAAACCGATCAGGATCGCGACTCCTTTGGCGTTCCGCTTATAGACTCCTGAGGCTCGTTCCATGGAGTTATCAAACCACCCACCCACCTCTTCCTGCAGCTGAGTCACCTGATCCTCAAGTGCATCCACCTTGCGTTTTGAGCTTTTGGCCAGTAGTGTGATCCTTTCCTTGAGCGATGACGGAATAAAGGACAGATCAACATCGGCATACTCAAGTAGAAGTTTCTGATAGTAGCGGCGGAATCGTCGCCCTAGATCTCTCTTCTCTTCCGGGGTGGCCTTCGTTTTTCTCTGACTGAACTCGGTAGAAAGATCGTTCCCTAGCGTCCCTGCAAAGTGATCGTCAAGAATATCTGATAGAGTCTTACCAGTGCGATCACCTTCTCTATCCTTCTTGCACTTACTCACCACAGACCAGACAATAATCAATACTAGCAAGCAGAGAAACAGCAAGAAGACACCAAGGGATCCAGAGAATAGTAACGGCTGAAATCTGATCCAAAATAATATGGCGCCTACAAGAATCACAGAAAAGACAACAAGTAAGCTGCTCGCATCCCGCCATGATCCTATGGGACGCCCTCGCTCAGAGAAACCCTCTTTGAACGGACCTGAGTCGATCATAGTCAAGATCTGATCGTCTACTTTTGACAGGGGAACCAAAATTTCTTTAATCTCTGCGCTGTCTTCACTGATAATCTTATTCTTCTCAATTGCTTTTCCGAAGAATGGGCTCATTGCATCCAGAAATCTGTCCAGTTCGTCATAGAGTTCTTTTTTGCGTTCTGTCTTGAAGTCGTTGAGTCTCTGCTCATGTTTCCTGTAGGTCCTACTTCCGGTATCCATGAGTTCGGCAAGTTCAGAAACAGACGGCCTGAGACCCGCATTCACGATCACCAACTCATTCTTTTCACCGAAGTATTTCTTCTTCCACTCTAGGATTTTGATGCTATTGGAGACCAGCTCGTTCTGCTCAAGATAGGTAGAGGTTCGATCGATTGCGACCTGAAGTGTGATACTGCCGTCGTTGAACTTATCTCTGATGTCCTTGAGTTCTGGATCACTGTCTATATTGATCGAGATATTATTGCCCATCTGATGAATATGATCCCCGATCAACTTGTGAAACTCTAGAAACCGTTCCTCCACTAGCTTATCAGCAAGCTTGTCAATCCCAAGCCGTTCGATCAGTGCCGTGGCAAATGTGTTCGCTGGGATATAAGATGGAGCAGATCTTTGGCCACTAAAGGAGCTAGTTTGGCCTGTAATGCCTTGGTAAACGAGTGAGAAAACCCAGGTTACCCGCCGGAACAAGAGCGCGAACAGTCCTCTGGCTTCCTGATTGACACTGCTTAACAGCGGGTGAGAGTAAAGTTGCTGAGTCAGCTTTTGGGCCTCTCTGACACTTCCTTCAGAGCTCTGATCGCCCGACAATAAATTCACGATCGAGTCCTTAAGATGTTGAGCCCTCCATTGCAGGATCGTTGTGATCAACTCTTGGACTTCCGCTGCAATTAGGCTCAGGATCAAGTAGATGAAGATCAAGCCGATAACGATATCGACAATGACAGGTAGATTCATAGTCACTTACCTTTTGTTCTGATTAAGTAGGGTTAAGCCGTTGCAGAAACATTCTTCTAGGAAAACTCACGCAGACAGATCTCTAGTAGAAGATCCTAGAGTCATGGTCGGTGGGACGATCCCAGCAAGCAAGCTCACATAAACTAGGTCCGACTCTATCATTGGAAACAGCTTGTCGGCGGATCTTGTAGAGATGTGTCATGGGTTTGCCTGGGAAGGTTGCCTGCAAAACATGGCGAAAGGGAGAACAGGCTTTATCATACTTAGGGGTATTGTGTGAGGGAACTCCGTGACTAACGTCTCACGTCGGCATTTCTTCGGTTTCATGGGTGCGGGAGCCGGGGCTCTGGTGGCTTCCGCCTGCGGTCAATCCTCCGTAACCACTGCCCCTCTAGATAACTTTTACACCAAGGTTTCTCTGGGGGTGAATGCCAACGGCTCCGGCTTCGGACCTCTGATCCCCAAACAGCCTGATAACTTAGATGAGTTGGTGGAGATCCAGAGGGGAAGGTTAGCCAGGGAGTTGTTGGCCCTGCCTGAGGGCTTCAAGTACACCGCCCTCTCCATCACCGGTCAACGAATGAGCGATCGGGATCGAGTGCCCTCCCTTCACGACGGCATGGCCTGTTTCGCCGGCCTGGGAGATCGCTATATCCTGGTGCGCAATCATGAGGTCAGCACCTACTCCCCCCTCGGCATCGTCCGTACCGCCGTGCCCAAGTATGACAGCGCTGGCTATGGAGGCACCACAACCCTGGTGGTCAATGGTGAGGGTCGTCTGAACCGAGACTTCATCTCCCTAGCCGGTACGATCCGCAACTGTGCGGGGGGTCCCACCCCCTGGCGCTCCTGGCTCAGCTGTGAGGAGACCCTGCTCACCCCAGCGATCAACCCTCGACTGCAAGAGAAGCATGGCTATGTATTTGAAGTGCCTGTCGGTCCCTTTGCTACTGCCGATCCGATCCCCTTGCGATCCATGGGCCGGTTCAACCATGAGGCGGTCGCGGTGGATCCCCAGACGGGCTATGTCTATCAGACCGAGGATGACGGTCGGGGCTGTTTCTACCGCTTCCGGGCCGCTGTCTGGGGCGATCTGAAGGCTGGTGGGGTGCTGGAGGCCCTGAGACCTGTGGGGGCGACCGAGGTGATCGACACCAGCACGGCCCCGTTTGCCAAAGGCGAGCCGATCTCGGTGGAGTGGGTGCAGATCGAGTCTCCGGATCCGGATACCGATCAACCCTCCGTAGCCGCACAGGCTCAGGCCCAGAATGCCGCCATCTTTCGGCGCGGGGAAGGGGCCTGGTATGGTAATGGCTTGGTCTACTTCGTCTGCACCACGGGAGGTGTGGCGGAGCAGGGACAGGTATGGTCCTACGATCCAGCCGCTCAGATCTTGACCAAAGTGGTGGAGTCCACTAGCGAGTCGGAGCTGGATAACCCCGACAACATCACTGTGGGTCCGGATGGCAGTCTCTATCTATGTGAGGACGGGGATGATATCCAGTTTGTCGTAGGAGTCAGTCCAGCCGGAGATCTGTTTCCCTTTGCTCAAAACCTGGCGGATCGACGGGAGTTTGCCGGGGCCTGTTTCTCTCCTGATGGCAAGAAGCTATTCTTCAATGGCCAGGGCATTGGCATCACCTACTGCGTCTGGCGAGAGGACGATCAGCCGATTCAATTGTCTTAGGGTTGATCCCAGTCAGGGCCAGCTGACTCCCTATGATGAGCCACCACCTAAGCTACAAGATCTTGACCGCAAACTCAGATTCCACAAACGCCTTGGTTTGATCAAAAGCCGTCTCCAGCTCACTCAAGAGGAGTTGATGATTGCCCACCTGTTCCCGAGCGTTCTCCTCTAAGTGTGCTGATAGAGTATGTAAAGCCATCGCCCCCATATAACCGCTCGCCCCCTTCAATTGATGGGCCTGACGAGCCACAGTGCCATGATCTGAAGTCAAGAGCGCCTCCGAGATCAGATCCAGTTGATAGCGAGTTTGACGGAAGAAATCCTGGAGTAACTCCTGTTCAAACTCCGGATCATCCCCTGAGAACAGATGGAGAGCCTCCAGATCCAGGATGGGTTTGCTGGAGGGATCTGCCCTCTGACCATTGTTGGAGCCGTTATTGGAGGCTGGATCAGGCGCAGAGTTCTCGGGTTCAGTGTCCTGGGAATCGGGCTGTTCCAGACTTTCCGCCTCAGACTCGTCAGACTCGATCAACATCCAATCTTCCTCTCCCTCAATCTCGGTCTCGATCTCAAGATCAGGGACCTCCCCGTTCTCGGGCTCAGCTGCAACTGGGAGCGGATCCTCTACAGGTGGGGGAATGAAGTCTGACGTGACTAGCGGGATCAAGTGGCCGATCCACTTATCCAAGGTCTCCCTCAGCTCCTCCTTGCGCACGGGTTTGGGGAGAAAATCATCCATGCCCGCCTTCAGACACCGATCTCGATCCTCTTTCATGGCATTGGCCGTTAAGGCCACCACCGTTGTCATCTTGCCTCGCTTCCGTAACATGCGGGTGGTCTCATAGCCATCTAGGATCGGCATCTGACAATCCATCAACACCAGATCGTATTGACTGTGGTCGAGGGCCTCCAACACCTCATAACCATTGGTCGCCACCTCGGCTCGATACCCCATGCTCTCCAACTGTTTGATCGCCACCTTCTGATTGACTGGATTGTCCTCCGCCAACAGGATCCGCACCTGAGCCCGTGCGATGATCTGTTCGGGCTGTTGGTCACTGGCGATCACAGAGGTGAGCTCCTGGGTCTCCACCCAATCGATGGGATCGGCTTGATCAGGTTTGAGGGTGGTGATCAGGGTGCGGGCGAGGCGATCCACTCGCAGGGGTTTGAAGGCATAGGTATCGATATGGCCGGAGTTGACCAGATCGCGGGCTCGACCTTGCTTGGCCAGGGGCACCATTAACACACTCCGACAGTTCTCCCGTAATGGAACCTCCTGATGCACCCGTTTCAAAAGCTGATCGGCTCCTAACCCAGGCATCTCCAGATCCACCAGTAGGAGGGAGAAAGGTCGATCGGTAGCTGCCGCCACTTGGATCTGCATCCAGGCCGTTACCCCATCGGCAGCAGTCTCCACCTCCATCCCCCAACTGCCCACCAGATCCGCGATCGCCCGTCGGTTAATCGCCTGATCATCCACCACCAGGAGCCGCACCCCTTGGAGCTCCTGCTTTGCTTCCTCCCTAGCACCATCCGGGGTGATCTTCCCTGATTTAGCCAGGGGGATCTGAAACCAAAATGTGGATCCTTTCCCCTCCTCGCTGTGGACCCCGATCTGGCCCTGCATCAGCTCCACCAAGCGCTTGCAGATGGCCAGCCCCAGCCCGGTTCCCCCATATTGTCGTGTGGTGGAGACATCCCCCTGGGAGAAGGCCCGGAATAGAGACCGTTGAGTTTTCAAGGGAATGCCAATGCCAGTGTCGATGATCGCCAAATGTAATGCTGCCTGCTGGGGAGTCTCCGAGATCAAAGACACCTCCAGAGTGATGCTGCCCTTCTGGGTGAACTTAATGGCATTGCCCACCAGGTTGGTCAGGATCTGGCGCAGCCGGGTGGGATCCCCTCGTAATTGAGTGGGCACATCCGCATGGATCCAGCTGGTCAACTCCAATCCTTTTCCCTGAGCCTGAGAGGCCATCAGCTCCGCCACGGACTCCACCACCGCCACCAGGTCCAGATCAATATCCTCCAGCTCCAACGAACCGGCCTCCAACTTGGAGAAATCCAAGATCTCATTCAGGATACTGATCAAGGTGCTGCCGCTGGATTGGATCGTCTCCACCAGATCTCGCTGTTCCGCATCCAGAGGAGTCTCTAGCAATAGGCTGGTCATGCCCACCACGGCATTCATCGGGGTCCGGATCTCATGGCTCATGGTAGCCAGAAAGGCACTTTTCATCTGAGTGGCGGCTTCTGCCACCTGACGGGCTCGCTGTAGGGCCTTGTTCTGTCGGGTCAGATCTTTAAGGCGCCGGATCTCAGCCTTCAATAACTTGGACTGCATCCGCTTCTTCATGGTGATGTTCTCCAACACCAACAACACCCCCAGCAGCTCCAGAGTATTGACCCCAAACAGGGGCTCGATCTTGACCAAAAACCAGCGCTCTCCCCGTTGCACCTCATAGGTGGGCAGGGATTGGGTGGCTCCCCCCAGACTTTGACCCGGATCGTTGAGCCGTTGGGTGGATCCTTGAATGCTACGAATATGTTCCTGCCATTGCTCCTCTGAGATCCCAAAAGGGATCAGTTTTTGTAACAAAGATTGGCCTACCCGTAGATCGAGCCAGCGGGAGGCGGTGGGATTACAGAACCACACATTTCCCTCTAGATTGGCAGCGACCAATCCCAGGTAGAGGCTGCGAGCCAACATGGACTGAGCTTCAAAGGCTTCCGCCAACACCGTCAGTCGATAGCGCACATCGCTGGTGGTGACCTCCTGCAGCCATTGACCCCGTTGACCGGCTTTCGTCGTATGGGTGACCAGGGCTAAATGATAGGTCTGCCACAGATGAGCGATCTGATCTTGAACGAATTGTTGACGTTGGATCGTCTCACTGAGGATCACGCTGCCAAGGGTCAGCAGAGCCAGGGCGATGGGCCAGATCCCAGGGATGATCACCCCCACCAGCATCCCCACTAAGCTCAACACCAGCCATCCCCCCCCTAACCCCAACCAGGCCCCGATCTGACGACTGGAGGACCAGCGGATCAGAACC
>CAYSEO010000040.1:0-16924 GCA_964429885.1 uncultured bacterium
CATCTGGCCATCCGTCCTGGTACGGATATCGATCTGCTCAACGGCATCGCCCACCTGATCATGAAGTGGGACTACTTCGACGCTGATTTTATTGAGGAATGTACCGAAGGGTTGGCGGATCTGATGGCAGTGTTGGCAGACTATCCCCCTCAGGTGGTGGCGGAGCGCTGTGGGATCGAGGAGCAAGACCTGATCAAGACAGCTCAACTGTGGGGGCGCTCGAAACGAATCCTCTCCCTGTGGTCTATGGGTATGAATCAATCCGCCGAGGGAACCGCTAAGGTGCGAAGTCTGATCAACCTGCATCTCTTGACGGGACAGATCGGACGACCCGGATCCGGTCCTTTCTCACTGACAGGTCAGCCCAACGCCATGGGAGGACGTGAGGCCGGGGGTTTGGCCCATTTGCTACCGGGGTATCGATTGGTAACGAATCCCGAGCATCGCCAACAGATCGAACAGCTTTGGCATCTACCCCAGGGCCGGATCTCTCCGGATCCCGGTCGGATGGCCTGGGAGATCGTGACGGGTTTGGAACAGGATCAGGTGGGATGTCTGTGGGTAGCCTGTAGCAATCCAGTGGTTAGCTTTCCGGATCTGGAGCGCACTAAGGCGGCCCTACGGCGATCGCCGTTCACGATCTTTCAAGATGCTTACCATCCCACGGAGATGGCGGACTACGCCCATGTTCTACTCCCCGCCGCTCAATGGAGTGAGAAGACAGGCACCATGACCAACTCCGAACGGGTGGTGACCCTTTGTCCTGCGTTCCGATCCCCTCCCGGTCAAGCCAAACCTGATTGGCAGATCTTTACGGAAGTGGGTCGTCGTCTGGGGTTCACGGATCAGTTCCCCTTTCAGAACGCCGCTGGGGTCTATCAAGAATTCGTCCAACTGACCCGCGATCGGCCCTGTGATGTCACCGGATTGAGCCATGAGCGGCTGCGCCAGGAGGGACCGATCCAGTGGCCCTGTCGAGAGTCCGGAGCCCTCAACCCAGGGGAACCCCAGCGGTTGTACGGATCCTATCGCTTCAATACCCCCAACGGTAAAGCTAGATTTGGGGCCTATCACTCACGGGGACTGGCGGAGCCTCCCGATCCCCAATACCCCTTTGTGCTCACCAACGGGCGACTGTACGGTCACTGGCATACTCAAAGCCGTACCGGTCGGATCGATAAGATCCGCAAGATGCACCCCAAGCCCTTTTTGGAGATCCATCCCCGTGATGCGGAGGCTTTAGGGATCCAGGAGAGCACTCTGGTGGAGATCCGGTCCCGTCGCGGTCGAGCTTTCTTCCCCGCCAAGATCACCACTGGCATCCGGCCCGGTACCCTCTTCGTCCCGATGCACTGGGGATCTCTATGGGCAGAACAGGCTGAGGCCAATGCCCTCACCCACCCTCAGGTCTGTCCAGCCTCCAAGCAACCGGAGCTCAAAGCTTGCGCGGTGCAACTGATCCCCTCCCCACTGCAACGCACCTATGAGATCGAGACCCAGATCCTGTTCACCCCCTCCACCAAGCAAGGTAGCCGTAGCGAATCCTGATGGTTTAGGCGTCATGTTCTTTCAATTTGAAGCTGATTTCATCAACTCCCTTCGCTGTATCCCCATGCAGGTGCGCTACAAGTTAGACACCTGTGGGATCAAGCTCAAGCTCCACCAGTGGCATCAGCTTACCCCAGGGGAGCGCCAATCCCTGATCGAGCAGCCCTGCACCACCGAGGCCCAGATCCAGGCTTACCGAGATCATCTCCAAGCCCTGGTGATTCAGCACACGGGTCAGCCCCCCTCCGATCTGCCTCAGCCCTTGGACTGTCCCTGGCAGGACACGGATCAGGTACCGGAATCAGTCCAGAGTCGGGCCGCCGATCACCAAGTCAGCCTCACCCCTGCCACCTGGTCTCAGCTCAGCCCCCTACAACGGTTCGCCCTGATCAAACTCAGTCGGTCGGGGCACGAGCATCGCAACTTCGGATCCGCCCTACAGGAGTTTAAGTTGATGGAACCTACCGGATGACCCATAGTCGGTGGGGATCGATCCACAGTATGGTTAGGAGTGGCAGACTGGCAAGGGTCATGGAACAACAAACTGGCATCGGCACATTGGAAAAGCAAGTGGTCAGCTGTCCCAACTGTGGGGGCATGGCCACCCGTTACTGTACACCACACCTGGAAACCGATCCGCGCTCAGGTCCTCAGCATCTGATCTGTCGGACTGAGTGCCCGGACTGTGATTATCTGATGATGATGTGTGTGATGGAGGGGGAGCTGACTCAGGTTTACTCCCCCGAGATGTCCACCTTAGAGATCAACCGACCAGATATCCCCTCCCTGGAGCGCTACTGTGAGGATCATCCCGATGCCTTGGAGTGCCGCATCTTCGACGACTAGAGATCAGACAGTCCAGATCCCGCTCAGGCTGATCTCAGCTTCCGCTTAATCTTGACTGGGATAAGGGTCCCTAGATGAAGAGAGTCCCCAGGTCCCCTCAGCCCTGCTTCAGATCCTCTCCCTAAGAGGCCCTTAGTTGAGTTATCTGGACCACCCTCGGATCGTTAAGGTGCTGGACTACGGCCTGGATCAGGATCGTCCTTATCTGGTGATGGAATATCTGGGTCAATGCCCCAAAGACTGTGATCTGGAGGATTACCTGCAGGCTAATGGTCCCCTCTCCCCTAAGCAGGTGGTGCATCTGGGTAGCCAGATCTGTAGTGGCCTAGCCTCTGCCCATCAATTTACGACTCAATAGGGGGATCAACGTATTCAAGGAGTGATCCATCGGGATCTCAAACCCAGCAATCTGTTTATTATGCACCAGGATATGCTCGGGGAGACCGTCAAGATCCTGGACTTTGGGATCGCCAAGATCTTAGATAATGCCAGACAGAAAACGGAGTCCAAGCTGCATCCATCCCGCCTGCCCTGGAATCTCTGGTCATGGCCTGTCTGGAGAAGGATCTGATAAGCTAACGGCAGGATCTTGAGACTCAGCGTTTCCACAGGTCACGCCCCATAAACTGGGTGAAGGAGTTGGATCAATGCCGGTTAACATGAGCAGCTTGCGGAGGACCCTCTTCCATCGGGTTACGGCTCCCCCCAGCCAGGTCCAAGCGGATCTGGAGCAGCTTCGTCACCTGGATCGGCAGATAGAGCGCCGGTTAGCCCGCATCACGGGTTTGATCCCTTGGGCCATTGGCTTGGGTCTACTCTTGTTTTTTATCACCGCTGCCCTCCTGGGCTTTGTGATCGCCAATCCGGGTTTCCTGGCTAGCTTTCCCTCTGAGTTGGTGATCTTTCTGCTGGTGGGATTTACCTTAGGAACGATCACCTGTTGGATATTACCATTCATCACAAACAAGATCGATTCGCGTTACCTCTCTAAACTAGCCAATCAGTTTCTGATCCTGGCCCTGATCTCGGCGGGGCTATTATTTGTCCTACTCTTCCCGCTGGTCTTTCTCAATCCCTTTACGGTTGTGGTTGTGGTGATCATTGCCCTCACGATCCTATTTGTGATGCGGGGCAGAACAGCGGCCTTGAACCTGCCCAACTATCGCTATGAGCTGGCGGAGCGGATCCTGGCCTTACTGAGTCGAGATATGGATGTGGCCAGCCGCGTCTCCCTCAAGATCCTCTTTAAGAAACAGGTAGATCAACCCGCCAAGACGATCCCATTTAACCGCCGTCCTGACTGGAAGATCGATATCTGTGATAATGAATGGCTTAAGATCAAAGGTCCTCTATTGAATGGTTACTGGCTTCAACTCTCCCTTACAGAACGCTATCGTAAACGCTATGGTCGTAATATCAATGGGAAGTTGCGAGAGAAATTCCAACAGCGCGGCCTAGAGATCAAGCTGGGGATCCGGCTCCCTGGCAAAGGTCACTGGCACCTCAACCAGCTCAAGGGACAGACGGATCAGATGGTGCGCCTACCTGGCTCCACCACCCTTAAGCAACTGACCCTATCGGAAGATCTGTTGAAGATGAAAGTGCTGGTACCCAACTGGCTGGGGGGGGCTCGCTCCGTATCCATGATCTGGCCTGAGGATCCGTCTGAGGATGCCATTCGTCAGGTGCAACAGGTGATCATGATGATGCTGTTGAGTGCCTTTCAGATCCTGAACTTTGGTCATGTGCTGTCGCGGCGCAACACCGCTTAAAGTCTAGGAAAAGACGCTAGACTGTGACTGATCTGCCCTCTCCCGTCTCTCCCATGGCTAACTCTGAATGCGATCGGATCGTTGGCTTTCTGTTTCCCCATCGCTGTGGACGGATCAGCTCGATCGGCTGTCCTTATTGTGAGGATAAGCCTCAAAAATCCACCTACTTTAACGATCCGCAACATCCCTTCCAACAGGAGCGGGTGCTCTACCCCAACTTTGGACGCTATCGGGTGCAGGGACAGGAGATCGATATCGCTACCATCGATTTCACGGATGCGGATGGCATGAGCTTAACCTCAGCGGATATTGATTTCGAGCGAGATCTGGGTGCCAGCTGAAGCTTCTCCCTGGTTGATCTATGCCTTAGGTGGAGGCTGGGGACATGTGATGCGAGCCTTATCCCTAGCTCGTGCGGTCATCCCTCACCAACCCGTCGAGATCCTCTGCAATAGCCCCTATGTGAAGGTGATCCTAAGTTCCTCATTTTGGGATCAACACCTACACCCCTATTCTCTACAGATCCACTCACTTGCTCCCAACGCTAGCTTAGATCAGGCAGCTACTTGGGTGACTGAAGCGATCACCTGTCGCCTGTTAAAAGGTCTGATCATTGATACCTTTCCGAGAGGTTTAGTAGGTGAGCTGACCCAGTGTTTTGACCTGATCCCAAGTACTCCTAAGGTTTGGATCCATCGGGATCTATCCCCCATTTATGTAGACCAATATGAGCTCAGATCCTATGTTAAACACCATTATCATCAGGTATTGATCCCTGGAGAACTGGAGGATCCTCCCCTAGGGGATCTGGGGATTCGTACCCCTCCCTGGTTGATCAGTAACCCTGAGGATCTGCCTTCCAGAGATGGGATCCGAGCTCAGCTAGGGGTAACGGAAGAAAACGCTGATTTGATCGTGCTCTGTGTCTCAGGCCGAGAGCAGGAGCGATCGATCTATGGACGACTGGCGGTGTTGATCTCCACCCAGTTCCCCCACCTCTATGTCCGGTGTCTGAGCGCTGATCTCCCTCCAGACTGTCCACCGCAGCTATGGATCCAACATTGGCCTGGCATCGAGATCCTCTGGGGTGCCGATCTAATTTTGGGGGCAGCAGGATACAATACGATCATGGAATGTCTGGCGTTGGGGATCCCCTTAATCGCCTTTCCCTGGAGACGGCTTTACGATCGGCAACGGCAACGGCTCCTGGCGGCTCAAGCCCTCAGTGCCGCTCCGATCCTGGAGGTTCAATCCATCCCAGCAGCCCTGATCGCGATCCAGACCTGGCTCAGCCAACCTCGACGGATCCCCAGCGCCCACTATCGAAATGGGGCTATCACAGCCGCTCAGATCATCGAGAATCAGCTGCAACATCTCTAAGACCCTGAATGGATCACAGCAAAGCGAATATGAACTATGGCTGCAAATAAACGATACAATAGTTATCAATAAATCATTCTAGAGATCCCCTGATCTTTGTTAACCATTCCTTGAGGATCGAGTTACGCTGGAGCTATCCCCAATCCTAAAGCAGTGACCGACGATCCGCCTGGATCCTGTTGGTTTCTGTGGCTGAACACTTGTCACCCCTATGAATACTGCTGAATTACTAGTCCGCTGCCTGGAGAACGAAGGGGTTCGTTATATCTTCGGTCTCCCCGGTGAGGAAAACCTGGAGGTGTTGAGGGCCTTAACCCATTCCTCGATCCAGTTCATCACCACCCGCCACGAACAAGGGGCCGCCTTCATGGCCGATGTCTACGGTCGGCTAACGGGCAAAGCCGGGGTCTGCCTCTCCACCCTGGGTCCAGGAGCCACCAATTTGATGACAGGGGTGGCGGATGCCAACTTGGATGGTGCACCTCTCGTAGCGATCACGGGCCAGGTGGGCACTGATCGGATGCACATTGAATCCCATCAATATCTGGATCTGGTGGCCATGTTTGAGCCGGTCACTAAATGGAATGCCCAGATCGTTCGCCCCAGCATCACCCCTGAGATTGTGCGCAAGGCTTTCAAACGGGCTCAGACAGAGAAACCAGGGGCCGTGCATATTGATCTGCCAGAGAACATTGCTGCCATGCCCGCCGATGGCAAACCACTACGCCGGGGTCGGGAGGAGAAGACCTATGCCTCCTATCAGAACCTGAATGAGGCTGCCGCCGTGATCTCCCATGCCCAGAACCCGATGATCCTGGTGGGCAATGGGGCGATCCGCGCTGGGGCCAGTGATGCGGTGACTGAATTTGCGACCCGCTTGAACATTCCGGTGGTGAATACCTTCATGGGCAAAGGGGCGATCCCCTATACTCATCCACTCTCCCTCTGGTCTGTGGGGTTACAACAACGGGATTATGTCAGCTGTGGCTTTGATCGCACCGATCTGGTGATCGCCATTGGCTACGATCTGATCGAGTATTCTCCCAAACGGTGGAATCCTGATAGCCAGATCCCGATCGTTCACGTAGGGGCGACTCCTTCTGAGATCGACAGTAGCTACATTCCCCAAGTCGAAGTTGTGGGAGAGATCTCTGATTCTCTGATGGAGATCTTGAGGCGTTGTGATCGGGGCAGCAAGGCGAATCCCTACGGTCTCTCATTGCGGGATAGCATCCATGCCGACTACACCACCTACACTCAGGATCAGGAGTTTCCTGTCAAACCCCAGAAGTTGATCTACGATCTGCGCCAGGTGATGGCCCCTGAGGACATCATGATCTCCGATGTGGGGGCTCATAAGATGTGGATCGCCCGTCATTACCATTGTGATCGGCCCAATACGTGTCTGATCTCCAATGGATTTGCTGCTATGGGGATCGCGATTCCGGGGGCGATTGCAGCTAAGTTGGTACATCCCGATCGGAAGGTAATGGCGGTGACTGGGGATGGAGGCTTTATGATGAACTGCCAGGAGTTGGAGACGGCTTTACGGATCGGTACCCCCTTTGTCACCTTGATCTTTAACGATGGAGGCTATGGACTGATCGAGTGGAAACAGATCAATCAATATGGAGAGTCGGCATTCATCAAGTTCGGCAATCCGGACTTTGTGAAGCTAGCGGAGAGCATGGGTTTGAAAGGTTATCGGATCGAGTCAGCGGCGGATCTATTGCCCACCCTACAGCAGGCTCTGGATCAAGATCTACCCACGGTGATCGATTGCCCCGTGGATTACCGAGAGAACCTGTTCTTCTCCCAAAGAGCACAGCAGTTGACCTGTACAGCAGCCCCCAGCTTGCCATGACCCCGATCACCTCTTCTCCCCAAACTGTTCTGGTCTGCCAACATCGCGCCTGCCACAAGCAAGGATCGGCTCAGGTCTTGAGTCAGTTTCAAGCTCAGGATCTGCCCGCTGGTGTTGAGATCCAGACGGTGAAATGCTTGGGTCAATGCGGTAGCGGTCCCATGGTCATGATCCTGCCGCAGGAGATCTGGTATTCCCAGGTCCAGCCTTCAGAGGTCGAGGTGATCGTCCAACAACATCTAGGGAAAGGGGAACCGGTGACAGAGATGCTGTACCCTAAATTCCACACCCTTCCGAGGAAACGAGACTCCAAGAAACTTCCTTTCCCCAGAGGGATCTTAACTGCTAGCCTTGTGGCAGCTATGACCACAGTGGTCTTTTGGTTACAAAGTTTAGATTAGTCTCCTTGATGAACGTGAGTTTGACGGAACTGGGCTAAGCTGGAACCCTCTCTATCAGATCAGGGTTTTGGATCATTGTCTGAATCGGTAGGGAGCACCAGAACGGATTACCAAAGATTGATCCTGGGATGGACACCTGTAAATTATTCTACATGATTCTCTGCTTTGGATCACAAAGGGCCAAAGATCTCACGTTGCAACTAGGCGGCCTTCCTCTTATAGAATGACTGTGTTATCTCAAAGGGGATCAGGGATGGACACCTCGGATTCACAACAAAATCAGAAAAATGCTTATCTCGATCTGGCTTTGGGGCTGGCGGTCCGAGCTAGCCTGCAGGACTCACAAACCTATGGTGTTTGGGTCGTCAGCGAGGAGGTCGCAGGAGGACCGATCGAAGATCGCCCCCCAAAAAGTACTCTTCTCTTCACAGTCAGAGATGGCATCGCACACCCATGCGTGACTGAGCCAACAGAGTATGTCTAGATCATTCTGCAACTGGTACAGAATCGTCGGGCGCCGCTGGTGCGAACGGCAGGCCTCACTCAATAGTCACAATCTACCCTATCCGGACACAATCCATCCGATCGTCGTTCACTTCGTGATCGCGATGGTAGCCTTCGCCATCGTTTGTGACGTCATCGGGTATTTCACCAAGAACCCACGTCTCTATGAGGTGAGCTGGTGGAACCTGGTTTTTGCCACCGTGTCTATATTCATCGCGAGCATCTTTGGACAGATCGAAGCTGGGTTAGCGATTCCCTATGCTGCTGCCATTGATAGCACTATTGCCCGTTTTTCTAGCTGAACTAGGCTCCAATGGGTTGCACACCAGTATGGCACCTGTCGTATGGGCACCGATCCTGAAACCGCTGTGCTGGATCTCTATTGTCGCGCCCATGAACTCGATAATCTTTACGTGAACACCACTCGATCATAGATCATAGAGACAAGAGCTCAGGAGACTGCTAATGGCTGTCATTGGGGGGAAGAGCGATCGGATAGCGTTAGTAGTAGGGGCCAATCGCGGCATTGGTTTGGAGTTCGTGCGGCAATTGCTGACTATGCCTCAATTTGACACGGTATGGGCAACTTACCGTTCGCGAGATTCAGCAACGAAGCTCTTGGAAATGGGGATGCCGGAGACAGGCAATGGGGAACGATTGCGGTGCCTGTCGATCGATGTGACGGACGAAGAACAGATAGCCGCAGGTGTCGCTGATATCAAACAGCATACCAAGCAGCTGCATCTAGCCATTAACTGCGTCGGCGTCTTACACGACCATAAGATCTCTCCTGAAAAAGGGTTAAGACATTTGGAAATGGAACAACTGACCCGTTATTTTCAGATCAACAGTATTCCATCAGCCTTGCTAGCCAAACATCTGTTTCCCCTACTTATACACAGCGATCGTAGAGTATTTGCCAGTATTTCAGCTAAGATCGGCAGCATCGGCGATAATTTTTTAGGAGGATGGTATGGCTATCGAGCCTCGAAAGCTGCATTGAACATGTTGATGCGCACAGTAGCGATCGAATACCGCCGCAAGAGTCCTGAAACCATTGTGGTTACGCTACACCCTGGTACCACCGATACCGAGTTATCTAAGCCCTTCCAAGCGAATGTTCCCCCCGAGAAGCTCTTTTCAACTGAGCGTACCGTTGCTCAGCTGCTGGATGTAATTGCTGGGCTGCAGCTGGAAGACAGTGGTCAGTTTCTGAATTGGGACGGTCAGCCTTTACCTTGGTAACTGTGCGATAGCCGTTGGGTTCGCCCCTGTTCCTAGAGCGCCGATTCAGTATTCAGAGCAGACATGAATACCAGATAGAGTAAGGTCATTCTTTGCTTAGGAGCTGGAGTTCCTGTTGAGACTCAGCACTCGGGACCTTGCCAAGCTCAGTAGAATTCAACTCCTCTCGCCCTCATAACCCGAGATCCGGGCCAGTTCCTCCAGAGGGAGTCGGCCTCTGTAGGTCTCACCGTTGACGATCCAAGTCGGGTAGCTTTGCACCCCCGCATCGATACACTCCTGGGCTGGAGGGTTCTCTCGCCCATCAGGAGAGCATTCCACATAGGGCACTTTCTGATCAAACACCGGCCCAAACAGTTCCTTCTGTTCCAAGCAATAGGGGCACCAGTACGTTCCATACATCTTGCCCTCGATCGCCTGCAGGTGCTCCGCCAGACCAACAGCAAACGGACTCGACGGTGGGACCTGGGTCGCATAAATGCCCACAGTAGTCACCAGGGTAAAGGCCCCGATCAGGATACCGCTAAAGCTCAATAGGCCCCAGTCTTGCCAGCGATGGCCTAGGAAGGTGACCGCCGCGATCCCAGCCACTAAAACGATCGAGGTGATGCAGTAAAAACAGAATTCCCTCAAGACCGCCACCATCAGATAGCCCATGTAGATCTCGAAGGCCACCATGGCCGAGGAGAGGGCAAAAAGGGCTGGCCAGCGCCACTTCTTCAAGATCACCAAAGTATCGGGGAGGTAGGCCAGCAGGAACACCGTCAGGAATCCTAGCAACCCCCAAGCCGAGGTGGGGATGCCCAGCAACCAGGACCAACGACTATTCAACACCAGATCGCAGCCCCCATTCCCCGTACAGAGGGCAGCAGGCTGACCGGTCAGTTTGGTGAGGGTCAGATAGGTAGTCAACAGTACCCCCAGCCCTGAGATCACCATCAGGAGCATACGGGAGTTGCGCTGCAGCCAGGTCTCTTCTTGGATCAGATAAGCCATGGTTTTGCCCAAGATGCCAGATCGAGTTCATATGATAAGGGATCTCGATGGGATCAGAGTTCCCTAGTGCGCAGTGATCGGGCCGAGGTGATCCTTCGTCGTGGGATCCGTTGAAGCGTCTTGAATTGCGCAAGTGTCAAAGCAATTTTGCCGCTTGACTTATCCCCTGGTTGAGCTTCTCGACAGCGCAGCCAGGGTTGGGCTGACAATCTAGCGGGCTGTGATCAGATCCTGGGTGACCCGCAGCACGATCGGTTGTTGCGGATCCACGACAGACACCCGTGGCGCAGTGAAATTGCCGATGGCAGCTCCACCTGCAGCTCCGGCCAACACCTCCTCGGTAGCGATCACCTGATCTCCTGTGACCAACCCCAGGATCGCGCCCGCAGCAGCCCCGATAGCGGCGTCCTGGACCACCTGGCCCGTGCTCACCTGGCGCGGATCTTTGATGTCAGGGATCACATCGGATTGGGCCGCTAAGGCAAAGACCTGCTCATTGATAACGATGCTATCGGCCACAAAGCGAGTGCCACCGGCAGCAGGCTCAAACCGACCATCCACTTTGGCTCCATAAGGGACCAGGATCTCCCCCTGGGGATTGAGCACTGGATTGAGCACGATCAGGGAGAAGGGGCGGGTCTCATTGGGGGCGATGTAGAGCCGCTCGTTGACGGTGGTGCCCGCCTGGACTGGGGTACCAGCATTGACCGTGGACAACCGCAGATCGAACCCCGGTGTAGGCGTGGGGGCGAAGATAGGAGCCTGGGCGATGGGTCCGAATAAGCCCCGCTGCACCATGGCCTGGTAGGTGGAGGCGGCAACTTCTGCGCGGGTAGCCGCTCGATTCGGCTCTAGCAGGGTGGGATCGGGATAGCTGACGACTAATCCGGCCTGACTGGCTGTTGCGATCTGGGAGGTGGCCCAACTGGGGATGGCAGCGGCGTCCCGGTAACGAGTGCTGAGATCGACGGGGGCAGCAGCCGGTACTGCAGCGGATCCGAGGGCGTTGGTGAGCACCACTAGGGTTTCTGTCCGGGTGACGGGTTGCTCAGGCCGAAAGGTGCCATCCGGGAACCCCGAGACCAGACCATTGGCGGCTGCGGTCGAGATCGCACTGGTGGCCCAATAGCTGGGGGAGACATCGGTGAACTGAGCCCCTCCGACGGCTGCAGCGAGTTGGAAACCATTGCTGACGAGGGTGGCGAACTGAGCCCGTGTCACAGGTTGATTGGGCCGAAAACTGCCATCCGGGAATCCGTTGATCACCCCTCGGGAGGAGAGAGCATCGATGTAGGACTCCGCCCAATGTCCCCCCGTATCGCTGAACCGTGCCGCGATCGCTGCCGGGGCGATCAGAACCATAGCGGTTGTCAAGCCAGCCACCCCCAGGCAGGTGGGCATCCAATGCAGAGTCATATCGTTTCCCCTATGCTGATCTCTATGCTTATTTTGACGGTTCTGGAGATAGGAGCAAGCGCTGAAACCCCTGATCTGTCGAGGTTTGAGGCTTTCTTCCACCAGATTTACTCCTCAGCGCACTCCGACAATCCCTTGATCCTAAGCAGAGTTGTGAGAGAAGAGTAGTTGCCGTTGCAGTGTTCTACTCCACAGTTTATGTCCACCCGATCCTCTAGAAAGTAAAGACAAGGGTTGGATCCTCCAGCCCCTGCATCGTGATGAATAGCCCAAATCCGGGATCCCTCTCGGATCCCCTTTGCTCCACATGTATCAGGGAGAACAGTAAAGATCTCTCCACCGACTTAGGGTAATCCTCTAATCATCTCGGGGATCCTCGCACCTCACACCAGTCGGATCCCTCTTTTCTGGTAATGAACCTCAAACAGAAGGTGAAAGCCTGCGGTTTTCCTCAGACCGGACCGAAGCGCTGTAGGGCTCCCCAGCTGCAGGAGGTCCTCCAAGGCCTAGGGTATTCTTCAGGCAACCCCGGATCCACCCCTCATTGGCAAACATCACCGCCAGCCAGGGTCGTTTGGGTTGGTACTGCCGCAGATCTATTCAGGCAGGTCTGGGAGATAAATAAGAACTGTTTTGGGTAAGGGAGTAAACCAGCCAGTTCTGATTCCAGCAGATTGCATGGCCTTACCAACCCAGCTGTTACAAGTATTGAAGCAACTGTAAATTCCGTGAGCCTCAAAAAACGCATCATTGAGACCATATGCAACACCAGGAATTAGTATTTTATGTCCATCTTTCGTGCGACGGAAACTTCCTTTTATATATTCAACTAATTGTTCATATTGAGCAGTGGAAATTCTAGCCGGTTTGGTGTTACTTGACAAAGACTGATCCCCTATCAGATAGACATGTATGCATGCTTCAGACGGCCAAAATAAAGCTTTGGCTGCTGTAGAGAGATTTAGATCAGCCAAAGTTGGTGTTTCTGTAAAAAAACCTCTGTCACCCCAGCCGATAGTAACCCATGTCGCTGAAGTAACATCGCCAACAAAGCTATCAGATGAAAACTCTTGATGCCAATCGATGATCTCTGTGCTGATCGGGAGAATGATGTCTGCGTGGAAAGGGCTCGAAACAAAATAGATCTCAATACCGTCAGGTGATGTTTCGAAATGATTATTAACAGGTATTAGGCCAAGCAAGACAAAGAAGAAACATAGAAGAACAAGCTTGCAGAGGCATCGTGAGCAACGTTTTAAGAGGCTATCGCTTTTCTTGTAAGGAATCAGTTCAGTGATGAAATGACTTAGTCTTCGATAACTTTGCTCCATCTCAGGTGCCTTCTAAGGAACTATGCAAGAACTAAGCAAAAAGTCCAGGACCAACACTCTAGGCTAATTATACCCTGATCGCCAAACCATTGCTTAAGGAGATCGGCAAAATTGCTTTGACACGCACTATATAGACTGTATAAACGTTTTTGCTGATCTACTTACCTGGAGACCTGACCACACATCGCCCCAACCTACCCATCTCAACTCAGCAGTGGTAGGCTTGAAATAGATTTGAGCCTCCTTATGAAACTTGCTGAAGATCCTCACCAGCTTTGGGTCTCCGAGATCTGGACAGTAGACCTCTCTACTCCCTGCCTCATCCCTCTCTTCACCAGTTCAGTCTCAGCTGGATTCCCCTCACCCGCCGATGATTACATTGAAGATCGCTTAGATCTCAACAAACTCCTGATCAAACACCCAGCAGCTACCTTCTTCGTGCGAGTGGCTGGAGACTCCATGATCGAGGCTGGGATCCATCCCAGAGACATCCTGGTGGTGGATCGGTCCCTAGAGCCCACGGACGGCAAGATCGTTATCGCCATCGTGGATGGGGAGTTGACGGTCAAACGACTCCGGTGTAGTCCCCAGATCCTGGCTCTGATGCCAGAGAATCCCCGTTACAGACCCCTGATTATCGAACAGGAAACCGAGTTCCAGATCTGGGGTGTCGTCACAACTGTGATCCATCAGCCATGAGACGGATCGCCCTCGTCGATTGCAACAACTTCTACGTCAGCTGCGAGCGAGTCTTTCAGCCCAAACTCCAACAGCAGCCAGTGGTGGTGCTCTCCAACAATGACGGCTGTGTGGTGGCCCGGTCGCCAGAAGTCAAGGCCCTAGGCATCACTATGGGGACTCCTCTCTTCAAGATCCGGCCCCTAGTGGACAAACATCAGATCCAGCTGTTCTCCTCCAACTATGCTCTCTATGGGGACATGTCCCGACGGGTGATGCAGACCCTGGCCCAGTTCACCCCAGAGATCGAGATCTATTCCATCGATGAGGCCTTCCTAGACCTGTCTCATATACCCGATCCGGAGCTAGAGGCTTATTGCCAGGAGATCCGGGCGACGGTGCAGTGCTGGACCGGGATCCCGGTCTCCATCGGGATCGGAGAGAGCAAGGTCTTAGCCAAGATCGCCAATAAGAAAGCGAAGAGGTCTGAATCTGGGATCTTCAACCTTTGTGCCCTACCAGATCCTGATGAGCTTCTGGGGCAGCTGCAGGTGGAGGATATCTGGGGTATCGGGCGCAAGTGGAGCCAACGACTAAGGGGAATCCACATCAACACGGCTCTGGAACTGAAACAGGCTCGACCGGAGCTGATCCGACAGAAGTTAGGAGTCGTGGGGCAACGGATCGCCTTGGAACTGCGGGGGGCCTGTTGTCTGCCCTTGGAGCAATGTCCACAACCTAAACAGAGCCTGACGGTATCCAGAACATTTGGACGGGCGATCGAGGATCTAACCGAACTTAAGGAAGCCGTAGCAACCTATCTCAGCAGAGCTCTAGAGAAGCTAAGGCGAGGGGAGCAGGTGGCTCAGATCCTGACGGTGTTCGCCATGAAGAACCGTTTCGATGATCAAGATCCCTATCGATCGGGGTCGGTGAGTCTGTTGGTTGCCACTGACGACACCTCAGAGCTGCTCCCCCTGGGGTTACGGCTGACGGAGGAGCTGTTTGAGCTTGGATCTCGGTATAAGAAGGCTGGGGTGATGTTGTTTGGCTTAGGAGCAGCCGCTCAGATCCAGGGTGGATTTTGGGATGAGCGAGATCGAGAGCGGGCTCGTCAGCTGATGCGATGTCTAGATCAGATCAATCGGGAGTTAGGCTCTGAGACGATCCGGTATGCGGCCACCGGGATCCAGAGAGATTGGGAGACGAAGGCTCGATATCGGTCTCCTCGCTACACCACCCAATGGAGTGAGATCCCAGTTGTAAGAGCTGATTAAGGTGAGATTCTAGGGGAAGGCAGGACTATCCGTTTTCATCAGCAGGCAGGCAAGGATCACCGGCTACTGTACACGGGAGTCCAACACAGAACATTCATGGTCCCTCTCAGCCTGATCAAAATCGCCTTCTGAGAGCGACCTATCTAAGCCGCCATGTACCCAAACTTCAAACAGCAGGTGAAAGCCTGTCGGTTTCCTCAGACCCGACCGAGGCACTGGAGGGCTTCCCAGCTGTGGGAGGAACAGATCTCGGGACTCAGATCAGTAAGGGTGAGCCATTGGATACCCTTGGGACCTACTTCCTCAGGGTCATTGCTGATCAAGATCTCAGGGCGGGCGGGCAGCGAACACTGGTAAATGATCAGCACCTCATCCCCATCCACAAACAGCCCAAGGGCAATGATCCGAGGGTAGACCGTTGACTCAGACTGCGGGGTTGGCTTGGGGGGTGCTATGGATCTCTCCTGGTTAGCGTGTGGGGGCGAATGCTGCTGTGGCTTAGATTGTATCTAGTGTCCCTACACTGTCCCAATCCTGTTGGTGATTTTAGGTAATGGTGATCCATGGCTACCCTACAGTTTGGTCCGATCGCTGATCCAGGTGAGCTCAAAGATCTGGGTGATGTGCTGATCAGCTGCAATGATGTGATCTATCTATTGGAGTCTCCGGTGGAGGGGTTGAAGGCCTTGGCCGCTGTATTGAAGCCGGAGGGGATCATCCGTACCAATCTGCACAACATCTACACTCGGGGTGGCATGTTGGAGATGCAGGAGGCCTTTAGGCTATTGGGCTTACAGGGGATGAGGCGACAGGAGGCCGCCAACCGGGTCTACGAGGTCATGGATCATCTCAAGCCAGAGAATGAACGGACAAAGTTATGGAACTCCAAGGCGTCGCGCTTGGATATGAGCCGAGTCTTCAACAATTTCCTGCTGGTGGGGGATAAGGCTTTCTCCATCCCCGACACCTTTGCCTTTTTACGAGAGGCCGATCTGGACATGGTCTGTTTGGTGGACTTCGGCAGTTGGGATCTGAGATCGGTATTCAAGCAGATGCCTGCCTTTGTGGAACAGCGGTTGGAGCAACTGAGCCTGGTGGAACAGCTCCACCTCTACGAGCTCTTAATACCCAATACCCGTCGCCTGATCGATTTCTGGGCTGAGCACCGGGGCTCCTCCCTTTCGTTTCCCTGGGGGGATGAGGACTGGCTCAACGGGATCATCCATCTCAATCCTGTGGTGATCAATTCCTTACCCTTCCGCCAACAGGTGGACCGGCTCTTGCGGGGTGAGGTCAGATCTTTGATGTTAGGATGGGAGGCAGCCAAGGAGCATCGGCTGATCTTTGATCAACCCACCATGACCTGGCTCTCGCTGCTATTGGAGGGACCCCAACCGTTCACAACTTTGGTGGACAAACGCATGGCCACAGCGGAGCTTGATCGGGAGACCGTCACCGAACAGATGCTTGGCTACCTACAGGCGTTGGAGGAATATCTGTTTGTGATGTTGGAGCCGACCGCCTAGGTTGTGAGATCGAAGCCGAGCCTTAGAGATATCCAATCCCAATCCAGAGATGTCAGATCCTTTTCTCTGCCCCAACTGCGGAGCTCGGGTCCCCGCCCGTGCCAAAGCCTGCCCCGAATGTGGATCCGATCAGGAGACGG
>CAYSEO010000040.1:17024-19848 GCA_964429885.1 uncultured bacterium
AACCGATCTACAAAGGTCTCGATCAGGCTACGGATCTCCCAGACATCGGATTGAGAGATCTCCATGTTGATCACGCTGGCCAGCTTCGCCTGCATGGCCGCATAGCTCTGTTGAGAGGTGTTGATCGCGACCCGTTGGGCGAGATGATTGAGCAAGACATTGGTGATGGGGGCTCGATTGAGGCTGACGATCTCTTGATGTCGGCTGGCAAACCGCAGCTGCACCTCGGTTACAAATCGATCCCGATCGAGGAACTCGATACCCGCCTGTTCTGGGACCACCTCAAATTGCTCCAGCTTGCGATATTGGCCCAATACCCATTGCTCGTAGAAGGAATCCCCCAGGGTTTCCCAATAGCCGATGATGGCCGCCTCCGTTGGGCTGACTCTGGAGAGATAGTGTGCCTGGATCACTTCAGCCAGATAGGTTTGGAGTTGGGGCCGTCGTTGCTCATCGATCACAGAGGTGCGCGGGATCCAGGCTGAGCCGTAGACATCGATCACCTCCTGGGGCAATCGGAACATCATGGTATCGAAGAAGGAGGAGAGGCTGAACACCAGGAATTTATCGGCATCTTGGAGGTGACGGATCAGCTCCTGTTTCTCATGATCTTGATAGGTGGAGACCACCCACGGATGCCGACGACCTTGTAGGAGATCCCTGCGGTTTCCAAGGAGGTATCGGAGTCGTTATCCACAGTCAACAGACGGGCTGGGATCACCGTGCCAGATCCCCCCATGCCGAACCCAGGTCCCCTACCCTCGGTCAATCCCGATCCTAGACCCACCTCGCTGCGCCCCTGCCTACGGGGTCCGCCCTGACTTTGGCGCTGACGAAACAGAGTATAGAAATATTTACTGATCAGTAAGATCGACAGATCGGAGTTGGGATACTCGTTATACTCAAAGAAAGCTTTAAGACAGACCTGAAAGGCAACATTGGGCATCTCTGGGGTCGCCCCAAGCACCACCTCACAGATCTGTTGTAGGGGAAACAGAAACCGTCGCGGGATGGCCTCGGGCACTAATCCCCTGACCACAAAGTCCGATTGGATCAGCATGGGGCTTGGATCCACCTTGGACGAGGCGTTTGAGCAGGCTCTGACCCAGATGATCGAGTTTATCCATCGGTTTGTGGGGATCGATCGGGAGGAGGCCTATGTGTTGTGTAGCCTGTCGGTGAACTTCAATATCACTCAGACGGTGAATCTTCCTCAAAAGGGGGTGCATGGGCTATTACCAAAGCGGATCCTGCCGCGCCCGATCGTGATCTGAATCTGGATCTCTCTGATCTGGATCTCATCCCGATCTAAGAGCTCAACGACTGCGATGATCGGCTCTCACCGCCCGGATCACCGTCAGATCGGTTCCCTGACGACGCAACTGGATCCAGCTGTTCAGCTGCTGGGATCCAATGTCGGGAAAGGTTTGACTCCGGAAGGAGATCACATACCCATCTGCCTGTAAGCGATGAATCACAACCTCCTCCTGGCGATAGATCCACACTTCAGGCACCCCTAAAGCTCGGTAGATCTCCAATTTGCTCCCAGATCGACCGGCGATATCCACCTCTAAGGCTAGATCGGGAGGCTGATCCGAGAAGATCTCTGTGGCCATGCCTTGACCTGCCTGGGCATTCTGCAGATAAAAACAGCTATCGGGCTCGATCCCCCTCTCCAGATCCGGTCGGTTCAACGTCACAGATCCCAGATCGTTACACTCCAACCCCATCTCCTCCGCTAAGGTCATCACGATGGCGGCCAACAGACGATTGACGATCTCATGGATCTGTCCCGGCATACGGATCTCCACCGTTCCTCGATCGTAGGCAACTCGCGAGCACCGATCCTCTCCCAGATCCATCAACAAAGCCTGATAGTCCGCCCAAGAGAATCCTGAGATCCGGATCCCACTGCCTGGGGTGAGCTCGATCTGAGCGATGGGGGTGGCGATCGGGACTGCCATGGCGTAACGTGGATACTTTTAGCGTAGATACTTTTCCTGTCAAGATTTTGACTTACCAGACACCTTCCTAGCGTCGAGGTTCCACTGATCGAAAAACTCCAGCATCTTCTCCCCAGACATATAGTTCTGTTTTTTGCTTCCCACTTTTCTCTTCCCAAGAGCCTCCATCAGATCCTTAAACGATGAAATAGGAGCAGATCTGTCGTTCTTGATCTCAATGATCCGTTCCAGAATAGCACTAGCTATCGCGGGGAGACAGACGGCTTTGAGCTTCTCCTCCAAAAGGGCAACACTCCTTGGATCAGGGACGGAGTTGATCACCTCCAATGGCTCCAGAGGCTTTGGCATGGCTTGAGTTAAGATCCCCTCCACCTCCTGACGATGCTTGGATAGATCAGTGGTGACTTGCTGCTCCAACCTCTCCATTCTAGAGATCAGGTTAGACAGGGTTAGATTTGATTCCGATCTTGAGTCTTCCGATCTTGAGTGATCCGATCTTGAGTGATCCGACCCTGAGCGTGCTGTCGATGATCCCGATCCGGAAATGAATTGGTTCTGGTTGCGGGCCGCTTCAGCCTTTTCTTCTGGAACGGCATAAACTCGGATCGTCTCGGAGGCTTGATCTGGATCGATCTCGTAGGCCTTTACCGCCGCATAGTACTCCAGATCACCCGTAACGATCTCGTATAGGTCGTCCCCAGATTCCGGATCTATGCCACTCTTCTTCACAACAGGAACGGAGGTCAGCCCTCCCATCTCCAGGATCAGATTAGCCAGACGCTCAATGTGGGACCGACCCACCTCTGCTTCTGTTTTAGTGGAACTCACCATGACAAGATCCACAGCCAATGGAGGTCTCA
>CAYSEO010000041.1:0-19270 GCA_964429885.1 uncultured bacterium
CACCTGCCCGGTGAGGAGTACCAGGAGATCCTGTTCCCGGTGATGGCTCCCGATCCCAGCACAGATCCCTCCCTCACCTTCATGAAGTACTACGTCTATGTGGGGGGGAACCGGGGCCGAGGTCAGCTCAACCCGGATGGCACTATGACCAATAATAATGCCTTCAGCTCGCCGGTGTCTGGCACGATCCGAGACATTATGGTGTTGGAGGATCCCTATACCGATGCGCCCCCAGAGCTGGAGGGCATGGTGGATCTGAGCATGGCCTATCCAGATACTCGTCTGGTGACCTTCGATACGACAGAGGGCTTGCAGGCGATGGCCATTCCCCCTGGACCGGATCTGTTGGTGGCTGCCGGGGATACGGTGACTGAGGGCCAGAAGTTGACGGCGAATCCCAATGTGGGAGGCTTTGGTCAGGTGGAGCGAGAGCTGGTGTTGCAGAGCCCGGCGCGGGTCAAGTGGCTGATGGCCTTCCTAGCGGCGGTGTTCCTGGCTCAGGTGATGCTGGTGCTGAAGAAGAAGCAGGTGGAACAGATCCAGGCTGCCGAGATCCTGGGTTGAGGATGGCTCCAGGTTGGATCTCCATGGCTGCTGAAGCGGATGTGACGATCTGTAGATCAATTGAGAGGGGTGCTTGGCATCCCTTTTTCAATATCTTGACGGTGATTGGGATGTGAGGAGGAGAGGATGTACGCACTCTATTGGGCTGCGAACACAGGGGCGTTTGCGCCTCAGGTGATCTTGGAGGAGGCTGGGGCGGCTTACGAGATCATCTCGATCGATCTGGATCAGGAAGAGCATCGGCAGCCGGGGTTTCTGGAGATCAATCCCCTGGGTCAGGTCCCCACTCTGATCCTGCCGGAGGGGTTAATCTTAACGGAATCCCTGGCCATCACCCTACATCTTGGGGATCAGTTTCCGGAGACGGGGCTTTTGCCTCCGATAGGAGATCTGCGTCGAGCCCAGGTGTACCGCTGGCTCTCGTTTCTGGTGTGCAATGTCTATGAGACGGATCTACGGGCCGAACATACTGATCGCTACACTACGGATCCGGAGGGCATGATGGGGGTGAAGGCGGCGGCTCAGGCTCAGCTGAATAAGACCTGGCAGATCGTGGAGCGGGCCTTGGATCCGGGGCCGTTTTTTCTACAAGATCACTACAGCGTTGCGGATGTCTATCTGTTGATGTTGGTCAGTTGGCGACCGGATGTTGATCAGCTACTGGGGAACTACCCTCGGATCAAGCGCCTGTATGAGCTTGTGCGAGACCGCCCAGCCATTCAACGGATCTGGGATCAGCATTATCCACAGACGTGATTCTGAGTCTGAATGAGTGACCTCTTGTGTGCATTCACGACTTTTCTGTGCTACGCTGCGGTTCAAGACACGAGCACCTTTCTCAAATGTCAAGTAGTAAAACCGGAATCGAGTGGACAGATAAAACCTGGAACCCCACCACTGGCTGCGATAAGGTCAGTCCAGGGTGCCGTTATTGTTATGCTGAAGCTCTGACCGAGAGATTTCCAAAAAATTTCCCCAATGGGTTCAAGCTGGCCCTACACCCGGACAGACTAAATCAGCCCAGGGGCTGGAAAACGCCCAGTCGTATCTTCGTTAACTCGATGAGTGACTTATTCCATGAGGGAGTGGATCTCGCCTTCCTAGAGAGTGTTTTTGATGTCATGCGAGAGACTCCATGGCATATCTATCAGATCTTGACGAAGAGAGAAGAGCGTTTAGCGAAGCTAGCTAATCTTCTCGAATGGCCTGAAAATGTGTGGATGGGGGTCTCTGTGGAAAATCAGAGATATGTTCACCGAGTAGATATTCTGAGGGAAATACCAACCACAGTTAAATTCCTATCCTGTGAGCCCTTATTGGGGCCTCTTAAGTTAAACCTTAGGAATATTAATTGGGTGATCGTGGGCGGAGAATCTGGATTTCATCATCGCCCTATGCAAACTGAGTGGGTTCAAGATATTTTGCAGCAAACTAAATCAGCAGAGGTTGCATTTTTCTTTAAGCAGTGGGGCGGATACCATCCCAAGTCAAAAGGTAGACTTCTCGACAAACGAACTTGGGACGAGATGCCAGAAGCTTGGCAGGAGCATACAGAGAAGTGGCAAGATAGGTTTCCCAAGAAGAAGTTGACTCAAAAGTCGAACCAAGAGTGTATGACCTCTGCTTAATCTTCAAAGAAGGGATCAAATAATGAGCTTCTCAGGTAATGAAGAGTCAGATATTATCGGGCGCTGGTCTGAAGAAAAGTTGGATCTATTAGCCCAGTATATTAAAGCATATTCCAAAATTATGAACTCACAAAAAGAAACATGGCTGAGATCGTATTATTATGTTGATGCTTTCGCTGGCTCAGTTAGACCCAGAGCTAAGGAGGACGAGAGAAGATATATTGACGGATCCCCCTTACGCGCTCTACAAGTAGAACCTCAATTTGATGCTTATTGGTTTATCGATATATCTCAACAACGGATAGAGCGTATGGAAAGATTGAGAGAGCGATTTTCAGATCGCCAGATAGAGATCCGACGGGGAGATTGTAATAGAGTCTTATGTCAAGAATTTATCTCACAAGTCCAATATGCATCTAGAAAAAGAGCATTTGTTTTCTTGGATCCCTACGGTTTGCAAGTCAACTGGGAGACAATAAGGGAACTGGCAAGCACTCGCACTTGCGATATCTTTGTAAACTTTTCAGTGATGGGTGTAACCCGTTTACTTCCTAGGGACAATTATCCAGGTCTTGAGGTAGAAGAACAACTGAGCCAGTTTATGGGAGGGACTGACTGGATCTCACAGATTTATCGTCCCAGAGAACAGCTGAGCTTCCTTCCAGATCCTGCCTTGAGTCGAGAGACTCTCAAAGCTGAGTGGCTTGCAGATCTATACAGACAGAAAATGTATTCTCTCTTTCAATATGTGAGCAGACCGATCTTGATGAGGAACTCAACCAATTCTGCTCTGTACGCGTTGTTTCTAGCGAGTCACAATCAAACAGCAATTAAGATCATCGATTCAATTTCCAAGAGGCATGAACAATTGAGAGTTCTAGGGAGTTAAGGGCACATCGTAGTTTCTGATCTTCACTTATTCAACCGCACGGCATACCACTGCACCGCCTGCCCCTGATCCAACTCCAGAGAACAGGTGGTGTCCAGAAGCCGTTGAGCCTGATCCATCGGATCTCCGTAGTTCTTCAGATCGTTGTCCACTAGACGGGGGTGTTCCTGCAGCAGGGCCACCAGAAACTCTCGCATCTCATCTCGGGTCAGAAATTGCTCATCCAGGGTGGGTAGCAGCAGCACGTAATGGTTGTCGTCTCGTAGAGATTCACGGGGATAGGTCATGATCGGATCACCAGCAACATTAACTCTCAGAGGAAGAGGACTGGGCCTTGGGACTGATCCGCTTGCGCAGGGACTCAGAGCGCCGCTTCGCCACCGCATTGTCGGGCGCGATCTCTACAGCCTTCTCGTAGGCCTCCAGTCCGGGCATCACCAGATTCTTCTTCTCATAGGCATGGCCCAAGTTATTCCAGGCTGTCACATAGCTGGGATCGGCAGCCACCGCCTCCTTGTAGTTGCGGATCGCCAGATCGTACTGCTCCTGAGCAAAATAGACATAGCCCAAGGCGTTGCAGACGGGTGGGATCGGCTCCTCCGCCACCTCTAGGGCCTTCTTGAACTGCTGGACCGCCTGTTGGTAGAGCCGCTTCTCCAGATAGACACTGCCCAGCTCATAGTGCTCCTCCGGCTGGCCCTTCTCCTTACTGAGGCGTGATTGTAGCCGTCTTAACACGTCCTCCTGACGACGATTGCGCCGGATCTCGCGCCACACCAGCCACGCCACCACCCCCAGCAACCCCGCCAGGGCAGAGAGATACACCAGGATCAGGTTGGGATTCATCCGCTCCACTCAGTAGGCTCACCTCCTCACTGTAGACGGTTTCTTCCTGGTTCTGGAAGGGTGACCTGGGATGAGCAGAGTTCTCAACGTCCCCAAGCTCTCCTCCATGAAATGCTCATTGCTGTCTGGGTGTGACAATGATCAGGGTGCTCCTATAGCCCTAGGAACCAAGGGAAGCCCCACAGGAGATTGGCCAAACTGATCCCCAGGATCCAGATCCCCATAACTCGTCTCAATTCGATCAGACTGCGTCGAACCTCTTGTGGCGTTAGAGGTGCCCGATCGGGACCCAAATCAGGTTTAACCTTGGGGACTCCTTGATAAACATTAGTTCCCCCCAACCGCACGCCCAACTGCCAGGCAAAAGCTGCCTCACTCCACCCCGAGTTGGGGCTGGGATCTTGGACCGCATCTCGCCGACAGCAGCGCCAGAATCGGATCGGATCAGGGCTCCCCAGGGCTAGAGTGAGCACCGTCAGCCGACAGGGTAACCAGGTCAAACCATCTTCTAAACGGGCCGGTACAGATCCGAGGTAGGTAAACGGGGCACGACGATAGCCCACCATCGAGTCCAGGGTACTGATCGCCTTATAGGCCAGAGCCAAAGGAGCACCCCCCAGGATCCCGTAGAACAGAGGCGCCGTCGCCCCATCCGGCGTATTCTCCGCCACCGTCTCCACCAAGGCTCGACAGATCTCCGCCTCATCCAGGTGATCCGTATCCCGACCGACGATCCGACTCAACCGGCGTCGAGCTTCCTGTAGATCCCCCTGTTCCAAGACCAACAACACCTCCAACGCGGCCCATCGCAGACTGCGCGCCCCCAGACAGCTGGCCAACAGCACTATCTGAGTCCCCAACCCCAACAGGGGATGGATCCAGGTCATCCCCAAGATCCAAACCAGCCCATATCCATAACTGCCGATCACCAAGGCCAACGTGAGCAGGGCACCCCCCCACCGTTGAGCCCTGGGGGTGTGACAGGTTTTCAGGATCCAGCCCTGTCCCCAATTAATGATCTGGCCCATCCCTTGAACGGGGTGATACCAATGCCAGGGATCCCCTAACCCCCAGTCCAACAGCAGCGCCCCCCACAATACCCCCAGATCCACCGGCCCCACTGGGACAGATCCCCCTAGGTTGAGCAGGTTGATCATCCAATCCATGGCTGCCCCTCAGACCATAAAGCCACTGTTCTCCGCCTGGACCGCCTGCCAACTGCGAGCGTCGAAGTAAAGATCTTCCAGGGTTGTCTCCTCCAACACCTGTTGGACCCGTTGCGAGACCCGCCGCCACACCGCTTGAGTCACCCAGTCCTCCGCCGGTACCTCCCCTTGGGGACTCAGATCTGGCACCTGGATCCGTTCCCCCACGGCCTGCAGGATCTCCGCTAGGGGGATCCGCTGGGCAGATCGGGCCAAACGGTATCCTCCTTGAGCCCCCCGCGCCGAGCGCACCAAACCCGCCTGTCGTAACTCGATCAACAGCTTCTCCAGATAAGGGGCTGGGATCTGTTGGCGTTCCGCGATGGCTCGTACTGAGATCGGCTGCCGTGGGGATCCTTGGGCATTCATGGCCAGATCCAACAGAGCCTTAATGCTGTAATAGCCTCGGGTCGTCAGTTTCATGTCGGTTTAGATCCTCTGTCCCTCCCCATCCCCAGACCGATCCAGATCTCAGAAAAAAATCCCATTTGATCTGGACAGATCCTCTCACGCCCCACTATGATGTATTACTGTTGCCAAAACGGCACCGATTCTGCCAGCACGGATACTGGTCTTGACAAGCAAGCTACCAAGTCCGGGCAGCATCACTACACCATTCGATCTGGCTTAGATCGATGGCATGTAGCCCAAGTGGCGATCATAACCCAACGGCCTCCTTGATCCTTCACTTCTCGATCAAGGTCCGAGGGGATGGCTAAACCCTGAGGGTGGCTACACAGGCCGCCTGCTTCGTCTCCTTCCCACATCTACCGTTGGGATCGAGATTTTCAACCTATGGCATCTTTAACGATCTGCGCGGAGGTTTTCGTGGCACTAGGTCTACTGGGTAAAAAACTGGGCATGACCCAGATCTTTTCTGAGGAGGGGTTGGCGATTCCTGTCACCGCTGTGGAGGTGGGACCCTGTACCGTAACTCAGATCAAGACCAAAGAGACCGATGGGTACACTGCGGTGCAGTTGGGCTACGGGGAGACCCTACCCAAGCGCCTCACCAAGCCCCAGCAGGGCCACTTGCAGAAGGCGGGTCTGGAGACCATGCTGAAGCATCTGAAGGAGTTTCGCATCGAGAAGCCTGAGGAGTATCAGGTGGGTCAGACCCTGAGCGTTGATCTGTTTCAGGTGGATCAGCTGGTGGATATCTCAGGCACCTCCATCGGTCGCGGCTTTGCGGGGAACCAGAAGCGTAACCACTTCGGTCGAGGTCCCATGTCCCACGGTTCCAAGAACCACCGTTTACCTGGATCCATTGGTTCTGGTACCACCCCTGGACGGGTCTATCCGGGTCTGCGGATGCCAGGTCAATTGGGGGGTAAGAGGACCACTACCCGTAAGCTCAAGATCGTGCGGGTCTATCCCGAGAAGAATGTCCTGCTGATCAAGGGCGCGGTGCCTGGGGTGGAGGGCGGTCTGGTGGAGATCAAGCCCGCCAACCTGGTGAGTCGTCAGAAAGTTTAGGGACACGGAGGGATCATCAGAAGGGTATCCATGTGATGATCCGACCCCAAGAGTTGACTAAGTTGTAGGCGAACTGAGATCAAGCCAAGGATTACAGAGCTAGGGCGAGGAAGGAGCGGCGATGGCCACCTGTGGGATCAAGAACTGGCAAGGTGAGACGGTGGACAGCACAGAGCTGGATCTACCCGTGGCTCGTCCGGAGACGGCCTCTCATCTCCTCTATTTGGCGGTGCGACGGCAGATGACCAACGCTCGTCAGGGCAATGCTCACACCAAAACCCGATCTGAGGTGAGAGGAGGAGGGCGCAAGCCTTGGCGTCAGAAAGGGACCGGTCGGGCTCGGGCCGGATCGATTCGTTCGCCCCTCTGGCGTAAGGGTGGAGTGATCTTTGGACCCCGCAAGCGAGAGTTCAATATCGCCATGAACCGCAAGGAGCGACGTCTGGCCCTACGTACCGCCCTTCAGAGTCGGGCTGAGGATCTGATCGTGGTCCAGGAGTTCAGCCAGCAACTAGAGATCCCCAAAACCCGCGAGGTGGCCCAGGCACTACTGCGTTGGGGTGTGGCTACGGATCAATCCGCTCTGGTGATCGTGGAGGCCAAGACTCAGTCCATCGAGCGGGCCATTCGCAACATCGCCCGAGTCAAGCTGACCACGATCCATCACCTCAGTGTCTTCGATCTGCTCAACGTGGATTGGGTGGTGATCACTCAGCCCGCTCTGGAACAGCTCAAGCAGATGTGGGATCCCAATGCTGTGGTTGCGGTTGAGACGGTCGAATCTGCGCCTGTTGATGCAGAGGCTCCCGAGGCTGTGGCAACAGAGGACGTCGGTTCCCCATCTGAGGATCAGGGTGAGGCGCCAGGGGATCAGAGTGAGGAGCTTGAGGATCAGACCGACGAATCAACCGCAGCTGAGGAAGGAGAACAGCCATGACAGCCAGCAAACGGATCCTCGCGGATGTGTTGATCCGCCCTGTGGTAACCGAGAAGGCCACTGTACTGATCGAGCAAGGGCAATATACCTTCGATGTTCAGCCCAAGGCCACGAAACCTCTGATCCGACAAGCGGTGGAGGAGTTATTTGGAGTCCGGGTTACCTCGGTCAACACTCACAATCCACCCCGTAAAAAACGCCGTCTAGGACGGTTTGTGGGCTATCGACCCACCTATAAGCGAGCCATCGTAACCCTGGCGGAGGGGGACTCGATCGCCCTATTCCCCGATGTGTAAAGGGCTCTAGATCTGAAGCTATAGCCATCCTGATCCACAGCCATCCTTGTCGTTACCCTGAGCCATTGTTATGGGCATTCGCACCTTTCGACCCGTTACCCCTAGTAGTCGCCACACCTCTGTCTCTGACTTCTCGGAGATCACCACCTCCAAGCCGGAGAAATCCCTCACCAAGAACATTCACCGGGCCAAAGGTCGTAACAACCGAGGGGTGATTACCTGTCGCCATCGAGGCGGAGGACACAAAAGGCTCTACCGGATCATCGACTTCCGCCGGGACAAGGTGGGGGTTCCTGGCACGGTCATGACCGTGGAGTACGATCCCAATCGCAATGCCCGCATCTGTCTGATCCAGTACGAAGATGGCGAGAAACGCTATATCCTACATCCCCGCTATCTACAGGTGGGGGGCACGGTGATGTCGGGTCCTGAGGCCCCCATCGAGATCGGCAACGCTCTGCCTCTGGAGCGGATCCCCCTCGGAACGATCGTCCATAATGTGGAGCTGATCCCTGGTAATGGTGGTCAGATGGTGCGATCCGCGGGTGCCGGGGCTCAGGTGGTGGCCAAGGAAGGCAAGTATGTCTCCCTGAAGCTGCCCTCCAACGAGGTGCGGATGTTCCGTAAGGGATGCTACGCCACCATTGGCCAGATCGGAAATGTGGAGCACAGCAACCTCAGTGTCGGTAAGGCGGGTCGCACCCGCTGGATGGGTCGGCGCCCGGTGGTGCGAGGTGTGGTGATGAACCCCTGCGATCACCCCCATGGGGGTGGTGAAGGTCGGGCTCCCATCGGTCGTCCATCGCCTGTCACCCCCTGGGGTAAACCGGCCTTGGGTCTCAAGACCCGCAAGAAGAAGAATGCCAGCAACAAGCTGATCGTCCGGGGTCGGCGGCGCGGCAAGGATCGGCGTTAATCACCAATCGGTTGTGTTTCTGGATCGTTATCCCTGGGAGAGAAGCCATGAGTCGTTCACTGAAAAAAGGTCCGTTTGTCGCCGCTCATCTGATGAAAAAGATCGAGAAGATGAACGATCGTAATGAGAAACAGATGATTAAAACCTGGTCGCGGGCCTCCACGATCCTGCCCAATATGATCGGCCATACCATTGCGGTCTACAACGGCAAACAGCATGTACCTGTGTTCGTCTCTGATCAGATGGTGGGTCATAAGCTAGGGGAATTCGTCCCCACTCGTACCTTCCGAGGTCATGCTGGGGGCGATAAAAAGGCCTCCCGTCGTTAAGGATCGAAAAGATCGATTTGAAACCCTTGGGATCCCCGATCCCATTACGCCATCCCGTTAGACACGCTACAGGATCATCGCCATGCCACTCGATACCGATGAAGTCAAAGCCCAAGCCCGATTTATTCGGATGTCTCCTTACAAGGTGAGGCGGGTCCTCGACCAGATCCGGGGCAAATCTTACTCGGATGCGTTGATCCTGTTGGAATTCATGCCCTATGCCTCCTGCGATCCGATCCGGAAGGCACTCCGCTCCGCTGCGGCTAACGCGGAACATAACAACGGCCTGGATCGGCGGGAGCTGATCGTTAGCCAGGCCTATGCCGATGAGGGACCTGTGTTGAGACGGTTTCGGCCCCGAGCCCAAGGGCGAGCCTACGCCATCAAGCGGCGCACCTGTCACATCACCGTCGTGGTCAAGCCCTCTCCCGCTCTGGCCTCCTAACCCTTTCACCCCCAGCACTTGAGAAACAAAGGATCCTTGCTCATGGGACAGAAGATACATCCAAACGGGTTTCGACTCGGTGTGATCAAGACCCACCGTAGCCGTTGGTTCGCTGATCCAGAACGCTATCCGGCCCTCCTGCAAGAGGATCATCGGATCCGGCAGTACATCAACACCAAGCTCAGCAGTGCGGGTTTGGCGGACATCATCATTGAGCGTAAGGCCGATCAGATCGACCTGGAGATCCGGGCGGCCCGTCCGGGGGTGGTGGTGGGCCGGGGTGGATCCGGACTGGATTCCCTGCGTCAAGGTCTGCAGAAGGAGCTGGCTCTACCGGGTCAGAACCCCACGGATCGGACCATTCGCATCAATGTGACGGAGGTCACTCGTGTGGATGCGGAGGCCAAGCTGTTGGCGGAGAACATCGCTCAGCAGTTGGAGCGTCGGATCGCCTTTCGTCGGATCGTCCGTCAGGTGATCCAGCGGGCTCAGCGAGCTGGGGTGGAGGGCATCAAGATCCAGATCTCGGGCCGACTGAACGGGGCGGAGATCGCTCGGACAGAGTGGACCCGCGAGGGACGTATCCCCCTGCACACCCTGCGGGCGGACATCGATTATGCCGAGCATGTGGCCAGCACCACCTTCGGGATCATCGGGGTCAAGGTGTGGGTGTTTAAGGGTGAGGTGCTACCGGGACAGGAGCTGAAGGAGCAGGCTCCCCCGCCCCCTCAACCCAAACGGCGGCAACGGCGGCGGCCCCAGTTTGAGGATCGCTCCGAAGCGGATACTTAAGGGATCACTCAGGATCCCCTCAAGATCACCAGGATCACAAGCGCTCTCTCCTCCCTCAAGACCAATCAGATCACCCTGAGTAGCGGTATCGGGTTTGCCAAGGATCAATCACTATGCTGAGTCCCAAACGAACGAAATTCCGGAAGCAACAGCGCGGTCGCATGCGCGGCAAGGCCAGTCGTGGTAACCGGATCAACTTCGGCGAGTACGCCCTAGTCGCCCAGGAGCCCCACTGGATCACAGCCCGTCAGATCGAGGCCAGCCGTCGAGCCATGACCCGCTACATCCGCCGGGGGGGCAAGATCTGGATCCGGGTCTTTCCAGACAAATCCATCACCATGCGAGCCGCTGAGACCCGGATGGGATCCGGTAAAGGTAACCCTGAGTACTGGGTGTGTGTGGTCAAGCCCGGTCGGATCCTGTTTGAGATGGGTGGGGGGGTGTCGGAGGCTGTGGCCCGTGAGGCGATGCGTTTGGCCTCCCATAAGTTGCCTATCAAGACCAAGTTCATGACCAAGGCCGACTTTGAGGATCTCTCCCCCTCCACTCCTGAGGAGCAAACCGAGGAGACTTCCACCCCTGAACCCACCCCTACGACTAGCCCTTAGAGAGGAGGTCAAGATCATGCCCATGCCCAAGATCGATGAGGTCAGGAGTCTGTCGGATCAGGAACTCAGTGACGAGATCCTCTCCGTCAAGAAGGAGCTATTTGAGCTGCGGCTACAGAAGGCCACTCGCCAACTGAATCAGACCCACCTGATCCGCCAACGTAAGCACAAGCTGGCCCAACTGCTCACGGTGGAGACGGAGCGTCAACGGGGGATCTCTCGGCCTGTATCTGGAGAGGCACCCGAGCCCAGCCTGGAGGTGGCGGAGAGTTCAGCTGCGGTTGAGGAGACCTTGGATGGGGAGACAACGGAGACGGTTGAAGGAGAGGCAGAGTAATGGCAGGTAGACGGGAACGAGAAGGTGTCGTCGTCAGCGACAAGATGCAGAAGACCGTGGTGGTGGCGGTGGAGAACCGGATCGCTCACCCTAAATACGGCAAGGTCATGATCAAGACCAAACGGTTCAAGGCTCATGACGAGGAGGACCGGTGCAAGATCGGCGATCGAGTCCGGATCGGCGAGACGCGCCCCCTCAGTAAGACCAAGCGGTGGGATGTCCTTGAGATCGTAAGGAAGGCGACCAGACTATGATCCAGCCACAAACCTTGTTGACCGTTGCCGATAACACGGGGGCTCGCCGCCTCATGTGTATCCGGGTGTTGGGGAGCAGCGGGCGCCGCTATGCCGGCTTAGGAGATGTGATCATCGGCGTGGTTAAGGATGCCCTGCCCAATATGCCGGTGAAGCGATCCGATGTGGTCCGAGCCGTGATCATTCGGACAGTCTCTACCGTGCGGCGGGCCGATGGTCTCAGCATTCGCTTTGATGACAATGCCGCTGTGTTGATCAACAAGGAGAACAACCCACGCGGCACCCGCGTCTTCGGCCCTGTGGCTCGGGAGCTGCGGGAGCGAAACTTCACCAAGATCGTCTCACTCGCCCCGGAGGTGCTCTAGATCATGGTCAAACGTATGAAGCCCAGTGAGGCCCAACGGCTGGCCAAACAAAAGGGCATCCGTAAGCACCGCAACGGCATCCGCTACAAGATGTCTATCCGCAAGGGGGACACCGTCCAGGTGATCGCCGGGCGAGATAAGGGTCATGTGGGAGAGGTCCTGGAGGCCCTGCCCAAGTACAACATGGTGATCGTGGAGGGGGCCAATACCAAGACCCGCCATGTCAAGCCCCAACGGGAGGGGGAGACCGGCTCCATCCAGGAGAAGGAAGCCCCCATTCATGCCTCCAACGTGATGGCCTACTCCAAGAAGCAAGAGGTGGTCAGTCGCGTCGGGGTCCAGATCACCGAGGATGGCCGTAAAGTGCGGGTCCTCAAGAAGACCGGAGAGATCCTGGAAGATTAACCGCGTCGCCCCCAGCCCTATTCACGATCGCGTGCTCTGACCCAGCCCAGAGCCCTGAGGAGATCCAGAAACCATGGCCCAGCAACGACTCTATACCCAGTACAACCAGACCATCGTGCCGCAGCTGCGCAAGGAGATGGCCTATGCCAACATCCATCAGGTGCCTCGGATCGAGAAGATTGTCATCAACCGAGGTCTCGGCGAAGCAGCTCAGAACGCCAAAGCCTTGGAGTCCTCCATCACCGAGATCAGTATCATCACGGGGCAACGGCCTGTGATCACCCGTGCTAAGAACGCCATCGCCAGCTTCAAGATCCGTAAGGGTATGCCGGTGGGCCTGATGGTGACTCTGCGGCGGGAGAAGATGTACGCCTTTTTGGATCGATTGATCAATGTATCCCTGCCCCGGATCCGGGACTTTCGTGGCATCAGCCCCAAGAGCTTCGATGGTCGAGGCAACTACACCTTAGGGATCAAAGAGCAGCTGATCTTTCCTGAGATCAACTACGACGATGTGGAGCAGATCCGGGGTATGGACGTCTGCATCGTCACCACTGCCAAGACCGATGAGGAAGGTCGAGCCTTGCTCAAGGCCTTCGGTATGCCTTTCTACAGTTAATCCACAGGACACGCCCCATTCACCCCCGTGAATCGACAGAGGTAACCCGAGATATGGCCCACACCAACGACACCATCTCCGACATGCTGACCCGGATCCGCAACGCCACCATGGCGAGGCACGAGTCCGTCGCGATCCCAGCCACCCGTATGACCCGCAATATCGCCCGCGTGCTCCAGGAGGAGGGGTTCATCGGTGAGGTGGCGGAGGAAGGCGAGGGCCTCCGCAAGCTGCTGATGCTACGACTCAAGTACAAAGGCAAAGGTCGCAAACCGATCATCACTGGCCTGAAGCGGGTCAGTCGTCCGGGTCTGCGGGTGTACAAGAACCGCAAGGAGCTGCCCCGTGTGTTAGGCGGGATCGGTGTGGCGATCATTTCCACCTCTAGCGGCATCATGACCGACCGGGATGCCCGGCGGCGGGGTGTAGGGGGTGAGGTGCTCTGTTACATCTACTGACCTTTGGACCCAGATCAGCCATCATCAAGGATCTTGCTAGGAGTTAAGTCATGTCTCGGATCGGCAAACGCCCTATTACCATCCCCCAGAAAGTCGAGGTGCAGCTGGAGGGCAACCATGTGTCCGTCAAAGGTCCCAAGGGACAGTTGGCCCGCACCCTGCCGCCCCAGGTGGTGATCAATCGTGAGGATGGGGTGTTGACGGTGAATCGAGCCGATGAGACCCGTCAGGCCTACGAGATGCATGGTCTGGCTCGCACCCTAGTCAACAACATGGTCGAAGGGGTGTCCAAGGGGTTTGAGAGGCGGCTTGAGATCCAGGGGGTGGGCTATCGGGCCTCTACTCAGGGCACCACTTTGGTGTTGAACATGGGATACAGCAACCCGGTGCAGATGCCGTTTCCGCCAGGTATCACCATCACGGTGGAGAACAACACCAATATCATTGTCTCCGGCTACGACAAGGAGATGGTGGGCAATACGGCGGCCCGGATCCGGATGGTACGGCCTCCAGAGCCCTACAAGGGTAAGGGCATTCGTTACGCCGGTGAGAACGTCCGTCGCAAGGCCGGTAAGTCCGGTAAGAAGAAGTGATCGCTGGATGATCTGATGGATCGCCTCACCTTTGCACCTCTGTTTTCTGCTGCTATCACTTATGTTTTCCCAGGATGATCAGCCATGAAGCTCAACCGTAAGACCACAACTCAGCGCCGACATCACCGGATCCGCAAGAAGGTGAAAGGGACCTCGGAGCGGCCTCGACTGGCGGTGTTTCGATCCCATCAACATATCTATGCCCAGGTGATCGATGACAGCCGCCATCACACCGTGACCTCTGCCTCGACTCTGGATAAGGAGTTGCGTTCTGAGATCGAGCAGGCAGCCACCCAGGAGGCGGCAGCTGTCGTGGGACGTGTGTTAGCGGAGCGGGCCTTAGAGGCTGGGGTCTCCTCGGTGGTGTTTGATCGGGGAGGGAAGCTATACCACGGTCGAGTCAAGGCCTTGGCTGATGCGGCCCGCGAGGCAGGCTTGGAGTTTTGATCAGACAGACCAGACGTTAAGGAAGAGCGGACATGGCAGAACAACGGGAACAACAACGAGATCGGCGCAAGCGCAAACGGGATCGGGAGCGTGAGGCCAAGGAACAGAGCGAGTGGCAGGAGCGGGTGGTGCAGATCCGCCGGGTCACCAAAGTGGTCAAGGGGGGTAAACAGTTGAGCTTCCGGGCCGTGGTGATCGTGGGTAATGAGCAGGGCCGCGTCGGTGTGGGCGTCGGCAAGGCCAAGGATGTGATCGGAGCCGTGCGTAAGGGGGTCGCCGATGGCAAGAAGCATCTGGTGGAGGTGCCCCTGACTACGGGACTCTCTGTGCCCCATCCCATGCGAGGCTTGGGCGGTGGAGCTGCGGTGTTGGTCATGCCTGCTGCACCCGGTACCGGTGTGATCGCGGGGGGTGCGGTGCGAACCGTATTGGAGCTGGCTGGGGTCCGTAACAGTCTGGCCAAGCAGTTGGGATCCAGTAGTCCCCTCAACAATGCTCGCGCCACCGTGGATGCCCTGGGTCGGATGCGTACCTTTGAGTCCGTGGCAGAGGAACGGGGCGTCGATATCAGTAAGCTAGCGATGCGATAACCAGCAGGGAAGGAGCAAGGCCATGCGATTGAATGATGCCCGTCCGCAATCGGGATCGATGCGGGGACGGCGGCGATTGGGTCGAGGGATCTCGGCAGGGCAGGGAGCCTCCTGCGGTAAAGGAATGCGGGGCCAGAAGGCTCGGGCCGGATCGGGAACTCGCCCCGGCTTCGAGGGGGGTCAGATGCCTCTCTATCGACGGGTGCCCAAGTTGAAGGGATTCCCCCTGGTCAACCGCAAGTCCTATACCCTGATCAATCTCCGTTCACTGACTAAGCTACCGGCGGGTACCGAGGTGACCCTGGAGAGTCTGATGGATCGAGGCATCGTCACCACCAACGATGGTCCCCTCAAGATCCTGGGGGATGGAGAGATCTCTGTGGCCCTAACGGTCAAGGCAGCTGCGTTCACCGCCTCTGCTCAACAGAAGATCGAAGCCGCTGGGGGCACCGTTGAGGTGATCACTCGGGGGGCCTCAGGAGCTGAGGAGCCAGTCGCGTCAGAGTCAGCAGCGGTAGAGGAATCCCCATAGATTCCCCAGGATGGAGGGATGATCGTCGATCCGGATCAGAGTTACACTTTAGATTATTTGCTTTTAGTGATCGACGACACCTTGGGGATAACCAGCATGGCCCCAGGCGTAGCCCACAAGTGCAGCTCATGGAAACAAGGATCTGAGGCGTTATGGTTGTCAATCGAGGGTCCACCCCATCCCCCCGTGAGACGTTCATGCAGATGGCCCAGGCGGCGGGTCTGAGAGGACGGATCATCCTGACCCTGGGATTATTACTGCTGGTGCGGATCGGGATCTACATCCCCATCCCCGGTATCGATCGGGCTGAGTTCGCGGCCAACCTGAGGAACAGTCCCTTCTTCGGTTTCCTCAATATCTTCTCCGGCGGGGGGTTTGAGGCCCTGGGCATCTTTACCCTAGGGATCCTGCCCTTCATCAACGCCTCGATCATCATGCAGCTGTTGACCTCCGCCATCCCGGCCCTGGAGAAACTCCAGAAAGAGGAGGGGGAACAGGGGCGTCGTCAGATCTCCCAGTACACCCGCTATGTCACATTGGTGTGGGCCATCATTCAGGGGGTGGGCCTCTCCCTGTGGGCTCAGAACTTTGCCCTCGATCCAGGCTTGATCTCCTTTGTCCTCCCCACTACTTTGGCCCTGGCTGCCGGTTCCATGTTTGTGGTGTGGTTGGGTGAGCTGATCACGGAACGGGGCATTGGTAACGGTCCATCCTTATTGATCTTTGTCAACATCGTCGCCGCTCTACCCCAAGCCTTGGGACGAACCGTGAGTTTGGCTCAGGCGGACAACAGCCGCATCGGTGGCATCCTCCTGTTGATGGCAGTGTTCCTGCTCATGATCGTCGGCATCGTCTTCGTGCAGGAGGGCCAGCGTCGGATCCCCATCATCTCCGCCAAACGTCAGGTGGGCAACCGCCTCTATCGGGAGCAGAAGAACTATCTGCCCCTGAAACTCAACCAGGGGGGGGTAATGCCGATCATCTTCGCCACCTCGGTGTTGTTCCTGCCCTCCTTTATCACCGCCCAGTTTCCCGACAACCTGATCGTCAACCAGATCGCCCTGTTCCTCTCCCCCACCTCCTGGTTTTACATCGTCTTCTACCTGGCCCTGATCCTGTTCTTTAGCTTCTTCTATGCCTCTCTGATCATCAACCCTGAGGATCTGGCTCAGAACCTGAAGAAGATGGGCTCCAGTATCCCAGGGATCCGACCCGGTAAGGCGACGGCGGAGTACATCGGGAAGGTGTTGAATCGACTGACTTTTCTGGGGGCTCTGTTCTTGGGGGCTGTGGCTGTTGTGCCCACCATTGTGGAGCGGGCTACGGGGATCACCACCTTCCAGGGCTTGGGGGCCACCTCCCTGTTGATCCTGGTGGGTGTAGCCATCGATACCTCCAAGCAGATTCAGACCTATGTGGTCTCGCAGCGTTACGAAGGAATGGTGAAGCAATAGTGCCACGTTTGATTTTTCTCGGCCCTCCCGGATCTGGCAAGGGCACCCAGGCCACCAAGCTGGCTGAACTGTGGAATATCCCCAAGATCTCCACGGGAGACCTGTTGAGGGCGGAGGTGAAGGCGGAAACCCCCTTGGGTCAACAGGCCAAGTCCTATATGGATGCCGGGGATCTGGTGCCGGATGAGATCTTGATCGGGATGGTCAAGGATCGTCTGGAGGATAACTCGGAGGGCTGGATCCTGGATGGCTTTCCCCGCACCTTGCCCCAGGCCCAGGCGTTGGACGAGCTGTTGCCCCAGATGGATCAGCATATCGAGCATGTGATCAACCTGGAGGTCCCCGACGAGGTGATCGTCAGCCGTCTGATGGAGAGAAAGGAACAACAGGGACGGAGTGATGATGGCAGTGAGGCCCAGATTCGTCATCGTCTAGATGTCTATCGGGAGCTGACCGCCCCGTTGATCCCGTACTACAAGTCCAAGCAGTGTCTCAATCAGGTCAATGGAGATCGGCCTGTGGACCATATCCATCATGAACTCCGGTCTCTGGTCAACAACGGCTCTGCGCCCCATTGAGCGCTCCCCATGCTCCCTCGTGTCCGGTCTCGACCTCCCCAGATCCGTTCCGTGTGGGAGCTGGAGCGGATGCGGCGGGCAGCACAGATCGTGGCTCAGATCCTGCAGGATCTTCAGGAGCGGCTCCAACCGGGATGGACCACAGGGCAGATCGATCAGTGGGCTGAGCAGCAGCTGGCTCAGAGGGGGGCGACAGCAGCATTCCAGGGGTATCACGGTTTTCCCGCCTGCGTCTGTGTCTGTCTTAATCATGAGTTGGTCCATGGGGTGCCCCAGCCCCATCGGGTGATCCAACCGGGAGATCTGGTCAAGATCGATCTGGGGGCTAGTGTGGAGGGCTGGCATAGCGATGCTTCCATCACCCTGGCCATGGAACCGATCTCAGATGGGGCGCGGCGGTTGATCGAGGTGACTCAGGGGGCGTTAGAGCGGGGGCTGGCTCAGGTGAGGGCTGGAGTTCCCCTGCAGGCGATCTCAGGGGCGATCGAGACCTATGTTCACTCACAAGGCTATCGGGTCAGTCAACGGTACATGGGCCATGGTATTGGTCTACATCTGCATGAGTGGCCCCCCGTTCCCAACCAGGTGATCGATCAGCTCCCCAATCCCCCATTACAGGCGGGCATGACCCTAGCGATCGAGCCGATCGTGTTGACGGGATCGGAGGAGACTCAGGTGCTGGCGGATGGTTGGACCGTAGCGACCCGAGATGGCGGCTGGACCGCCCAATGGGAGCATACGATCGTGGTGACTTCCAGCGGATATGAGATCTTGACCTCCCTCGGGTGAGGGGGATCCGGTTACGATAGACAGAAACAGTATCTGGGACGACTGGGTGTCGTTCTTCCTCGCGCCGCCATGGATTTCTGGGCCTGAGCCCTGGAGAGTCCGTCGGAGCATTCCACAGTAGCAGCAGGAGGTTGATGTTTGTCTAAGCAAGATTCCATCGAGATGGAGGGTGTGGTGACGGAGTCCCTGCCCAATGCCATGTTTCGGGTCGATCTGGATAATGGCTTCAACGTGTTGGCCCATATCTCAGGTAAGATTCGACGCAACTATATCAAGATCCTGCCAGGGGATCGGGTCAAAGTGGAGCTAACTCCCTACGATCTGACCAAGGGACGGATCACCTATCGACTGCGTAAGAAATGAGTGGGTCAAGGGAAATTCCTCCCTCAAACCCCAAGTTTCTGGTCTTGCTATTTGGATCTCGATTATAACCTTTTTTCTTTGTCTCTTTTCCCTTGTTAATCCTTTTTTTGTAGATCGCTTTACCCTTTACCTTTCATGCACCCAGAGTCCACGCTCTCCCAACTCAAGATGGCCTTACCGGAAGGTCAGCTGCCTTCCAGCTTTGGGGTCTATCTCAAGAACACCCTGGTCGCTCTCTGTCATGCCCTCGAAGATCACATCCTACAAACCCAAGGGAATCCCCTGGTTTTGGTGACGTTTCAGGAGGGCAAATTTTATCTGCAGGAGGCGGATCGATACAGTCAGATCGCCCAACATGCGGATCGGATCCTGATCGTCGCTCAGCCCGATAGTGGTTTCGCCGAACATCCCACCAGTGCCCTGGAGAATGTGTCCCTGATCTCTCTCAAATCCGAGGACAATCTCGTCGAGGAGTGGAACCTGATCATTCTGGATCGGGGCTATGCAGCCATGGTGCTCTGTACAGAGCTACCCGACTCGGAATATGCCCCTAAC
>CAYSEO010000042.1:0-19220 GCA_964429885.1 uncultured bacterium
TATGAATCATGCCGTTTTTGACAGTGTGTTCAGAGGCACAGGAAGGACAGGGAGGTGGTTTTGGTGATGAATTTGACATAGCTAGGGAGGATGCGTCTTCTCTATCCTCACACGTTATGGACTACCGACGAAAGAGTGCAGCCATCTTATTGTCCTCAAAATAATGGTACGAGATCTAACGGTCGGGCCTACCGGTCTGCATGAGAATCAAAAACGAAGCAACTCGCTTAGATCTACAGATCCGGTGTGGTGAAGTTTTAGAAAACTCAGGCAACCCGTCCCAGCTCTCTCCATTAACTCCAATCTCTTGACGATCGTCAACTCCGCTGAGCTCCCTAGAGGCGGCTTTGGGTAGCTAGCCCTTGCTGTGAAACCGCTAAGACAGTAGCGATATCCCCGCAGAGGAGGGCAGAGGGATCGAGCCATAGCCCCGGAAACGTGACTGAGCAGAGGATCCCGAATGGAGTCGGAGACAAACGAACGTACTCATCCTTGCTGAGACAGAACCAGTCGAACTCACCATCATAGACCCGCCAGACTAAGTACTCCTGAACTTGGTTACGGCGGTAAACGTTGAGTTTCTGATTGAGATCAATGGAGGCAGTGCTGGCCGCAATCTCCACGATCAGTTCTGGAGCACCTTCAACATAATCATCCTCGCTGATGATGGACTGACCCTCTACTTCAAATCGGAGCAATGCGTCTGGTTGGACCTCGTTGTCCAGATCTAGCCGCACCGTAGCGTTATCTAACAGTTGAATACCTGGGGTTGTCGCCCAATAGGTTGCCAACCAAGCCATGATCCGAGCGTGAGGTTCGGCATGGGCCTTAGCTCGCAATGGGGAAACCATATAGGTGACTCCTTCGATCAGTTCCGCTTTCTTGACCTGAGGCATGGCTTGATAACGCCGCTCAAATTCCATGCGGGTAAGATGATCACCGTTTTCTAAAGGAGGGAGGGTTAGGGGAGGAGAGGAGATCATAGGATCGGGTCGATCACGATACAGGAGAGACACACTATCACCAATCTAATTCAAATATTCAACGATGCATGAGGATGGGGGCGTCGAGAGACCAAACCCGATCACATAGCGGACTTGCGCACCGCGATCAGGCTACTGGTGGTGCCTAACATCAAGCCCATACTCAACAGGATCAACGGCAATAACCCTAAGCCAAAAGGTCCGGAGGACTCTGGGATCTGTAAAAAGGGGAGAGCGATCAATCTCGATAAGAGATCCCGTAGCACCTGTTGAGACCCGATCACCAACCCCCAGGCTCCCATCGACCCGATCACCCCAAACAAAGATCCCTGCAAAATAAATGGCAGATAGATCCAGGCCGCTGTCGCCCCCACCAACTGCATCACCTCAATCTCCCGTCGTCGAGCCATCACGATCAGTCGGATCGTCGTCGTGATCACCGCCACCGTCGTTAGAGCCAGGATCCCTGTGATCATCAATGACCCCAATCGCAAGGTGTCCTGCATCTGGGCCAGTTGAAACACCACCTGATCCCCGTAGAACACCTCATCCACCCCCGATAGCTCCTGCACCTGATCCGCCACCGGCTTCAACGATTCCGTCTGATTCACTCGGATCCGCAGGGCATCCACCAGAGGATTATCCTCCAGTTGCGTGGTCATCGCCTCCTGATCCTCAATGCCCATCTCCACCAATAGATTGCGCCAAGCCTGATCCTTGGTGACAACATCCACCCCTGTCACCTGTGGGATCTGTTGCACCTGAGGTCCCAACTCAGCCCCCTGAGCCCCCACATCCAGATAGGCGGAGATCTCCAGTTGAGTCCCCAGGGATCTCACTGTCGCCTCCAATCCCCAGGACATCTCTAGACTGATACCCACCAAGAACAACAACACCGTCAACGTGCTCACCGCCGCCCAGTTGAGCCAACCTCCCCGCCGCAACCCTAACAGCGTCTCCTGCAGCAGATACACGATCTTGTTGAAGAATCGATGCAATGCCTCTAACATGCGCTCTCCTCCTGATCAGTCCTGCACACCTGTTTATGGACAGTTGATTTGCAAATTCAAGTCAAACCCCTAACGGATCTCCTGGATCTGGCCGGAATCCACCCGCAACATCCGTTGTTTGCTGCGCTCCCAGAGATAAGGATCATGGGTGGTCATGATGATGGTGACCCCAAAGGAGTTCAACCGTTGCAGGATCTGCAGCACCAAGAGAGAATTCTCCCGGTCCAGATTCCCTGTGGGCTCATCCGCCAGCAGCAATACCGGAGTGGAGACGATCGCTCGGGCCAAACTGAGGCGTTGTTGTTCCCCGCCAGAGAGCTCATGGGGAAACCGATCTGCCTTGCCCACCAGGCCCACCATCTTGAGAGTAGGTCCCAGACGTCTCCGGATCTCAGCCCGTGATAGCCCCTGGGCTCGCAACACAAAGGCCACATTCTCATTGACCGTGCGATTGCCCAACAGACGATAATCCTGAAACACCACCCCCAACTGCCGACGCAGCAGCGCCAGAGGCCGAGGCCGGATCCGATTCAGTTGGACATCATTGACCACCACATGCCCAGCCGAGGCCTGATCCGCACCGTAGAGTAAGCGCAACAGGGTGGACTTTCCCGCTCCCGACACCCCGGTGATGAAGACAAACTCACCCCGCTGCACCTGCAGATCCACCTCATTCAGGACACAGGTGCCATTGGGAAACCGCTTGGTCACTCGCTCCAACTGCACCACGGTCGCGGCGGAATGGACATAGCCCTGCCCCTCCGCCTCCGCCTCCAGCTCCGGGATCGTCTGCTGAGCCCGAGGCGGGATCTCTGGATGAACTGAGAATCCATCCGGGATCGTTTCAGATCCCCTTCTGGGGGTGACTGGATTTCTCTCCTCAGGGGGGGGTGGAGTGTCGAACCGGGAATAGGAGGTGATCTGGGTGAGACGCCGCTGGGCGAGACGTCGGGAGGTGAGATCCCAAGCCTCTTCCTGCAGGGTGACGGGAAGATCCTCCTGAGGCTCTGGTGGGGAGGGAAAGACCTCAGGGGAGCTCTGAAAGGAGAGAGGAGGAATACTGCGCTGACTTAACACGGCAATGGGCTCCTTGTGTGAGAACGGATCTGGGACACAGGTCTAGGTCGCCCCTAGAAGTGTTGATCGAGATCCGGGTGAGGAGGGTGGTGGGTCTAGGGTGAGGGCTGTCGCATCACCTGCCAGGCAAACCGAGGTAAGACTAACATGCGTCGCCACCGCCATGGCTCCTGATAAAGACGATACAACCATTCCAGCTGATGAGCACGCCACCCCGCCGGAGCTCGCTGCTTGAACCCGGCCCAAATATCAAAGCTGACCCCCACCCCGATCCAGATGGCCCTTGGCAGGGAGGCACGATGGGCCTGGATCCAGAACTCCTGACGCGGGGATCCCAATCCCACCAACACCAGCTGGGGATCGTAATCCTGGAGCTGGGCCAGGATCTGAGGTTCTTGAGCGGGTGAGAAGTAACCATGGTGGGACCATAGGGCTAACTGGGGTAATTCTTGCTGCCACCGTTCCGCTGCTGCCGTCAAGATCTCAGGTTTCCCCCCCAGAAAGGCCACCCGATAGCCCTGCTGGGATCCCAAAACCAACAAGGCTTCTGCCAATTCGATCCCCGGCGTCCGCTGTACCTGGATCCCCTGCCGACTTAGCGCCCAGACAACTCCAGCCCCATCGGGTACTACCAGCTCAGCCTCCTCCATCACCGCCAGGAAGTGCAGGTCGCGTCTTGCCCCCATCACCATCTCCGCATTACAGGTGATCACCTGTGCCCCCTGCTGAGCGGCGCTCCGATCCAAGATCCATTGGCAGTACCCCATCTGGGTTTGCTCTGGGGCCAGATCCGCTCGGGTATGAACAGGAACCCCCAGGATCCGGTGGGTGCGCAAGCAGGAGGTAAACATGGCAGATCCTTCGTGACTGTCAGCTTCCACAGGACAGACTTGGGCAGGGATGCTAAGTTACATTAGGTTTTCATGCTGGTGCTCATCAAGAGGATACCGTGTCTAAATCTGGTGCCAAGAAACCCCTGCACGTCCGGATCTTTAGGATCACTCTCGCCGTGGTTGCCCCATTGATCTTGCTGAGTCTCTCCATCTCTCCCATCATCCAAACTCTATCTCAGTCCTCGGGTTCCGAGACAGGATCCCATCAGAGCCAGATGGCCACGGAGCGGTTACGCCAGGAAGCAGAGGGTTATGAGGCTGTTATCGAGCGTGAACCGGACAACTTGGTGGCCCTACGGGGCCTGACCAACCTGTATCTACAACTGGGTGAGTATCAGAAAGCCATCGATCCCCTCAGCCGCATCGTGGAACTGCAGCCAGAGGACGGCTCCTCGACCATGATGCTGGGGAGCCTGTTGTTGCAGACCGGGGCAGGGGAGCGAGCTGTCGATCTGTTCGAACCTCTGTATGCGGAGCAGCCAAATAATCCCGCCCTATTGGATGGGTTGGTGCGGAGCTATCTCCTGGCCGATCAGACCCGGGAGGCTGCCGATCTTCTGACTGAGCGATTGGAGGAATCTCCAGACAATCGAGATCTACAGATCCAGTTAGCCCGCGTTTACCGTCAGAGCAATCGAGGGGATGAGGCCATTGCGATCTATGACCAGATGATCGCGCAGGATGCCGAAGATTTCGTGCCGGTGTTGGAGAAGGCTGTGGCCCTATCCCAGGGGGCCGGAGAGGATGTCGAGCAGGAGGAGATCGATTCCTTGTTCGATCGGGCGATCAGTCTGGCCCCTGCTGAGCAACAGCCTCAGGTGGAACAATTGAAAACCCTCTATGGCCAACTGGGATCGGTCAACACCCTCAATGCTGAGATGCAGGAGGAGACTGCGGAGGCATCAGAGGAAACTGCGATGGAAGAGTCTGAGGCATCTGTCGATCCTGAAGCGGCTCAGTAGCTGAATTGAGAGTCAAGTCTCATGATCCATCGCTTTTCCAGGTCAGGGAATCCACTTTCACTCCGCTGTGCAACTACAGAGACAGCCTGGATCCCTACCAGGAGATTCGGTCTCAGCTCCATCAATTTTGTCGAACCATTCTGCCTCGGGAATTGACAATCGTCATGGGGGTCTTCAACGGATCCTCTCGTAGCTCGATCAGCTGTGTGGAGACCGCTGCTGGGGTCGGTAGGCTATAGGCTTCAGCTTGAGTTAGATCCACCTGGTAACCGAGATCCGCCAGAGAGCCCAGGGTCAAGATACTGAGGGGATTCGCCACCGTGGGATTCAAGGATCCGGTCATCAGCTCCGATTGAAACACCGACTCTCGCCAATGATCAACCCTCGTTCCCGCACCCCCTCGATTCTCCACCGGCACTGAACTGCTACCCCCCAGTTCCTCAAATTGAGTGATCCCCTGGGGTCCCACATAGCGAGGATCTACGGAGAGGATCTCCACCACAAGGTCACGCTCAACCCAGAGGGAACCGATCCCCAAAACATGACCCATCTCGTGCAGAATCACCCGATCTAACTGTCCTTCCTCCTCTAGGCGAGCCACATCAGCTTGATCGAACTCAATACCCCCATAGATTGGCAACAAAGAATCACTACGCAGGGAACAGGGACCGGCCCGACCCAAGATATCCCCCTCACCATCAATGGGGACTAGATTAACGTCGATCAATAGATCATCGATCACCTGATTGACAGGCGGGGATTGTTCCAAACAGGATCCTGCTGGTATAGAGACATTTAAATCCGGAATATCCTGGGTGATGATCTGATTCCATTGAGTGGCCGCCGCATCAAATAAGATCTGTCGAGTAGGAGAGGGGGGATCACCAATAAAGCGGAGTTGAATATTGAAAGGGGATGTGGGTCCGGTGGTGGGGGGAACAGGAGGAATGAGTGTAGCTCCGCTGTCCCCGCCACCACAACCTGAGATCAACAGAGTCCCGATCAGCAAGAGACAAGCGATCACTTGTTCCAGGGAAAATCCGGATCTCGATCTCTGACACACCACAGTCACCCTCCTTGTCCACTCACCTCTCTGATTATCGAGGAGATGGATCCGTTTGCCGATGTCCCTTTCCTCAGTGATCCGAACCGGTCGGAGACATTCAAGTTAATCTAGTTCGAGTTCAATCTCTGGATCTGCTTTGGGCGCATCTTCATATTCTAACTTGCCCAACTCGATCAAGCTCTCCAGATCATCCAAAGCAGAGCTCATATGGCGTTGACAAACAGATCTGACCTGATCAAGATCCTGATCATCCGCTGCCCCCATCATTCGACTGATATCAGCGATATCTTGTGATCGGCTAGAGTCAAGTTTCATGAGCACCAAATAAGGTAGCTTGATCACAGGATAATGATCGACACTGTAGTTCGGATCTCGAATCGCCTCCTCCTGCCAGGGATAGCAAGACTCCAAGATATCGAGCGGTTGAGAGTTCGCCAAGATCCAACTGCTGCCAGGAATACTCAGATCTTGTAGGTATCTTGCCCCAGATCGAGACAGGTTTTCGAAGAGATTAGCTCGATCCCAACCGAAGATCAAGATATCAAGATCTAATGTAACTCGCTCCGGCATGTATAAGCGAGTTGCTACACCATCAACGATCACGAAAGGAATATCTTGGAGGGAAAATCTGATATCGCTCATCAGGGGTGTCCATGTCCTATTCCTCAGGAAAGCCGAGCTGCTACCACTGCCTGGCTTAACTCTTCGTTTCGTGATCTCGATCAGCTTTTTTCGAACAGTTGCTCTGTCCATTCTACATTCACCTTACCAAGGGTGCTCAATCAAGAAGGCTGACCCAAAAGACGCAGGCGCAGTTTCTTGATCTTGTCCCTCAGATCTGCTGCGGTCTCGAACTCCAGATGGGCTGCCGCCTCCTTCATCTTGGCCTCCATCTGGGTGATCAGTTCTGGGATATCCGACAGGGGAATCTCGTCTGACTGTTGAAAGGCCTTCTCCAGATCATGATCGTTGAGCTTTCGAGAGATGGAGAGAAACGACAGGATCGAGTTGGTGGATTTCTTGATGATCGGTTTGGGGGTGATGCCGTGGGTTTGGTTGTACTCCAGCTGGATCTGGCGCCGTCGTTCTGTCTCCTGGATGGCCCGCGTCATACTGCCTGTCATGGAATCCGCATACATCACCACTCGCCCCCGCACATTGCGAGCCGCCCGCCCGATCATCTGGATCAAAGATCGCTCCGCTCGTAGGAACCCCTCTTTATCCGCATCCAAGATCGCCACCAAGGACACCTCCGGCAGATCCAAGCCCTCCCGCAGCAGGTTGACCCCCACCAACACATCAAAGGCCCCCTCCCGAAAGTCCTGCAGGATCTCGATCCGTTCGATGGAGGTGATCTCAGAGTGGAGATACCGAACCCGGATACTGCGCTCCTGGAGATATTCCGTCAGATCCTCCGCCATCCGCTTGGTCAGGGTGGTGACGATCACCCGCTCCGCTGCCTCCCCTTGCTTAGCCCGATCCAGTCGCTCATAGATCTCCGTCATCAGATCATCGATCTGGCCTGAGGTAGGCCGCACCATCACCTCTGGATCCACTACCCCTGTGGGTCGGATCACCTGCTCCACCACTCGGCCTGTGCCCGATTGGTATATTTTGATCTCCTTCTTACCCTCCATCAGGGTTTGAAACTGAGCCGCCGATTGTTCCAGCTCCCAGGTGCCCGGAGTGGCGGAGACATGTACCACTTGATCCACCTTGTCCCAGAATTCCTCTGCCTTGAGAGGTCGATTATCCACCGCGCTGGGCAAGCGAAAGCCATGATCCACCAACACCTGCTTGCGGGCTCGATCCCCGTTGTACATGCCCCGCACCTGAGGGATAGTGACATGGGATTCATCCAAAACCAACAGCCAATCATTGCGAGTGAAATAATCGATCAGACAAGAAGGCGGTTCCCCTGGCTGTCGCCCTGTCAAATGGCGGGAATAGTTCTCCACCCCATTGCAGTAGCCCACCTCCCTCAACATCTCCAGATCGTAGCGGGTACGTTGCTCGAGGCGCTGGGCCTCCAACAGCTTACCCTCCTCCTGAAAGCGCTTTAACTGCTCCTCTAACTCCGTCTCGATCCCGATCAGGGCCTGCTCCAACTGGTCCTCAGGGGTCACGAAGTGGCGGGCCGGATAGACCCGTAGGGAGCTGAGACTATTCAGGATCTCCCCGGTCACTGGATCGATCAACCGGATCGCCTCCACCTCATCCCCAAAAAACTCCACCCGGATCACCCGATCCTCATAGGCGGGCACGATCTCTAGCACATCCCCCTTCAGCCGAAAGCGTCCCCGCAGCAGCTCCAGATCATTGCGCTCGTACTGGACACTGGCCAGATCCCGTAACAGCTGCCGTTGATTGATCTCCTGGCCCACCTGAAACGGGATCGAGGCATTCATATACTCCTCCGGCATCCCCAGACCATAGATACAGCTGACGGAGGCCACCACGATCACATCCCGCCGTTCAAATAGAGAACGAGTGGCAGAATGGCGCAGCATATCGATCTCATCGTTGATCGAGGCCGTCTTGGCGATGTAAGTATCCGTGGAGGGCACGTAGGCCTCCGGCTGATAATAATCGTAATAACTGATGAAATACTCCACCGCGTTGTGGGGAAACAGCTCTCGCATTTCGTTGCACAGCTGCGCCGCCAGGGTTTTGTTGGGTGCCATTACCAGAGTAGGCTTACCGATCTGAGCGATCACATGGGACATGGTGAAGGTCTTCCCGGTGCCCGTGGCCCCCAATAGGGTTTGGTGACTGTGGCCAGACTGGATCAGATCCACCAGCTGAGCGATGGCGCGGGGCTGATCCCCGGTGGGGTCATAGGAGGAACACAGCTGAAACTCAGACATCGGTATTGGGGAGTGAGAGAGCTTCCTGCTGCCCAGCCTCAATGACCGCTTGACCTAGACCAGGCATCAGCAGATTATCTGAATGCTAGCTTAAGTCATCTCTCGCTAGAACTCACTCATCCAGTAGTTATTGCAGTTGCCACACTCCTGAGGACATGACGATCGTCTGACCTGAGGCTACGCCTGATTCGGGCGTCTCAACGATCGGGAGGGAAGCTTGGACTGCCAGGATCCCCTAGCTCCCATGGAGGGCTCTGACTGATCCCCAGATCCTCAGGTCCAAAAGATCCTCCTGGAGTGGGTTTAACCCTAGGATTGATCCAGTCTTTGTCGGATCTGATTGAACTGGGCGGTTTGAGAGATGTGTTCGCCTGGAACTCGGGGCGGGATCGTCTGATCGTTGGGCCAGTTGGAGAGGTAGGCACAGGGACAGGGACCGGGAGGGTTAGAACTAGTCTGGATTAAGGGGACGGGGAGACCACAGCGGGAACAGGCATCGATCTGCCACCGATCACTGAGCAGATCCGCAATGGTTTCGTCGGTATCCTCCAGGTAACACTGTTCAGGTTGTGCCGCGATCCGACGCCAGCAGGTCTCAAATTCCTCGCTGAGACCCTCAATGGCCAGCACCCGGTGGGGCTTAAGGCACCGTTGTCCCGTCGGAGTGGAGGTGATCACCCCCTTACCCAGCTGAAACCAGCAAGCCAGATAGCTTTTCACATCCAGAGTATCGGCCATGGGGAGAGGTTCTCTATCGACTTGACCTCCATCCTAACGGACACCCTCTCGATCGACTTGATCCTCTGGACAGACTTAAAGATCCCGTTCAGGGCTAAGGAGAGGACCAAGCTGGGTGAGACAGGATCGAGGCCAACACTCGCACCCCCCGCAGCTGATTAGAAAGCGGCAGATGCCCCTTGGGAGCCGTCAGATCCCAGATAAACTCATCGGGATAGCGAGTCCAATGATTGCCCTGTTTCCAGCCGATCACCGGCCAGAGCTTCTCCCAGGTCTTACCCTGACCCAACCAGATCTGCCGTTGGACCGAGAAGCCAAACTTGCCCTCAGAGACCGCCAACCACAGTTGATCAACGGTGCGCAGATCCGTCGCGGGCAGCTGATCCACCTCCGTAAAGTACAGCCAGCCCCGTTTCACTGCCTGAGGTCCCGCCGCCTCACACATCAGTTGCAAGGTGAGCCGATCCGCTGCCTGAAACTGCTTGGTTTGGAGTAGGTCTCGGAGGCCGCTGTAGTCTACCCCCCGATCCGAGGCCAATTCAATATTCATATCCTGCATTGCCTGAGTCATCCCGCTCGGACTCGCCTTCATCCTAAGCCAGGTAGGGATATCTCGCTACAGGGATCCGGGGCAGATACGTTAGCTTAGGGAGGACATATAGGCTGGTCCTGGGTTGGCTGGTCGCTGACCGCGATCTCTGGTATACCTGAACTATTGTCAAATCTGGTTCACACACGTTAGGAATTGCGGTATGGGATCCCACGACCCCAAAACCTATTCACTCTCTCTGACCGGCTGGGGCTTCTGGCTCTCAGCTCTAGGCTCCGCACTGTTGATGAGCTGGCTGGGTCTGGGCTGGCTGGTGACAGCTCTGCTCCTTCTCCTCGGGTTGCTGCTCTCTCTCCCGATCCTGGCGGTGGTGACGTTTCGCTGGTGGGCCCAGCGGCTGATCAGTACCGATAGCTGTCCCGTCTGTGGATTCGAGTCCCAAGCGATCGAAGGGCATCGGTTCCGCTGTCCCAGTTGTGGCGAGCCTCTCTTCGTGGCTGATGGCTATTTCTACCGTCAAACCCCACCCGGCACCATTGAGGTGGAGATGCTGGATGACTATTGATCCGTGGGCTATCCACTAGATACCCGATATCTATCAGATCCAGAACCCTGATCAAGGTTCCTCTAACCCGCATCATGGAGCTCCTTAACCACTCCTCAGCACACACTCAGCTTGATCTGCCTCAGGCTGGTTACTATGAGAGGGGAATGAGAGCTCATGAACCGATTCATGGCAGAGCGAGGATGCGATGTTTAAGGTGACCCTGGAATGGAGAGAGGGGGATCAGCTCCAAAGTCGATCCATCTCCACAACCGAACCCACCAAGCAGGTGGGCAAGATTCGGATCGGACGGGATGTGGCTCAATGTGATGTGGTGTTGACGGACCCGGACAAGACCGTCTCTCGCCTCCATGCCGAGCTGTTTCTCAACGAGTCGGACCACATGGTGACCCTGCGCAACCTGACTCGGGATCAGGAGGGCAAACAGAACCCGGTTATCGTGGACCATCATAAGGTGATCCATCAGGAGATCCCGTTGAGCTTAGGCACATCTCTGCAGTTCGGTCGAGTTCTGGTCACCCTCAGCGATATCGAGGTCCAAAAGGCCCTGCAGGCCAGCGAAGCCAAGCCTACCTTTGGCATTAAGTGCCACACCTGCGGCAATGTGATCTCCTATGACTACCTGGGCTTAGCCTGTCCCTACTGCGGCTCCACGGTGCAAGCTGACGACACGGTAGAGTTCTATCGAGTCAGCCAATAGAGTTGTTTGAGCCTTGAGATCCCCAAGGATCACTATCGATATTACTGTGTAGACATACCTTGATCCCCCGATCGTGCCAGCCTGAGGTGTGGTGTTATGCAAGTCAGACTCTGTTGGGATGATCCCGTCAACGGAGAACAGTACCCAGTCTTTACTTTGCCGGTTGCTCTCGGTCGAGATCTGGATCAGATGCCGACACAACAGGAGGACCAGTCCCTTAGCCGTGCGCTGCTGCCCAGCGAACAGGTGTCCCGGTTCCATGCTCTGCTGTTGTACGAGAACGATCAGTTGGTGTTGGAGGATCGGAGCAAGAATGGCAGCTGTGTCAATAGCGAGCGGATCCAGGGGGAGAAGCGGGCCCTGAATCCAGGGGATACCTTCACCATTGGTCCCTATACGATCACCGCTGTCCTGGTGCAGCAAGAGGTGGACGACGACGAGACCCAGATCCACAACACCACAGATGCCACGATCTCTCAGGATCCTGCCTCGACCGTGATCATTGATGCGGAGGAATCCTCTGAACCTGAGTCTCCAGCCTCTGAGGGTCGATCTCAGGCGTCCTTCCCGCCTCCCGAATTTGTCTCTGCAGATCAGGTGTCGATCCAAACCCTGTATCTGACCAAGGATCCTGTGGAGGAAGTCGAGTATCTAGCAGTGGGGGGTGGCCTGGGCAGCTTCTGTTGGGTGGATGCTCTACGGATCTATGGCCTGCCGGTGGACAAGATCGCGGTCCTGGGGTTGGAGAAGAAGTGCTACAGCCGCTACGAGCGTCTCTGTCAGAACTCCCAGATCCCTCCCTATGAGCGGTTACGATCCAGTTCTGACTCCTGTCCGGATAACTTCTGGGGCTGGCCGGGGTATGCCTGGCGGGAGGCGTGGCGCAAGATCTTGGCTGGGGATTTCGTTCAAGCGGCTGGGTTGCTATGGCAGGTGTTCTCAGAGCCAGTGCTCTCCGATACTTATACTCCCCAGTCGGGCAAGGTGTTTGAGTCTCTGGATCGGGAGGCGGCCCGGATCGGGTGGGAGCAGATGTTGCGTTACGGACGGGTGCGAGGGATCCGGAAGATGGATGATGGTCGCTATGCCATCGCCTACTCGATCCCCAGTGCTGGACAGCGGCTGCATCGGTATCTGGTGGCCCGTTATGTGCACCTGGCCACGGGGTATCCGGCCATTCGGTTCCTACCCGATCTGCAGGAGTATCGCCTCACTTACAACGACTATAAGACCGTGGTCAATGCCTATGAGGCCCATGATCATGTTTATGAGCGGTTGGAGCAGCAGGGGGGAACAGTAGTGGTGCGGGGTCGAGGGATCGTGGCCTCGCGGGTGATGCAACGGTTATACGAGGCTCGCCAGAGACATCAACAGGACATCAAGATCATCCATCTGCTGCGCTATCCCAAAACGGAGGGCAATCAGTTTGGTCAGACCAAGCGGCCCATCGAGAATCAGTGGGAGTTTCAACCCTTTAACTGGCCCAAGGCCTGTTGGAGTGGTGATCTGCGGGAGCTTTTGGAGAAGGCTTCTCCTCAGGGTCGGGTGGCGTTGTTGAAGGATTGGGGCGGATCTACCACACCCGCTCGCCGGGATTGGCGAGATTTGATCGATCTCGGATTACGGGAGGGATGGTACACCATTGAGTATGGTCAGGTCAGCCGCGTGGAGCCAAGTCATAGCGGTCGGGTGATGATCCATATTCGCTCTAAAAACTTTGAGGCCCAGATGACGGTGGAGGCGGATTTCATTATCGATGCTACAGGCTTAGAGGCGGATGTTAAATCCAATCCTCTCTATCACGATCTGATCGATCGTTATCATCTACCCCTCAATGGATCCGGTCGTCTGCAGGTCACCAATGATTTTGAGATGCGGGAGATGCGTAATGGTTTGGGACGCATGTATGCCGCCGGTGTGATCACCTTAGGAGGACCGTTTGCGGCGGTGGATTCCTTCCTAGGATTGCAGTACTCGGCGATGCGATCGGTGGATGGCTTGGCCTATGAGCAAGAAACGGAGATCAAGCACCTCAATGTGATCCGTTCCACCCGGCAATGGTTCCGTTGGATGTTGAATAAAACTCCCTGATCACCTGAGGATCCGGTTAGGATCCCAAGGCAATCACGACTGCAATTGATCTTTGTACGTTTCGATCGATTCCTATGACTCCTACACTGATTGGCCGCTGGCAAACTCGGATCTTTCTCCTCGCCACCGTTGGCGCTCTCATCTCTCTACCCTTTGTCCAGGGCACCTTACAGGCAGGGGATGGTCTCGGCACCAGCTGGAATCCTTTCTATCTATTTGGTTTGTTAGAAGATCAGATCATTCCCACCCGTGACACGGGCTTCTTCTGGGTTTTGATCTATGCCGGTCTGTTTGGTCTGGCCTGGGATGTGCTTTACAACTATCTTCAGCGGTTCTTCTGGGATCTTGATTGGCCTGGGGTGCTCGAGGGGGCGGCCTCGATCCTGGAGGGATCGCTGATCTTGATTTTGATCAAGACGATTGGATTACCCATGTATGATCCAGAAGCAGTGTCCATGATCGCCCCTAACCTACCGATCTCTCGGATCGATCCGGACATCGCGATCCCGTTGTTTTGGTATCACTATGGTGCCGTCTCCTTCGCGGCCTTCCTGTTCTCCTGGGGCGGGATGCGGATCCTGTTTCCGCGCTCTCGATTTCGGGGCGGGGCCTGGTTTGGTCCTTGGCGGCGGGTGCGTTCCTGAGCCGGTATTAAAGAACTCAAATCGTTTGGATCCTAAGGATAGAGATCGTAAGATCCAGGAGGGGTGTGAGCAACAGTAACTCGGCATTGACTCAGCTGTCTCCAAGCCAGGATGGAGTAGAGCTTATGACGGAATTGGTGGGCACGATCCTACAGAATCGTTATCAGATCGTTAAGGTACTCGCCCAGGGGGGCCAGAGTGAGACGTTTGTTGCTGAGGATACTCATCTCCCCGGTCATCCGGAATGTGTGGTCAAACGGTTGAAGACCGCCAACAAGGATCCGGAGCGATTGGCCAATGCGAAGCGGCTGTTTGAGCGGGAGGCGGAGGTTTTACAGACCCAACTCTGTCCTCGTTTCGATCAGATCCCTAATCTACTGGCTTACTTTGAGCTGGAGTGCGAGTTCTACCTGGTGCAGGAGCTGATCCGGGGCCACCCTTTGAGCGATGAGATGCCTGCTGGATCTCGGTGGGCGGAGACGCGGGTGTTGGAGCTATTGCGGGATATCCTCTGGATCCTCAATTTCATCCACAAACAAGGGGTGATCCATCGAGATCTGAAACCTGATAACCTGATCCGTCGGGCTCGGGATCAGAAGTTGGTACTGATCGATTTTGGGGCGGTCAAGACCTGTGTTTGGGAGGAGGAACGGGCCTCGACGATCGCCATCGGCACGTTGGGCTATATGCCCTTTGAGCAGGCCATGGGGGAGCCGGTGCCCGCCAGTGATCTGTATGCTCTGGGCATGATCGCGATCCAGGCGTTGACAGGGGTGCCACCGCGCCAGCTCCCTAAGGTGAATGATGGTGAGGTGTGTTGGCAGGATCAGGCCCCTCAAGTGAGCGAGGGATTGGCAGAGATCCTGACCCGCATGGTGTACTACCGTCCGAGCCAACGCTATCAAACCGCCATGGAGGTTTTGGAGGCCCTACAGATCCTCGATCCCCAGCCTGGTCAAGCTTCCTCACTCCCGACCCCCTCCCAAACCGAGACTCAGATCCAGATCTCGACCTCTCAACCTGCCGCTGATCCTGTTTCTAGTGCTTCCAATTCGATTCCCAGTGAGACCGTCACTCGCATCGGGGTGGAGGCCATGGCCCCTGTGTCGGCGGCAGCGATCCGGACTCCAACGCCTTCTTCTACACCGATCTCGATCCCCGGTTGGGGATGGCGGGGCAAAGTAGCCTCGGTTCTTTCTGTGGCCCTGTTGGGAGGGCTGGCCAGTTTAGGGTATGGAACCTGGTCCCAGCGGGAGGCACAATTCACGGCCCAATTGACACTGGAACGCATGAATACAGCGATCGCGTCAGGAGAGTTTGAGCAATGCTCGACTCACCTGGCTGGGATCCCCTCAGATATGCCGATGTTGGGTCAGATCTTGGAACGAATGGGGGAATGTCAGCTGGAACAGGCTCGCTGGCTTGCCGATCAGGAGAACTGGGATCAGGCGATCAGCTTGGCTGCATCCATCTCCTCCGATCTGGAGGTCTACCAGCAGGCGATGCAATTACACGAGCAATGGTCCGGTCATCTACAGCTTCAGGATCTGCAACAGCGTTTAGCGGAACAGGGGTTGGCCTCAGAGATGGGGATCGATTACACCTATCTCAGTGAATTGATGGCCACGGGGCGATGGCAGGAGGCGGATCAGGAGACCGATCGGATCTTGCTACGAGCGACGGGGCGACAGCAGGCGGAGTTTCTGGATCTGGAGTCTTTGGAAACATTTCCTTGTACAGATCTAAGAACCCTGGATCAGCTGTGGGATCGTCTCAGTGGTGGGCAATTCGGTTTTACAGTACAGATGATGATCTGGGCTAGATCTGGGGATACCTTTCCGCAGTTTGCCGATCGAGTGGGCTGGCGTCAGGATGATCTCTATCAAAGCTATCGTGATCTGGAGTTTAATCCCCAGCAGGCTCCAGAAGGATCGCTACCATTCGCTGCGGTATTGCGTGGGGAACAGATGTCGTTATATCGGGGGTCGGAGTGGTGGTTGTATCGAGATCGGGATCATTTCGAGGCTTTGTTTGAGCGGTTGATGGCGTGTGAGATGATCTGAATCCAGTTCAATGAGAGGTGAGATTCATCCAACTCCAAGAAAAAGGTTCAGAGGTGGAGCCGGATACAGGACTGGGGAGTGAGCAACCTGAGGATCCCGGAGGTGAGAGAGTGGACTATGATGAGATCGAGTACACATATATTTACATCCTGTTACTGTGACAGCTCTCTCCTCTCCCCAACTGCTTGACTCCCATGCCGCCACCTGGTCCTGGCAGGGGCACCAGATCCGCTTTGTGGAGGTGGGATCAGGGCCGCCTGTGATCTTGGTGCATGGCTTTGGGGCCTCCATCGGCCACTGGCGCAAGAACATCCCCGTTTTGGTGGAGGCGGGTTATCGGGTGATCGCCTTGGATCTGTTGGGGTTTGGGGCCTCGGATAAGCCAGCTCTGGACTATAGCCTGGATCTGTGGGAGGAGCTCCTAGGAGGTTTCTGGCAGGAGCAGGTGGGGCAACCTGCTGTGTTGGTGGGTAACTCCATTGGAGCCCTACTGAGTCTAATGTTCACGGTCCATACTCCCGATCGGGTAGCTGGGACGATCTTGCTCAACTGTGCCGGGGGGTTAAATCACAGACCAGATGAGTTACCTCCCCCGCTTCGCTTCGTCATGGGAGCCTTTACGGCCCTGGTTACCTCTCCTTGGTTCGGCCCCTTCGTCTTCAATCAGGTGCGACAGCCTGCCCGGATCCGTCAATCTCTAACCCAGGTGTATAGCAACCCTGAGGCGATCACGGATGAGCTGGTGGAGCTGCTCTACCGTCCTTCCTGTGATCCGGGGGCTCAGAAAGTCTTTGCCTCGATCCTGTCAGCGCCAGCGGGTCCGCAACCAGAGGATCTGCTCCAGCAATTGCAACGTCCCCTCCTAGTGCTGTGGGGTGAGGCCGATCCCTGGACTCCGATCAAGCGCGGTAAAGCCTTCCATCAGTATGCAGCGGATCCTCGATTTCAGTTCGTCTCCCTACCCGATACAGGGCACTGCCCCCATGACGATCGACCGGAAGTGGTCAATCCTCTCCTGGTCGATTGGTTAGCGAAACATCATCGATGATCTAGGAATCAAAACCACACACCTTGATGCCTCGTTGTACCGCCGGACGAGCCATACACCGATCCACCCAGGGCTGAATGAACTCAAAGGAAGCGTATTCCAGATACTCTTTTCCCTGATAGAAATCCAAGGCATTCACCCAAGGGAAGGTGGCGATGTCAGCGATCGTGTACTCATCCCCCACCAGATACTGACGATCCTTGAGCTGAGTATTGAGTACCCCCAATAACCGCTTGGCCTCTTGAGTATACCGATTCAAGCCGTAGTCATCCGTTGTCTTGTCTCGTGCAAACTTATAGAAGTGACCGAATTGACCCAAAAACGGGCCGACGCTAGCCATCTGAAAGAACAGCCACTGCATCATCTCCCATTCCAGATCCAACCGATCCGGGATCAATTTGCCGGTCTTCTTGGCCAGATACAACAGGATCGCCCCTGACTCCATCATGGCGATGGGTTGATCCCCCGGTCCATGGGGATCGATGATGCTGGGGATCTTGGAGTTGGGATTGAGCTGTTTATACTCCTCGTCGAATTGATCGCCATCACCAATATTGATCTTGTGAGCCTCATAAGGAAGCTCCAGCTCCTCTAGAGCCACACCCACCTTTTGTCCGTTGGGGGTAGCTAGGGAGTAGAGTTGGATCCGATCGGGGTGTTGAACTGGAAACTTGGAGGGATAGATAACAGCTGTCATAGAGAGCCTCATCCATGAACCAGGGAACAAGGGTACGATAGCATCTCCACCATGACCCTGCATTTGGCCCGCTAAGGTGAGGCTTGTTCCAGATCAACTGAACCCCGCCGTGGGCAACATGTCTCTACTGGCCAACAGGATCTGCTGTAACCAATCCCGTTCTGCCTTGGGGATCCCCTCATCCAGATCCCTCTGTACATCCCGTAAACCTGTCTGCGCCAGAGTCATAGCCTGATCTTTACGATCCTGTGCCCACCGGAGGGCCGCCTCCACCCGTCGCTCTGTGTAGGGCTCGATCATGAACCGCTCTCCCACCTGAGCCAACAGATCCTGAGCCACCTGAGGCCGCTGCCGATGAAATGCCTCAAAATAAGCGGCCTCCAGTAACAATCGCCCCACAAACTTATCCGGCCAGGCGTGCCGCGATCGCAAACCCTCATCTAAGCATCGACCGGCCCACTCTACAGCCCCCTGATCCAAAGCCCAGTAATAGGCCAAAAACACCGCCGAGTGATGATCGTAAGATCCATCCGGTACCGCCATAGCTTGCTGGATCCAATCTCGATCCCACTCCCGAGGCCGTTTCCCCAACTGTGAGAGCCCTCCCAAGGCCGAGATGGCACAGGTGCGCTTGCCCTCCTCCTGATCCCGCAACAACATCAAGATCCGAGCACCATCGGTCTGGAAATAGCCCACCTGCATCGGCAACACATTCACCAGGGCCATCATCAGTGAGATCCCGGAGAACACCAGCAGCAAGGAGAACGAGACATGGGTAGCGGTCAGTCGAGGGAACCCCGCCAAACTCATCCCAGCCAGGGCCAATCCCAACGAGGCTACAGGCCCCCCCGCGATCATCGAGATCAGACGCCAACGGATCCCCTGTAACTGGGTGGGGAGCACTGAGGTTAATCCCCCAGCCACCATCAGACTACGATTCATCTGTAACTGTAACGAATGATGACGTCTCAAGATCTGTAACGGACCCACCACCAGGAACTGCAGACGAAAGCCCATCACCTGAGCTGCCAGCCAATGCCCCGCCTCATGGACAGCGATGGCCAGATAGTAATACAGACCCAGGAACAGGATCGCCGATAGAGGCGAGGTGGAGAGATTGATCCGAAATGGCAACGACTCGACCCAGACCAACCAGGTCACCGCGATCCCCAGGGCGATCAGGTTGAGCACTAGATTCTGAGGGGAGAAGACCTGACGAGCTATCGGTCCCTCTAAAGGAGAGCGCAGCGAGCGTTGCAGCAACCA
>CAYSEO010000043.1:0-19007 GCA_964429885.1 uncultured bacterium
CCTCCGACACCGTGGTCCGTAGCCACGTGCTCTAGTCCACTGAGCTACAGGCGCAAGCCTTACCGTCAGGCTGTCAGCCCCAGAAACCTTAGGATCCAAACAAGTAGAAGATCTATCTGGCTTAAGGGCTTCACTAGCATAGCACAGCCTCTGATTATAGTTCCCCACCTCGCCTCAGGTCGATACCTTTTTGCTAGTCCCACTCCTGTTTCTCCAGGGCTGGCGATCGAGATCCCCGATCGGGGGGAATCGATTTTAATCTAGTCTTAAGACACCGGAGCAGCAGGATGGAGGCCATGGAGGGAGTAGAGCTAGCGGTCAACGGTACCCTGATGCGGGGGCTGGAGCTGAATGGATATCTGTTGGCTCTGGGGGCTCGCTTTGTGCGAGAGGATCGGACGGAGCCCGCCTATCGGCTGTGGTCGATCCAAGATCGTCATCCCGCCATGATCAAGGTGACTCAGGGAGGAGTGGCCGTGGCGGTTGAGGTCTGGCAGGTACCGGCGGCAGGTCTAGGTCAGCTGCTGTGGCAGGAACCGGCGGGATTATGTGTGGGTAAAGTGCGGTTGGCAAATGGGCAGGAGGTGCTGGGAGTCTTGGGAGAGCCCTGGATCTGTGAGGGACAGCAGGAGATCACGGCTTTCGAGGGCTGGCGGACCTATCAGGATCACAGGGGATCGGCAACGGGGACCCGTCCTAGCCCCGGCGGCTGAAGTCGGCGAGGGGAGCACGGGCTTTGTGAACATGATCACGCAGGTATTGTTATCGAAATCGATGGCGAGTGTGATGCCGGTCACTGACAGGTTTAGAAGTCTGGATAGACTAATCTCAGGAGAGATCAATTAGTACGGAGACTGAGATCATGCCCCAACCCCTTCTCGCCGAGACGATCCAGCGGTATTGGCGTCAGATCATTAACCTCGTTTCGGAGAACCAGCCGGAGTGTGGTGAAGATTTGTATGGCGGTGCTCCCGGTCAGTATTTGACTCAACTAGAAGGATATCTGCGACAACCCTTACCGGATGAATTGAAGGCCCTCTATCGTCTCAATAATGGTCAGGGCCGTTTAGGCCAGGGGTTCGTGATCAAGATGTTCAGTGGAGGCCTCTTTGAGGGGTATTATTTCCTGCCTCTGGGAGGGGTCGCTCAGATCTGGCAACAGCTGTGTGCGGATCCGGAACGCAGACAGCGGGGGGCTTTAGGTTGGATCCCCTTTGCCCGTGATCAGCAGGGGCACTCGATACTCTGTGTGGATATGAATGATCTGGAGAGCCAGCCTCCGGGGCGGGTGCTAGAGGTGTCGATGGATAACGGGGCCACGGAGGTATTGGCTCCGGATCTGCTCAGCTATCTGGATCAGTTGGTGCGCCAGGTGACGTGGCTGAAGGGACAGCGATCGGGGTGGAAACGGGGCGGCGGACGCCAGGGCATGATGGTAAGAGCCGTCTAGTCACTTCCTAAGGAGGTGGACAATGAAGCGAACGATCGTTTGGATGATTCGAGGCTATCAGATCACGCTCTCCCCCCTGCTGCCCCCCGCCTGTCGGTTCTATCCCACCTGTTCTCAGTACATGTTGGAGGCCGTGCAACGCTATGGGGCTGTGCGGGGGGGCTGGTTGGGTCTCAAACGGGTAGGGCGCTGTCATCCCTTTCATCCGGGAGGCTACGATCCTGTGCCGGATCTGGAGAACCCTTCAAGGGCATCCCCCCCAGGGGATCAGGCTTCGACTCCACTAGATGAAGATTAGCGAAGATCTCGCCTCTAGAGAGGGGTGATATAGTTCATTAGATGTGTTCCTGCTATAAGTCATCGGGATATGGATCTGGAAACCTTATATGAGATCTTCAGTCCGGTTGTTCTGCTGGTGGGTTTGATCCTGTATATCCGCCTCAATGGCAAGGTGAAGACGTTGGGGGATGAGCAGCGAGCCTCCCAGGCCACCCACCAGGAGGAGAAGCAATCTCTGGAGCAAACCCTACAACAAACTCAGGATCAACTGAGGGGTCTGATCCAGGAGAAACAGGATCTGCTCAGTGCCTTGGCATCGGAGCGACGAGGTAAACAGGATCTGCAGGGACGGGCTCAACAGCTGAGTACCGAGCTGGCCCAGGCTCAGGAGCGAGGTCAGGCCCTACAGCAACAGGTCACAACCCTTGCCCAAACCAATGAGCAGCTGACTCAGGATCTACAGATGGTTCAGCAGCAGACAGCGGAGTTGACCACTCAAGTGACGACCGTAGAGAAGGCCAAAAAAGATCTGGAGATCCAGTTGCGGCAGATGCGGGCCACCAACGCCTTTCTGGAGCAAAAGGCCAAGGAGGTCAAAGCGGATAGCGATCGGGTGGAGGAGGAGCTGGGGCGACAGCGGGACATTGCCACGGGGCTGCAGCGACAGATCGAGGAGTTGGTCCAGGTACGAGCCCAGTTAGAGGATCGGGTCCAGGGGGTGGAGGAGGACCTGCAGCGGGCTCAGGATGGGGCGGCGGATCTAGAAGATCGGGCCTTGGGACTGGCCCAGGATAACGATCAGTTGCAGGCAGAGCTGACTCAGCGCCAACAGACTCTGGCCACTTTGGAAGAGCAGATCCAACAGTCCCGTTCCACAGAAACCCAGATGCAGCAGCGGATCGAGGAGCTACATCGCTCCAGAGAGCTGGAACAGGAGACGATCCGAGATCTGCGCTCCCAGTTGGAGAGTTTGGATGAGGAGAATCGACAGCTCCGGGATCAAAGCCAACAATCCAGCGCCATGTTGGTGATCTTAGAGCAGCAGAATGAGGAGTTGTTACAAGCTCAAGAGCGGCTGACCCAGGAACGGGATCTGATCCAACAGCAGCTGGGGGATCTGCAAGGGGAACATGAGCAACTGCAGCAGCAACGGCAACAGGATCAGGAACAGGTGTCGGCCCTGACCCAGGAGCAGAACCGGATCCAGCAGCAGCTAGAGCAGATCCAAGCCCACCACCAAACCCTCCAACCTCAGCTGGAGCAACTGGAGGCCGACTTGGAGGATAGCCAACTGCAGATCGTGGCTTTGGAAGAGCAGGTGCAGACATTAACCCAGAGCAAGGAGGAGCTGGCCACGCAACTCCAACAACAACAGGCAGCCAATACGGTCCTGGGCAAGGAGAAGGAACGGGTCCTGCGTCAAGCTAAGGCTAAGATCCGTTCTCTAGAGTCCCAACTGAGTCAGGTCAAGTCCCCCTCACCTCAGCCACCGGCCCAGGACAGCCCCGATCTCCCAGAACTTCAGTAGCGAATGGGGTGGAACGAACAGATGCCGATCTATTCCCTGGCCCAGATCAACCAGATGGATCAAGCGGAGTTCACCCAAGCCCTAGGGGATCTGTTTGAGCACACGCCGCTGATCGCCGCCCGTACCTGGTCCCAGAGACCCTTTGCCGATCTGGACTCTCTCCATCAAGCTTTGGTGCAGACCCTGGACTCCCTCGCTTGGGAGGAACAGCGAGCCCTGATCTGTGCTCATCCCGATCTGGCCACCCGAGCTCAGATGGCGGAGACCTCCATCCGCGAACAGACTTCGGTGGGGTTAGATGCGCTCAGTCCCGAGGACTACGATCGGTTTGCTTCCCTCAATCGGGCTTACCACCAGAAGTTCGGTTTCCCTTTTATCATCGCGGTGCGGCATCACACCCTAGCCCGTATCCTGGCGGCTTTCCAGCAGCGACTGCAGCATCCTCCGGAGATTGAGCATCGGACGGCCTTAGACCAGATCGCTGAGATCGGGCGTCTGCGGCTGTGGGATCGCGTCCAGCCCTAGGCGATCTAACCAGAGCGGCTCTTTTCGGTAGCCGCCATCACCCTTGGGGATAGGTGGTTAGGTATAATGGCCTCCTAATGTGTCATTATGTATCGGACACGTTCTGTATCGGAAACAGAGTCTAGCCGCTAGGGGAGCATATGCAGGCACCAGAGCTTGAGACGGTAAACAGTCAGGCCATCACCACTCATCTGGAGGACGATCGGACTGGTCTGAGTGTGGAGACACTGAAGCGAGCATTTCTGGACACGCTCTTTTACACCCAGGGCAAGTTTCCAGCCCTAGCCACCCTTAAGGACTACTACATGTCCCTAGCCTATATGGTTCGGGATCGGCTGTTGCAACGGTGGATCAATACGGCAACGATCTATACCTACCAGGGCTCTCGCACAGTGGCCTATCTATCCGCTGAGTTCCTCATGGGGCCCCACTTGGGCAACAACCTGATCAACCTGGGGATCTATGAGCAGGTGCGACAGGCGGTACAGGAGTTGGGGCTGAATCTGGACGATCTGATGGCTCAGGAGGAGGAGCCGGGCTTGGGCAATGGGGGCTTAGGGCGTTTGGCGGCTTGCTATCTGGACTCCATGGCCTCCCTGGAGATCCCGGCCATGGGCTATGGGATCCGCTATGAGTACGGTATTTTTCGGCAACAGATCCAGGATGGCTGGCAGGTGGAGGAGACGGATCGGTGGCTGCAGTTTGGTAATCCTTGGGAGATCGTGCGGCCGGAGTGGGAGGTGGATGTCAAGTTTGGTGGCTACACCGAGTCCTACATCGATGAGCAGGGGAGCTATCAGGTGCGCTGGATCCCCAATCAGATCGTCAAGGGCATCCCCTACGATACGCCGGTGTTGGGCTATCGGGTCAATACGGCCAACTCCTTACGACTCTGGAAGGCGGAGGCCCCAGATTCCTTTAACTTTCAGGCTTTCAATCGCGGCGATTATTATGGTGCGGTGGATCAGAAGATCGTCTCTGAGAACCTAACCAAGGTGCTCTATCCCAACGACGAGCAGATCCAGGGGAAACAATTACGTCTGCAGCAGCAGTACTTCTTTGTCTCCTGTGCTCTCCAGGACATGATCCGGATCCTGTTCCGGCAGCGGCTGCCCTTGACCATGTTCCATGAAAAGTTCGCGGTACAGCTCAACGATACCCATCCTGCGATTGCGGTGGCTGAGCTGATGCGGCTGCTAGTAGATGAACAGGGCATGGACTGGGAGGCGGCTTGGTCCATCACGACAAAAACCCTGTCCTACACCAATCACACCCTATTGCCGGAGGCGCTGGAGAAGTGGGCTCTGGATCTATTTGCTCAACTCCTGCCCCGTCACTTGGAGATCATTTTCGAGATCAACAGCCGATTTCTGGATCAGGTGCGAGCTCAATTCCCCGATGATCAGGGGCGGGTGGAGCGACTGTCCTTGATCGATGAGCAGGGGCAACGGTCCATCCGGATGGCGAATCTGGCCTGTGTTGGCAGTCATCACATCAATGGGGTCGCGGCCCTCCATACAGATCTGTTGAAGGAGACGGTCCTCAAGGATTTCTTTGAGGTCTCGCCGGAGAAGTTTATCAGCGTTACCAATGGGGTGACCCCTCGGCGTTGGTTGGTGCTGAGTAATCCTCGCCTGAGTGGTTTGATCAGCCGCTGTATTGGGGATGAGTGGATCACACGGCTGGATGAGCTCCAGCATCTGGAGGGATTCATCGAGGATGCGGAGTTTCGCTCAGAATGGCGCCAGATCAAGCACACCCTCAAGCAAAATCTGGCGGAACGGATCCATCAGCAAACGGGGATCACGGTCAACCCAGATTCTCTTTTCGATATTCATGTGAAACGGATCCATGAGTACAAGCGTCAGCACCTCAATGCCCTGCACATCATCACTCAGTATCTGCGACTCAAGCAGAATCCCGATCTAGACATCACACCCCGCACCTTCATCTTTAGTGGCAAGGCGGCTCCTGGCTACTACATGGCCAAATTGATTATCAAACTGATCACCTCGGTGGCAGATGTGGTCAATCAAGATCCAGATGTGCGGGATCGGCTCAAGGTGGTGTTCTTGCCCAATTACAGTGTCACCAATAGTCAACATATCTACCCTGCTGCTGAGCTATCGGAACAGATCTCCACGGCGGGGAAGGAGGCTTCCGGCACTGGAAACATGAAGTTTGCCCTCAATGGAGCTCTGACGATCGGTACCCTAGATGGGGCGAATGTGGAGATCCGAGATGAGGTGGGACCGGAGAATTTCTTCCTGTTCGGCTTGAACGCGCCGGAGGCTAGTGCCTTGCGAGCCCAGGGATATGATCCCCATGTGTATTACCAGTCCAATCCCCAGTTACAGGAGGTGATCGATCGGATCGCCATGGGTGAGTTCTCTCCTCAGGATCGGGATCTGTTTAAGCCCTTGGTGGATCTGCTGCGCTATCAAGATCCATTCCTGTTGTTCGCGGACTACCAATCCTATATCGATTGCCAAGATCAGGTCAGTGCTGCTTATCGAGATCGGGAGGGATGGACCCGGATGTCGATCTTGAATACTGCCCGGATGGGAAGTTTCTCTTCAGATCGTTCTATCCAGGAATACTGTCAAAAGATCTGGAAGGTGGAGCCGGTCAAGATCGCGCTGGATGCTCAAGCCAACGCCAACCCGATCTGGGGTCATGAGTGCAAGGTCTCGACGAATGGATCTCATCAAAACTCTGGCTTGCCCGAGCTGGATCCTGGCAAAACTTACTGAAGCTTACAGAGCAAACTCAACGGGCTTTTGCTCCCTCTGCTGCCCCGATTGAGCACATGGGTGACCCGATCTTGCCGACCTTTTCCATATCAAGCACCTGTTTGTAGCGGCATGATGGGGCACAGCGGGCCACGTTTTGTGTGAATGCAGCCCCATGGCCTTCGACTGCGAGAGGGGAGAGGTAGGATCAGATCTCGGAGGTCCCCATGTCTTGGGGATGGCGATTGCCGTGTCAGAGGATGTATTGGCGGATGTAGCACAAGTAGTACAGATAGGCGTTCTCGGTATGAATACTTAGGTATTGCAGTCGCCCCATTCTTTAGGACATGACGATCGTTTGACCTGAGGCTACGCCTGATCTGGGGGGATCAATTCTAGGGCACGCATGGTGAATGTGGCTGTTTGGTTCCAGACCCAAGTAGAATTTTTTGAGACCTGTGAAGCTTGATATAGGATTAAGATTAGGACTGTAGGGATCTGGCATGATTGTCTTACCTCTAAATCTAAGATAGGGAGTTATTGACCGATGAAGGCAACGAGGAGAGTTCGTTCTGGGTTTAGTTGGGATGAGGCTCTATTTTTAGCACGGTTGGCCAAGGAGGTTCATTGGGCCTTTCAATGCAAACCCGAGCCAGATCGAGAAGGGATCAGAGCACTTTATCACCTGCTATATCCCCAACAGAAGATGGAGCCGGTTCATATCATTGGCAATGATGATGCTAGGGTGCAAGGTCTGATCTTGAAGCATCCGGATTATCATCTCTATAGTATTGTCCTCAAAGCAGTAGCAGTTGTTGAGGCAGGTGCCCAATGGGAGCTGATCCCGTACTCAGAAATGGCTTCACCTCAGGCTCAAGTCTCTCGGCGTTTTCTCTCCCTCTATCGATCTGTAGCGTCTCAGATCGATATCTTCTTCAAGACCTTGGTAGGACAACTGACCCTGCAGGACTTTCAACATCTTAAACATCTCAGTACTCCTCAACGTCTGGCCTGTTTAGAAGCAATCGCTGATGCTGGAGTTGTACGACTAGGGACGAGCTTTGATTTGCAGATCCGAGATCTAATCTTCCATGGTGTGATACATCAGGGAATTTCTGATCCTCTGGATCACGAAGATGATAGTGAGCAGAGTAACCCTCTTACCCAGTCCCTGATTGAACTTGATCCCGTTGCCCCAAATCTAGAAGTTTATGTTACAGGACATGGCTCAGGTGGGTGTTTTGCCAATATCTGCGCCCTTGAGTTGAGAAGAAGCACTCATCTCAATCTCAAAGTCTATACCTTTGGTGCTCCTAAGTTGGGTAATCGAGCCTTTGCTGATGTTTACAAAAAAGAGATGGGTGATAGCATGAGTCATCGGATTGAGAATTGGCTAGACTATGTGCCTCATTTGCCGTTATCGACACCGTTTTTCATGGAACTTAACCCATCGGTTTCCTATGCAGCTGTAGGAGAAGTACATATCATTCTGGGATTAGGGGTTCAAGATCGGGATGGATCTTTTGATCTCTGGCAGGAGCTGCCATCGCCCCATAGCTTTGATACTTATATCCAACTCCTGGAGATACAATATCAAATCTGGATCGACCTACTGAGGCCGGTTAGAAGCGTGATTGCTGATCTGATGAGTGAGTTAACCCAGGCCCAGGATGCCGAACTGATAGGGAACTTACAATCACAGGTCACAAGTCTTAAACACTCTTTGGATGAGCTCAGTGAGCAGATCCAGGGTTTGCATCACCAGGGTTCAGATGAGTTGATGGTCTCCAATGCCCAGGAAGGTATCTTGCAGGAGGCGATCATGATGGCTCTCCCCGGTCTGAGATCAGAGTTGTTAGCTAAAGTCATTGCTAATGCACAACCTTTAGTCTACCTACCTGGAGCTGCGATTGTCCGACAGGGAGATCATGCTAGCTCGTTTTACATTATTGCCCAAGGACATGTGGAGGTTGTGCTTGAAGATGTTACCTATCCACCTCAAGTGGTCGGAGAAATGGGACCGGGGGAATATTTTGGTGAGATCGGGCTGTTGTCCGGGGGGATTCGGACTGCCACCGTTCGTTCTGCCGCAGAAGGTCCAGTTCAGGTGTTAGCTATCGATCAAGCGACCTTTAAGCTCATGCTCTCCGAGTCAGAAATCACCGCTACTCAAATCGCTTATAGTATGGCCTCACGAGGATTGAGCTATCCTGACGAAGGGATCGGTAAAATTGGACATCAAGGTTAACAAGGGGCTGGGGATCCCGTGATACTGAATCACCCCTGATCCCAAACTCTCTCTGAGGACGTACCTGGAGGATAGAATCTATTGGATCTCTAGTCACCAAAATGAGTTCTGATCCCCATCGCACCCGGCAGCGTTGGCGTCATATCCTGGGTCGGTTTGCCCAGGATCAGCTTCCCTGTAGTTTCTCGGCTCAGGATCAACAGATCGAGCAGGCACTGGATTATCTCTATGGACGGGAATATCAGGGACGAGGTGTTAGACCCGACTCGGGAGCCCCGGCACAGGGAGCCCAGCAGCCCGGTAGTTTAGATCCCAGTCAGCTAGCCATTCCCAGTTGGATCGCTAAGGTGCGGGAGCTGTTTCCTCAGGAGACGGTGGAGGTGATCGAGCGTCATGCTTTAGATCGCTACGGCCTACAGGAGTTGGTGACGGATCCGCAAACTCTGGCGGGTCTCACCCCCAATCTGGATCTGTTGAAGACGGTGCTCACCTTTAAGGGACAGATGCAGGGGGAGGTGTTGCAGGTGGCTCGTCGGATCGTCCGACAGGTGGTGGAGGAGATCCGGCAACGGATTCAGGATGAGGTCCGACGCAGCCTGTTGGGCAAGTTGAATCGGTTTCGCCATAGCCCACTGCCAGTGGCTCAGAATCTGGATTGGCGAGGTACGATCCGACGCAATCTCAAACACTACGATCCGGAACGACAACGGCTGTTGGTGCAGGAGGTGAAGTTCTTCTCACGGGTGCAACGGCGGCTGCCTTGGCATGTGATCCTGTGTATCGATCAAAGTGGCAGTATGGCGGGCTCGGTGATCCACAGTGCGGTGATGGGGGGGATCCTGGCGGGATTGCCCTCTCTGTCGGTAAGTTTCGTGATCTTTGACACCCAGGTGGTAGATCTATCGGGGTATGTGGAGGATCCGGTGGAGATGTTGATGAGTGTGCAGTTGGGGGGAGGCACGAATATCGGTCAGGCCCTCAGCTATTGTGAGACTTTGGTGCAGATCCCGGCTCGGACGGTGTTGATCTTGGTGAGTGACTTCTGTGAGGGGGCTTCCCCTCAAGTGATGTGGGGTGTCTGTAAGCGGTTGAAGGAGGCAGGGGTGGTGTTGATGGGTCTGGCGGCTTTGGATCAGGAGGCCGCTGGTTATTATGATGTGTCCATGGCGGAGAAGTTGGCGGCTCTGGGTATGGAGATCGCGGCACTCACCCCAAGGCAGTTGGCAACCTGGCTGGCGGGTAAGATCTATTGAATTCTCAGACGACTCATCTTCTGATCAGGCTGCAACGACAGTTGGCCCGTTTTGATGATCAGGCCCTGATCGCCTTGTCCAATAAAGGATTACTCCGCCGGGCAAGTAAGGATCTGGAGGCAGCGGCCCCTCAAGTGATCGAGAGTGAGCCGGATCTGCGGGTGCAGGTGGGGGAGGTGATCGTTACCATGCCTCTCACTGGACCGACTCAGGCTCAATGCAGCTGCCCTGCTACTGGGATCTGTCGCCATATCTTGACGGTGTGTCTGTGGTTGAGATCCGCAGGTGTGGATCAGGACAGGCCAGCAGCAGGAGTTGGGGATCCTGCTGCTCAACCTGGGATCCCGGATCCTGGGACCGAGCTGGCTTCAGGATCACCCCAGCTCTCCCCTTTGGATCTGAGCGTTGATCAGATCAAGAAATGGGCCAGTAAGCCCCGGCTCCAGAAGGCGACCCAGCAGCTGGCGACAGGGGTGCGTTACCAGATCGAGGGGGGGGAGCCCCTGATCGTTCGGTTTGTGGATCTCAACATCACCTGTCGGTATTTCTTCGCCACAGGGTTGGAGGGCATGATCTGCTCCTGTAAGACAGCTCAGGTTTGTGTCCATCGGGTGATGGCGATCCTGGCCTATCGGCAACAGCAGGGGATCGAGTTGGATCTGTCCCAACTCTCAACGACGGCCCAGCAAGGGATGGAGGCCCCTCGATCTCGGGAGCAGGTGATCGGGACGGCTCAACAGCTGTTGGCGGAGGCGATCGCGGTGGGGATCCTGCATCTCTCGGAGGCCACGCAGCAACGGTGGGTGACTCTGGCGGTGTCGGCTCAAGGGGTGAATCTGCATCGACTGGGGTTGGCTCTGCGGGGATTGGCGGATCAACTGGGGCTGAGTTTGCAACGGGATGCTAAGGCGGATGAGGAGCAGCTGTTTGGATCCATGGCGCAGGTCTATGCCCTCTGTCAGGCTTTGCTGCAATCTCCCCAACGGGCGGATCTGGTGGGGGAGGCTCGCAGTCAGTATGTGGAGGTGGGTCATCTGGAGCTGATCGGCATGGGGGCCTATCACTGGCAATCCCCATCGGGGTATGCCGGGTTGACCGTGTTGTTTTGGGATCCTGTGGCTCAGGACTGGTGTACCTGGTCGGAGGCGCGGCCCCAGTTCCATGACAGTCGCTTCGATCCGGTGGCTCGTTATGGGCAAGCCGGTCCTTGGTCTGGGATCAGTAGTCCGGCAGAGGCGGCCCGAGGGCGGATCAAGTTGCTGGGGGCCAAACGCAATCGCCATAAACGGCTCTCCAGCGCCAAACAGACCCAAGGGATCTGCCTCGGACCCACAAGTTTGGAGTGCGTCACCGATCAGTTCCCTGTGGGTCAGCGTCGGTTTGAGGAGTGGTCCCAGCTCCGTCACTATTTGGCAGAGACTCTGCCCATGGGGTTGCAGGAGTCCGATCCCAATGGCTCCCTGGTGCTGATCCGACCCACGGCATGGGGAGAGCGTCACTTCGATCCCATCCACCAACGGTTGCTGTGGGAGCTGGAGGATCCTCAAGGTCAGGGGTTGATCCTACAGGTGCCCTATCGATCAGTTGATCAACACCGGATCCAAGCACTAGAGGCCCTGGATCCCGTTCAAGCTCAGGTTTGGGGACTGGTGGGGCGAGCTTTTGTGGGGGAGGCTGGACTGGGGATCTATCCCCTCTCCCTACTGGTGCCATCGTCGTCTGGTCAATCCGCTGTGCTCCCCCTTAGCTTTCCTACTTCTCGATCTGGGAGTTCCGCCACCTTACCCTCAGCGGATCCCCATTCAGAAACCGACGAACTTACTGCCGAGCCCCAGGAGGATCTGGAGGGGGATCTGGATCTGCCTGCTTCTGCCATCGATCATCAGATCACAGCTCTGTTGGAACGCTTACAGATTTTAGCGGAGGGCGGCAGCCATCGATTAACCGAGGATCTACGCACGGATCTACGTCAACAGGTTCAGCTCTTGGACCAAGCAGGTTTAGGGATCTTGGCTCGCCAGACCCAAACCCTCTTGGAGGCTGGGGAGATCTCACAACCGATCCTGAGATTGCGGTATCTCTGCCAGATCGCTCGCCAGGGATTGGCCAAAGCTCAACTGCTGTAACGATCTCGCCAATGAGGACGCAGATCTTGAGAGCTCACTCATCCGTGATCTGTCCTTGAGACTTGTTAAGAAGCGTACATTGGATAAGAATCGATACTAGCATTAAGGCAGGGAGATTCTACTCTTAAGGATAGGGATCACCGCTCGCTATGGAGACTCCACTTCGCCCACACCCTTCTCCAGATCTTGGGGATCCTGAATCCATCCCCTTGTTTGATCTATTCGACTCGATCTCTCTCCTGATCGATCCGGATATATCGATCGCGGTCGTACTACAGATCATGGCAGGATCCGAATTAGATCAGGCTCATCTCTTCCGACCCGATCCTCAAACCCAAGTTTCCTCATCCGATCAGTATACCTATGGAGTGATCGGCTCCCAACATCAGGTTCTAGGGTTGGTCACAGCTCAGGATCTCCTTACCTATGCAGCCAATCCAGATCAGAACAACACACAACCGATCCAGACTGTGATCTCTCCTCTCTGTGTTTTTCGATCTATGGATTACACTGGGGTTGAAGATCTGATCTCTTGGATGCAAGAACAACGATGCCGTTGGTTGCCCGTTCTAAACGATCAAGATCAATTGTTAGGGGTGATCTCGCTGGAGACCCTCTACTTGAGGTTAGCCCGTCAAACCCAAGCTTTTCAGAGTCGATCTCTACAGCTCCAGATTCAGCAGGAACGAACCTTTTACCAAGTGACCCGAGCGATCCGTAGCTCCCTGGATCTCGTCAGGATCTTTGATATCTCTAGCGCACATATCGCTGAATTTCTTAAAGCTGAGGTCTCGATCGTCCAATATCGACCCGATCTAGGCTGCTGGTATCATCTGGTTACCTACAATCGTAATCAAGATCGGTTGGACAAGCGGGATCTGGTGATCCCTGAACAGAATAATCCGTTCTCCGATCAACTCAAACAGCTACAGATGGTACGGGTGGATGATACGGATCAGATCGAAGATCCCGTCAATCAAGATCTAGCCCAATCCTTTTCTGGTAGTTGGTTGCTCACCCCGATCAGTTGTCAGGGTCAGATCTGGGGCAGTTTAAGTTTGGCCCGTCGAGATCCACACCATCCTTGGCAATCAGAGGAGATCACTCTTGCCCAACGGGTGGCAGATCAATTAGGACTAGGCATCCAACAGGCCCAGATGTATCAGCAATTGCAAAGGGAATTGATCGAGCGCCAGAAAGTCGAAGCGGATCTGCGGGCCAGTCGAGAGCTATTTAGCTTAGCTGCTTTGGCTGTGGATGGCATGATCTATGATCTCGATGTGCCGGAATGGACCACCCGACGGCTAGGGTTATTCGAGACTCTGGGCTATAATTTTGAGGAGATCGATGATAGTGGTGATGGCTGGACGGATCTGATTCATCCAGAGGATCGAGAGCGAGTTGCCCAACAGATCCGCATCGATTTAGAGCAGCGGACCCCAAACCATCGTTCCCTGGAATATCGGGTTCGTCATAAGCAAGGTCACTACGTCCATCTCATGGATTATGCTGTGATCCTCCGTGATCAACAAGGACAGGCGACCCGGATCGTTGGGCATTCTCTAGATGTGACCGAACGCAGACAGATCGAATTAAAGTTGCAGCAACAGTTGGAACAAACTCGACTGATCAATCACATCACTCAACAGATCCGGCGGTCTCTGGATCTGGATCCTATTCTGTCTACGGCAGTCACTCAGATCCGGGATCTCTTAAAAGTAGATCGAGTCGTGATCTATCGATTCCTCCCCGATTACGAAGGTGAAGTGATCGCGGAGTCTGTGGATCCTCAATTTTTGCCTTTACTGAATCGAGTGATCTCAGATCCCTGTTTTAAGGAAAAAAGACTGTTCGAGGTCTATCAACAGGGATGGATCTCCATGATCGAGGATGTGGATCGAGCCCAGATCCAACCCTGTCACCTGGAGCTTTTACACGACTTACAGGTCCGAGCCAATCTAGTGGTACCTATCTTGGTGGATCAACAACTTTGGGGGCTACTGATCGCTCACCACTGTTCGGGTCCACACCCCTGGAGCGATTGGGATGCGGAGGTGATGAAGCAGTTGGCTAGGCAGCTGGGGATCGGGATCCAACAGTCTATTCTCTATTCTCAGCTGCAGAGTTCCAATCGAGAGTTGAGCTATCAGGTTCACGTTCGTAATGCTCAATTACACCAAGCTCTAGATCTGGAGGCCCTCTTACGGCTGATCATCGAGGAAGTGCGGGATAGTTTAGAGGAGAACCAGATCCTGGAGACAACCGTAGAAGAGTTAACGCGAGGTCTAGATCTGATTGGGTGTCGGATTAATTTCCCGAGGAGTGATGGCTGCAGCTTTCGAGCCGTGAGCTGTTATCCCCCACAGGATCCATTAATCTGCCCTGAGCCTGAACCCATAGAACAAACGTTTATGGACTATCTGGGCCGCTGCCGATCGGTTTTGCGAACCCAACTCTACCCTGGTGCCGCCACCACGATCCTGAGCTGTGGGATTCGGGAAGGAGAGGAACTCTATGCCTGGTTAGATCTGCTCCGTTCTCCTGACCAGGAGTTTTCCCAACCAGAGATCCGCCTCGCTGAACAGGTGGCCAACCAGTGTGCCATCGGGATCCGTCAAGCCCGTCTCTTCCAAGCCTCTCAGCAACAGATCCAGCAACTCACCGAGCTCAACCACATGAAGGAAGAGTTCGTCCATATGGTCTCTCACGAATTGCGCACCCCTCTGACCAATATGAAGATGTCCCTGACCCTGTTGAACAACTTTGATCTACCGGAGCGAGGCACCCGTTATCTGCAGATCCTCAAAGCCGAGTGCGAACGAGAGATCACCCTCGTCAACGAACTGTTAGATCTCCAAGCCATCGAATCGGGCCGACGCGCCTTGGCGATCTGCAACCTGGATCTGAATAACTGGCTATGGTGTTTGATTGAATCCTTCCAAGATCGGGCTGAGGAACGCCAACAGCAGCTCCAGATCGAGATCCCAGACCAACCCCTCACCTTGAGAACAGATAAAGATCTTTTGGAGCGAGTCGTCTCAGAGCTAATCAATAACGCCTGTAAATATACTCCTCCGCAGCATCGGATCCGGATCTGTCTCCAGGCAACCCCAACGGGCATCCAGATCGAGGTGGAGAATACAGGTTCCGAGATCCCGATCGAGGCCCTGCCCAGCTTGTTCGATAAGTTCTATCGAATTCCCCAGGTGGATCGATGGCGACAGGGGGGCACCGGTTTAGGTCTCGCTCTGGTAAAACGGGCCGTGCAATGTCTAGGAGGCCAGATCCGGGTTAGAACCGGCCCCGCTCTCACCTGTTTCCGGGTTGAGATCCCCGATTTAGATCCAGTTGAGGATGACACAGAACCCGAGCCCACCGTTAAGCAAGGAACGATATGACTGAGGACGCCCGCCGCTTCGCCCCCGCCACCCAACGGAATCGCCAGCCGATCCTGGAGGTCCTGACCCGAGTTTTACCCCCCCAGGGCACGATCCTAGAGATCGCCAGTGGCACCGGAGAACATGCCGTCTTCCTCGCCCCCCGACTGCAGCCCCGCCTCTGGCAACCCAGCGATCCCGACCCAGAACTGCGAGCCAGCATCAGTGCCTGGCAGACTCATCTTCCCGATGATCGCCTCCGCTCTCCCCTCGACATCAACGCTCAAGCCCCTGAGTGGATTGTGGAGACCGAGCCGCCCCCAGAACCGATCACTGCCCTGGTCTGCATCAACATGATCCATATCTCCCCCTGGGCCAGCTGTCTGGGGTTACTGGCGGGAGCCGGACGGATCCTCAAACCCGGCGGGATTCTGTACCTGTATGGTCCCTTCCAACGGGGAGGAGCCCACACCGCTGAGAGCAATCAACAGTTCGACCAGATGCTGAGAGCACAAGATCCCAGTTGGGGGGTGCGAGATCTCGATCAGGTCACCGAGCAGGCGGACACCCATGCTCTCCAGCTCCAGGAGATCGTCTCCATGCCCGCCAATAATCTCTCCGTGATCTTCTCCCGTCGTTGAGGAAAATAGATCCCCAGATCACTCCACCAGCACCAACTCGGGTGCCTGGATCGGTTCCTCAATCTCGGATCCCGGCTGCTCCTCCAGCTCAGATCCGGTCCGCAAGGCCCGCTCGTAACACTTGCGGTAGGCCAACTCCAAAGCATCCGAGGGCACATGCACCTCATCCACCAGATTGGGCCAGGGTCCAGCCGGCTGCGTTCCCACCGCCCAATTGTCCTGATCAAAGGTCTTAGCGATATCCCCCCGCATCAGGAAGTCCGCCAACGGTGTCCGGACGAAATTGCGAATATGCAACCACTTCGTGAGGGTCTGGGTATCACTGATCGGCACATGAGCCATAAAGAGAACAAAGTGAAACCAGGAGAACCGTAGATCCACGCGGGTGATGTTGGGCATGTAAAACCGGCCCTGGAACGATCCACTCGGCGCCTTGTCCCGCAGGATCAGCTTGAGGGAGTAGGCGGGCTTCGTCTTAAACTGAATCGTACCGCTAGCACTCCATTCCCCCTCCCGCTCCAGGGTGTAAGTGCGGATCGAGGGGGCCTTTTTGTTGCCGAATCCCTTACTATGCACAAACGGAGCATGGGACATATCGATCGTATTGGCCAACACCCGCGTAAAATGCCCCTGCCAGAGATAGTCACCCCAGATGGTTCGCCAGCCCGTCTGATCATACTCCGGCAGCTCTGGCAAAGGCGGACATGTTTGGGGATCTCGATCCCCCCAAAATACCCAGATCAATCCGTACTTTTCCTGCACCGGATAGGACTCCACCCGAGCGCGCTTGGGGATCACCACCCCCGGTTGATTAGCAGGCACATCACTACAGGAGCCATCCGCCTCATAGCGCCAACCATGATAGGGACAGCGAATACAGTTGCCCTCCACCCAGCCCTGATCCAGAGCCGCCTGCCGATGGGCACAGCGCCGTTCCAACGCAAACACCTGTCCCTGCTCCCCTCGATAGAGCACCAACTCCTGCCCCATCAGCTGCACCGCAACCGGTTTACTCAGGGTCACCGCCGCGCTATGCTCTACACCGTACCAGAAGTTTCTCAACATCATAAAACACCCAACTTTTCCCTCAGTATCAATACAGGATCCTACCTTTCCCACATCAGGATAAATCAAAAAATCAGTTTAGATCAAAACCATCAGGGTGAGGACAATAGACAGTTTCTCAAGGCGCTCTGGATCTGTCAAGCACAAAGCATTAAATAATGTTTCGTACTTTTCCTGTAGACTGTATCCCACCTAGTCTGAGGATGGTTTCCCCTCTAAAGCTTAAGGAACTCTTTAATTCCCAAGGGAGTGATGTCGATGGCTGCTATTCTATATCCCCTCTTCACCCTGACCAATCTGGTGATACTGCCCTGGTTGGTAGGGCTTTGTCTTCATACTCATTGCCTGGAGATGACACTTTTAATCCTGATTATGGTCGCGATTACTTATGATAATGCCGTGATCAGTTTAGGAAAACTTATGGGCCAAGGCAAGGCTTTGCTATGGCTCAGTCAACCGCGATTTTTCCTACATGTCACCCTCACCCCCCTCACGATCCTGGCGGCTTTCTGTCAGGGGCAACGGGCAGGTCTATCCTGGACCTATTCCCCCTGGGCTTGGGTAACGATCTGGGGGATCGGCCTGGGTCTGGTGTTGTTGGATCTGATCACCTACTATCGCGACTTCAATCCGGTGCCCATCTCCTTTCAAGGAACCCTGCGGTACTCCAACGCCTCCGCCATGGTGCCGCCGATCCCGGCCATCGTTACCGTGGTGGTGATTGGGGTGATCGGGGCACTGATGTGGGCGCAGGTGTCCTGGCCCTGGTTGTTTCTGAGTGCGCTAGTCACCTTTGTGGGCAGCGCGGTGCCCCCTCGGTATGTGGGACCGCTGCTCAGCTCAGGCACAGAGATCGTATTGATGGTGGGATTTGGAGTGACGGAGGCCCATCTGCAGGTGACGGTCCTAGCCTGATCTCAGCGATCCGGCGGGGAAGTACGGTAGTCTAAGTGAGATCGAAGCCGATCCACTGTCGTTCCCAATCCGATTTCATGGCCGAGACAACTTTACCGTCCCTGATCCAGCAGATGATGGAGCCGGGTTTCTATCCGCACCCTGTACCGGAGCCGGTGCAACTGATCCAGACCCATATTTCCTACGTGCTGCTGGCAGGGGAGTATGCCTACAAGGTCAAGAAACCGATGGATTTCGGCTTTCTCAACTTCACCACCCTGGATCGGCGACAGCATTTCTGTGAGGCGGAGCTGCGCATGAACCGCCGGGGGGCACCTGGGATCTATCTGGAGGTGTTGCCCATTGCCCAGCAGGGAGATCAGTTCACCCTAGGGGGATCCGGTGAGGCGGTGGAGTACACCCTGAAGATGAAGCAGTTTCCTCAGGATCGACTGCTCAGTAGCCTGTTTGAGCGGGGGGAACTGACAGCGGAGCTGATGGAGCAACTGGGTCGAGCGGTGGCGGAGTTCCACGCCAAGACCGAGACCAACGATCATATCCGTAGCTATGGTCCGGCGGAGCGGGTGCGGGAGGCCTTCGACGAGAACTACGAGCAAACCCAGGCCTACATTGGTGGTCCTCAGACCCAACAGCAGTTTGAGGAGACCAAGTCCTACACCGATCAGTTCTTCGCCGAGCGAGCCGATCTGTTCCAATACCGCATCGACGAGGACAAGATCCGAGAATGCCACGGAGATCTACACCTGCGCAATATCTGCTACTGGAACGATCAGCTGTTGTTGTTCGACTGCATCGAGATCAACGAGCCCTTCCCGTTTGTGGACACCATGTACGATATCGCCTTCACCGTGATGGATCTGGATACGCG
>CAYSEO010000044.1:0-5119 GCA_964429885.1 uncultured bacterium
GTGGCAGGTCTGGGCAACTTTGGGGGCTTTGAGATGCAACTCCAAGATCGCAGTGGCGGTCAGCTGAGCATCGATGAGTTCCAAGCCAATGGCAATGATGTGATCGCCACGGCCAATCAGGATCCAGTGCTCGGCGGCAGCGTCTTTACCCAGTTCACCGCCAGTACGCCCCAGCTGCAGGTGAATGTGGATCGGGATCGGCTCAAGGCGTTGAATGTGGATTTCGGGACCGCCATGTCCACCGTAGGGTCTTATTTGGGCTCCCAATATGTGAATGATTTTACCTTGGGACAGCGCAGCTACCGGGTCTATGTGCAAGCCGATACTCCCTTTCGTTCCTCACCAGACGATATCGGACGGCTGTATGTCCCCTCCCGCAATGGGCAGCTGATCTCCCTCAGTGAGGTGGCCGAGATCGCGCCTCTAACGGGTCCCTCCACCATCAACCACCACAACCTATTCCGATCCATCAAGCTTCAAGGTCAGGCAGCTCCAGGGTTCAGTTCCGGTCAGGCGTTGCAGGCCATGGACACCGCTGTGGAACAAGCTTCTTTGCCCTCTGTAGGACGGGATTGGATCGGCACTGCTCGGGAGGAGATCACAGCCGGAGGTCAGGCGGTGATCATCTTTGGTTTGGCTATTGTGATCGTGTTTTTGGTGTTGGCGGCTCAGTATGAAAGCTATGTGGATCCCACGATCATCATGTTGACGGTGCCGACCGCCATGTTGGGGGCGTTGGGATTCCTGATGGTGCGACCGGGGGTGAACCTGGATGTTTATGCTCAGGTGGGCTTGGTGATGTTGATCGGATTAGCCAGTAAGAACACCATCTTGATCGTGGAGTTTGCCAACCAATTGCGGGCTGAGGGACGGAGTTTGGTGGAGGCGGCTATCCAGGCGGCAGAGCAACGCTTCCGACCCATCTTGATGACGGCGATCTCCAGTTTGGTGGGCTTCTTCCCATTGGTGATCGCTGGGGGAGCGGGGGCTGCCAGTCGTCAGTCCATCGGTACCGTAGTTTTTGGTGGCTTGTTAGTTGCAACCTTCCTGAGCTTGCTAATTGCACCTGTGTTGTACGTGGTGATCAAAGGTTTAGCCAGCGCTCTGCTCTCCGATCAACCCCCCAGCCCACCCTCTGCCGGAACCTCTCCTCTCCCTGAGTTCCCAGAGGCATCCCAGCAGATCCCGGAACATTTGCGGGAGCAACCGGTGCACCGGCTCCAAGGCGATACCGCTTTTGATACTTGAACAGGGAGATCAGTAGCTCAGCAGTGACTCACTGGAGGTAGAGGGTCCATGAATCGACGCCTGATCCTTTTTGCCGGACTGCTCACCAGTATGATCGGGGCAGTGGTCGGTTTAGCGGTTGCGGAGATGGCCAACCCTGACTATGAGAGTGAGCTATATCAGGATCTACACCGCAAATATGCCATCGTGGGAGCTGTCGCTGGAGCTCTGATCGGCATGGGCCAAGAATCCGTTCGACAACTGAAGCAACAGCAAGATCAGAGGGAGAAGTCTCGATCAGACACCCATGGTAGATCTTCTCAAGGGAGGTGAGTCAAGCAGGCAAAATAGCAGCAACTGGTTGCTAACAACGTATGAGTTGAGCTAATTTGCCCCAGCCAGATAGGATCTTCCTAAGATCCTGCTTTCGCTTTTTCAAAAGCTTCCCGCAAGCTAGCCTCATCATCCTTGCTCAGTGAGGTTTGCAGGATCTTGGCATCGGCAAGATGGGGTTGTAGACGCTCCAAAACCTTATCAGGTGTTGCTTTCTGAATCAGCAAGAAAAGGGCAGAGGATCCGGGCTCGAAGGTTTGTCCTAGCTCTCGCATAAAGTTGTCATCGATCCCGATGTCGGCTAGAGCACCGCTGGCAGCTCCTCCTGCCGTGCCTGCAACAAAACCTAGGAGGGGGTTCAGAAACAGCAGGCCAATCAATAGACCCCAGAAACTGCCACTGGCCGCCCCTGCAGCCGTGAGGTTGACCGATTGGTTCAGCTTAACTTTGCCTTGCTCATCTTTAGTAACCACAACCGCGTCCTCTAGGGTGATGAGTTGCTCCACCTGCAGCTTAGCCAGAGCAAGACGGACCTCTTCGGCTCTGAATTTGTCTTTGAAGCCCACGACAACTAGGTTACTCATCTCATCAGTCTCCAAAATCCTACTATCAGTCGGATAGTACCATAGAATAGAATCACTGATCAATTCTAGCGTAGAAGTCCCAGAACTCTCTATGATCAGATCATATCCCTAGTGGAGAGGACTCTGCCCATTGAGGCTGTAGTGACAGTGGAGACAACGTTACACCATCTCAATCAAAATAGTGTTGGCGCCGGCATTACCGGATTTATTTTGATCCTATTCACAGGCAGTGGTTTCTTCAGTGCCCTAGATCGAGCTTACACAAGACTCTGGGACGAGGTCTACCTGTCTGATGATCGGCGAGGTCTGGTCTCTTCAGCCCAGGCGGTGATCTTAAAAAAACTAACTGCTTTCGCTTTGACAGTCAGCTCAGCATTGCTGGTATTACTATCCCAAGCCTTTAGCTTCGTCCTCCAACTGATATTGGGATTTATAAAGAATGTGGACGGGGTGATCCCATTCGTCGATTTCAATGAGCTACTCCTCTATAGCAGCATCGAGTTTTTGGTGACCGTTGCCCTCCTGACAGCTGTATTGATGATCCTCTTTCGATACTTGCCTCCGGTTAGCCTACAATGGCGAGATGTGATGCTAGGGGCCTTTATTACTGCACTCTCATTTCAAGTCCTGGAAATTCTCACCAATAAGAGTGCAATCCACTTGGGTAGTACCTATCTTTCCTATGGTGTGGTGGGAGGAGTGATGGTGTTACTATTCTGGCTATTCATGGTCTGCCAGATCTTTCTGTTGGGCAATGTGATTAGCTTCGTTTATGCTCACCAGTTGGGCAGCTATTCCAATCCACGCTCCTGTGAATAGGAGTCTCAGTCTCCTCAAAACGTTATAGGGATCTAGAGGGATTAACAAGAGCAAGATCTGGGAGCACTCAGAGTCCGAAGGGTGCGATAGGCTCGATGCTCGGATCCTCACCTCCTACCTGGTAGGTTTGGAGTACCCATACAGAAGCTCCGTGGTCTAGGAAAGCTTGCGTCACCGTATTACTGGCGACTCTGGGGAGTAGGGTACGCCAACTCACCAGTCCCCGACCTAGAGCTTTGAGAGGATAATCTTCTAAACTGGTGCCCAATATTGCCCTGCTCTCAGCCCAGTCAGCGCGAGCACTACCGAAGGGTAAGAGCCTGTGTTGTATGGTTTGGCCTAGCCGCAACAGTTGTTGATATCGCCTGGCCTGATCAAGATGTCGTTGTTGCCAATCCCGTAGATAATCAGCATTCTCTGCGATCAGCTCCGACATTCTTTTGATGCTGGCATAAAGGGCTTGGTTAGAATCTTGGGCACAGTTATTCGCAGGTCCTACATAGGTCCCGCCGGTGCCATCTCCGATCCGATATCGGGCAGCCATCACCTCTAACTGATCTATCAAACCACTGAGAGGGCTCCGTTTCAGGCCGTCAAAGTCGAATGGATCTGTGTAAGGAGGAAACTTGATCAGCATATCGCAAACAGGCCGAGTTCCCAATATTCCCCATTGACGATCTCCCATATATCGATTCCAATGGAAAGAACCCGACACAAGCCCCTCCTGATTATGGGTATAGATCTGGTGATAGGTAATATCAAATTGCAGTTCATCAGCCAGTGGCTCACGGATGACGGTCGCTATACCGTAGGCGAAATGACCAAAGTAGATCGGACCCCGAGTTGCAGGCTCAGCCCGCTCGCCACCAATCCCCCCATAGACATGGACTAATAACGCCTGATCTCCGACTCGCCACTCAGCTAGAGCCTGCTGGAGAGACTTGTGGCCAGGAGAGATCAGGGTAGATGTGATCTTTCCTTTTTTAGCCTTAAGATCGGCCCAGTTTTCTTGGCGAATAAACTTTCGACCGGCTGAAGTAGATGGGATAAACCGATCCGGCTGAAGTTGTATCAGAGCACGGGGACCTAGGGCCGTTACTGTAAAGACCCCTGCTTGATTCATCAATCCATCGATGTACCAACCCTGCTGATTAGCCGGAGATCGATCTAAATTTCGATTACTGGCAGCACAATTGCCATTCAGATCAGCTACTACTTGGGGAACATAAACAAGAGATTCTGCCCCATTAAATCCTCCAGTTTGCCGATCGAAATGCCGGGCATGCCAATGGTTAGAGTCTATTCCCTCGGATCTGAGGAAGGTTACTAAAGCACGATAACGTCCACTGATCTGGATCGGCTCCTTTTGAATAGATAGAGTCCAGGCAGATTGATCATAGGAGACCTCAACCTCACCGACCAGAGCCACTTCAATATCGTCAACAGGATGAGCTCCAGCCAAGGATTCTAAAGGATCAACTTGCCGCCAATGATTGAGCCGAATCGGATGGATCAGTCCCTGCTGAAGGGAGAAGGTTGCCTCTGCGCTGAAGTGGACATCCTGGGTAACACGTTGCAGTCGCTGTTGCAGTTGGGGATAATATTGCCACTGGAGTTTTACCGTTTTTCCCACGAGGAAGCGATAAGCATCAGGGGTATGAGAGAGTTCCATAATAACCCCCTGGTGAACTCGGGTATTCGTCTTGGGTAAGATCAGACGGCCCATCCAAGCAGCAAGGGGTCGAAAACAGTTTGAGTCGGGCGAATGATCCTGAGGATAAGAGATCAACTGGTTGAACTCTGCCTGCCGATACCTCTGATAATTGCTGCGCCTTTCAGGTGGAAATATAGGGGTAATAACCTGGGCTAACTCTCCAGTTAAGATCTTCAGAATGAAGTCCAAGGTCTGTTGCAAAGCACTGCAACCACTAGGGAGAAACCGCTGAGGATCCATCATCCCGCCGGGCACCTGATGCCCTACGGGTCCGAGAGAGATCACACTGATTCGGCCTTTCCGTTTGGCTCGATTCCAATAGGAGAGTGTGGATAGAGATCTGAGCCCCACCGCTATATCCAATTAGCGTGATAGGAAGCTCCCTATCAGTCGGGTAGCCCTGCTCAACCAAACTGTCCATAATGCGCTGGGCGATCCCTTG
>CAYSEO010000044.1:5219-18932 GCA_964429885.1 uncultured bacterium
CAGTCGGGTAGCCCTGCTCAACCAAACTGTCCATAATGCGCTGGGCGATCCCTTGGTTGTAGATCGGACCATATCGTTGATCAGCAGAGACTGCTACAATCAGAACATTACGAAGGTTAATAACCATGGCGATCCAGGCCGTTCTATTATTGATCTGCAGCGATTCGACCCAGCGCCAAAACTGGGCCAGTGGACGGTTTTCCGTCAGGGATCGGTTCAGGACCGAGTAGGACATCAATCCCTTAATGAGTTGGATATCCGATGGTAAGCGTTGAGCTAGCTGCTCTAGGAAAACAGTTACGGAAGGATCGTAAAGATGAGTCGATTGGCCAATCCCATCCAAGTAAACTACATAGCGTCGGATCGAAGTCTGATCGTGATCTTCAGTAGCAGAGACAGAAGGCTGTATCTTGATGTCCTCCCCATACCAGCCTGCCCACCAACCCAGTGCCTCTAAAGGAGCTAACAAGCTTCCGACAATAAAACCAATCAATCCCAACCAGATGAGATCTACTGTCCAAGCTTCCAGACCGTTGACGGCCCTTCCCTCTGTGAATAGCCAATCCTGTAGAGGAGAGAGGAGAATACTCACCATGATAGCCAACAGAACTATACCGAATATTTGGAGAATGCGCTGCAATTTTGGATCACTCTTAAAGTCTCTATAGCTGCCTCTAGGGTCTCTACTAAAGGAGAGAGGGAGGGCACAACTGACGTTATTTCTGGAGAAGAAGATACCTGAGGAGAGACTAATGGATGAACATTTGACTGAATCAAGGTTTGCAACTCATTAGGTTTTGTGACCAGGGTGACTCCTGCTGCCCGATTGGCGATCCACTGACCTAAATTAGCCATAGGTTGACCTACAGTCTGCTGTAGGATCTGGAGAAAGACCCATCCCAGCAACACATATTGAGCAGCACCCATCGCGGATAGATCAGACACAGTAGCAAAGCCCACCACAACAGCCAGTAAATTCCAGATGGAGAGCAATCTCAGTATGGGAACTCCTAGGTAGGGCATGGCCCCAAACAAACTGAACAGCAGAGGGGCATAGCTAAAAGCTAGTATTTGAGCGATCCGCTCCAAGGAAAGTCCATCTTGGGGAATCAATAAACTCAAGATCCAAATACTCAAGACCCAGAACCCATAGCCCCCCAGAAAGAGAACAGCCCCGATCAACAAGCTAAACAGGAATCGGAGGGGTTTCACCTGATTCACAAAGAGAACGACACTCTGGGCCACGCCTTGAGAAAGACCTGTCAACAACACCAATGAGACGGCTAGCCAGCTTGTGCCCGGACCCGCAGCAAGAACCTTCACAGTATCCACATCCAGGGTCAGCACCCCAACGACCAAGTCCCAGAATCTATCGATGGTCACAGTTTCCACTCTCACCAACCTCGTAAACCTACCTCCTAGGATAAGGCAAGGATACTCAGACTATGACATGAAAATAGATTCTGCCAGGTTTAAGATTCAATACTCCACAAGCCCTATCCCATGGCCATCCGGATCCCGCACCAGGATCCCTTTAGAGAAACCCAGTTGATCATCAACGTCAATTACCCCTGGAGAGATCAGCTCGACCGGTCCCTGCAACAAGCGCTCTGAAATAGTGGTCTGCCAATGGATCAGATCGTTGGCTTGAGTTTCCTCTGGAAGGGGACGACTGCGATCCGGAGCCAGGTATTCCAGGAACTCGATCCCAGACCCAGCCTCAGCCTGCAGTGCCTCATCCAGATCAGAGACGGCGAACCCGATCTCGGCGACGGTCTCAACGATAGGTTCAGAGCGGCTTGTCTGGGCTAGATACTGAGGAGCAGAGCCAACCCTGTGGGTATCAGGAGAAAGATCAGGGGTTTGAGCAGCGGATCGACTGAGAGTTGCTGGCAGGAAAGCAAAAGTCAAGCCCAGGATCAGTCCAAAGAGCAAGGGCAGTAGAGAACGTCTGAAGAGAATAGTCACGATATTTACCTGTTGAAATCAGATCTGGAAACCTAAGAAAACTAGCCCAACCGATCCACAAGATGATCTCCTACCCGTAGGGCATTGGCAATGATCGTTAGGGTCGGATTAACGGCTCCACTAGAAGGGAAAAACGATCCATCCACCACATAGAGATTATCCACATCATGGGTTCGGCAATTGAGATCTAACACAGAGCTCTGCGGATCCTCGCCAAACACACAGGTTCCCACCTGATGTCCCACGCCGTCTAGGGGCAGCTTGCCAGTGAAATAGGTCTCTCCCCCCTTCACAAAGTAGGAACAATTGGGTAGCAGATGTTCACCACAATCGATCTCCTGTAGGATCTCTTTCCACCGCTCCATCAAGCGCTCAAATGACTCTGTATTGTTTTCCTGATAGTTAACCTGGATCCGCTCCCCATCGATCGTGATCCGGTTATCAGGATGGGGCAGATCCTCGGTAGTTAACCACCAATCTACGGAATGGGAGGCCACATAATCCACCTCTAAAGGCTTATACATCTCCGCTGCCCCCGCCAACATATTCTGATTGACCTTACCTAGCAGTTGGATCTGACCCATCGGATAGTCGTAGCCTGCTTCCCCCCAGTAGAAATCATTGACAGAAAGGGACTTCTGGAACTGCGTAGGATTAGGCTTCTGAGTGACTCCAATGATCGATCCCAATACATGCTTCATGAAATTACGACCCACCAGGCCAGAGCTATTGGCTAAACCCTGAGGATGATGATCGTTCGCGGATCGCAACAATAAGACACTGGAGTTGATCGATCCACAGCAAACCGCAATCATGTCCCCTGAGACCTGCTTGATCTGGCCATGGTGATCAAACTCGACAGATTTGATCTCTCTCCCACTCTCATGGGTGTGTAGTTTGAGGACCTTAGCTCCAGTCAGAAGCGTCACGGTAGCTTGAGGTAAGATCGGCAGGATACCCGTGATCTCAGCATCCGATTTGGCATGGACTAGACAGGGAAAGCCATCGCAGGTACTGCAGCGAATACACTCACTCAGAAACATTTGGGACTCATTGAGATGGATCCCCAGTGGGGTGTAGTAGGGATGGTATCCCTTGTTGACCAACTGATCATGCACTTCCTGGATCCGGGGCTCATGACTAACGGGAGGATAGGGATAGTCAGATTGACGAGGGGGATCGGTGGGATCTAAGCCCTGTTTCCCATGGACTTGATAAAGCTGCTCAGCCCGAGTGTAGTAAGGCTCGAAATCTTTGTACTTGAGTGGCCACTCTGGGGAGATCCCATCCCGATGTTGAACTGCCTCAAAGTCCCGCTCCCGCAATCGAAATAGAGCAGCACCGTACACCTTAGTATTGCCCCCAACCGCATAGCTCATACCAGGATGGATCTCCTCCCCCTTAGGGGTATACCAGATCTCCGGATTGTGATAACGATCGCTGTTGAAGACCGTTTGGGTATCCCAATTTTCCTTTTCCCGAGGGATAAATGATCCCCGTTCCAAGATCAAGATCTGCTTGCCACTTTGAGCTAAACGATAGGCTAGAGTACCGCCTCCAGCCCCGGTGCCGATCACGATCGCATCGTAATGATCTGCAAGCTGATGTCGATCAAAAGCCATTTTTAGCCTCCTTCAGATCCAAAGTGGATCCCGCACAGCCCATCTCACAACAAACTGTACAGGGACAGGGGGTATCTCCGTTGGGACAGAGCTTGCCACAGAGGGACAAGGGAGGCTTACGGGTCAGCCTCAGATAGATCTCGGTCGCCGTCTGCATCGCCAATGTCGGTCCGATCAAATAGACCCACCATGCTGTCCAGATCTGAGCAGGAAAGGCGGAGGCAAATGTGCGGGCTGGGTTGATGCTCATACCTGAGAAGGGAGCCAACAAAGTGATGTAGGAAGCCACCATGATCCCTGCGCAGACACCTGTAAACTGACTCCAGCGAGAGGAATTCGAGACCCATAACACCATGGTCATCAATCCAAATGCCATCAGGAACTCCATCACTAAAGCCAGTAGGATTCCGCCTATGCCTGGGATTGTGACAATGTAGAGAATAGGTGGATCTGTGAAGGTTGATCCGAGAAACAGTGAGACTAAGCTCACTCCACTGACACCACCCATGAATTGAGCCAGCATATAGAAAACAGCATCCCAGGGCTGTATCTTCCCTAGACGATAGAACGCCAAAGTAACCGCCGGATTGATATGAGCTCCTGATCGTTTACCCCAAGGAGAATAGATGATCGAGATCGCTGTTAATCCCATCGCGATCCCAATTAAGGCCCGACGGAATAGAGGATCTGGCAGCGCTTGTTGAATGGGAGATCCAGGTGCCTGTATGATCGACGTCATAACTCCGGCCAGAATCATAAAGATCCCCAAGCCCCAAGCCTCGATGAGATAGTCCACCCAATGGGACCGCAATGCCTTCAACATAGATCCTCCTCAACCCCCATCCGCAAATCCAGGATAGAGGGTCATACCGCCATCCACAAATAGGGTGATGCCGTTGACATAATCTGACTCATCAGAAGCCAACCAAACCGCCGCCTTACCGATATCCTCCGGCACCCCGATCCGTTTATAGGGGATCAAAGTCAACAGTGCCTCTAAGGCCTCAGGGGTCTCCCAAGCCTCGCGATTGATCGGGGTCTGAATGGCGCCAGGACCGATACTATTTACCCGGATCTTCTCGGGAGCCAACTCCTGAGCTAAGGTTTTCATCATCAACATCACGCCCCCTTTAGAGGCCGCATAGTTGACATGTCCCGCCCAAGGGATCAGCTCATGCACCGAGCTCATACAAATGATCTTGCCCAAGGCCACCGAGATCTCAGGCCGCATCCCCCGCCGCCGAAACTCCTTGACGGCCTCTCGGGCACAGAGAAATTGCCCCGTCAAGTTCACCCCGATCACCTTGTTCCACTGATCCAGAGTCATATCCGCCAGCAGCGCATCTTTCTGTAAGCCTGCATTATTGACCAAGATGTCAACTGTGCCGTAAGTCTCAACGGTGTGTTGAAACATCGCCACCACCTGATCCTCCTGGCTGACATCCGCCTTAAACGGGATCCCGTCCCCGCCCGCCTGCTGCGCCTGGGTGACCACAGCCTCGGCCCCAGCGGCATTACCCGCATAGTTGACCACCACCTTGGCCCCGGCCTCCGCCAAAGCCAGAGAGCACGCCGCCCCGATCCCGGAGCTACCGCCTGTGACGATAGCAACTTGGCCCGCTAACCGTCGTTCTGTCCCGTTACCTGTTGCCACGATCGTTTGCCTCCGAAGTCCCTATGGGTTCATGGTATGGCTGGACCTTCACTTAAGACTACCGGATCCCCTTCTCCTAGGCTGATATCGGATCCAGAGACTCATTAATTTTCCATGAATTTACTAAAGTACATGCAACGTTTTTTAGAGGCGTTTTCTCAAGGGTGATCCGCAGGAACCGGATCATTCTGTTGCCACGGTGAGCTGATCTGGCTAGAGTATGAGGGTTTCTGAGGCAAGCGAGGTCCCCATGACTGAGGCATGGACCCACGAGAGGATGGGCACCAATGGTATTCAGCTCCATTATGTGACTCAGGGAGAGGGGCCACTGATGGTGATGTTGCATGGGTTCCCTGAGTTCTGGTACTCCTGGCGACATCAGATCCCAGAGTTTGCTCAGGATCATAAGGTGGTGGCTCTGGATCTGAGAGGGTACAACGCCAGCGATCGGCCTAGGGATGAATCGGCCTATGTCCAGTCGGAGCTGATCCGGGATGTGAAGGGCGTGATCGACGGTCTGGGGTATGAGCGGTGCATTCTGGTGGGACATGACTGGGGTGGGGCGATCGCCTGGAACTTTGCCTATGCCCATCCGCAGCAGGTGGAGAAACTGATCGTGTTGAATATACCCCATCCTGCTAAGTTCATTGAGGGCTTACGCACCTGGCAACAACTCTTGCGTAGCTGGTATATCTTCTTCTTCCAGATCCCGTTTCTACCTGAGTTTCTATTGCAGTTGAACCTGCGTCAGTTTCTTGATCAAGCCTTGCGAGGGATGACGATCGATAAAAGTACGTTCAGCGATCAGGATATTGATCTCTATACCCAGGCGATGGCCAAACCTGGAGCTCTGACAGCAGCTCTCAACTATTACCGCAATGCCACCCAGGAGACCTCTCTCGATGCCCAATGGAGCATCCTGAAGGTTCCTACCCTGATGATCTGGGGTGAGGAGGATCAGGCTCTGGGCAAAGAGTTGACAGAGGGCACAGAGGCTTATGTTGAGGATTTTCGGATCCGGTATATCCCCAACTGCAGTCACTGGGTTCAGCAGGAGAGACCTCAGGAGGTGAACCAATACATGCGAGAGTTCCTCTCCTCAACTCAAAAACAGGCTTGAGGCGTGGATCCTCAGCACATTGCCCTCTAGATTGAGCTGCTGCAGTCGAGCTGGGTAACTTACACTAGACAGACAGCTTGAACTGGGTTGAGCCATGACATCAGGTACGATTTCAGGGGCCGCGGCTGCACTCACCTGGGTCGGGGTATCAGCGGATCGGGAGGCCAGGTGAGGGGATCTCTCGGAAGCTGGTTCAAATGAGGTGACGGGATCCCGCTCAGGTGGCAACTGTTGCAAGGCATCTAGGAGGGCTTCTTGGAGGGTCATGGCCTCACCTTATAACTTAGAGGACGAACATCTCTAGGCGAGAAAGACGTGAGGCACTGTTCATTCATCACACATATCCTATGGATCTCCCAGAGAGCTGAGGTAGGGGTGTCTGCCGTTGGGTCTGGAGTTGGTAGGTCGGTATCTGTATCAGAGGTTGCGGAAGTCGGAATGTTGCGGATCTTGAAGGGATTGAGTCACAGGATCCTGAAGAGAACCTGTAATTCTGATGGCTTGAGAGCTTATCGCTTGTCCAGACCTGATCTCAGCTCCTATAATGTGCCGAGCGTTGCAGCACCGATCGAGATGTTTGAATTCCTGACGGACACCGTCGCCTTGTCTAGGCTTCAGTTTGCCCTGACCGCGATCTTTCACATGCTCTGGCCAGTTCTCACCACGGGCATGGCCATCTATCTGGTGATCATCGAGGGTCTGTGGCTCCGGACCCGCAACCTCGATTATTACCACCACGCCCGCTTCTGGTCCAAGTTATATGTGCTCAACTTCGGGATCGGTGTGGCCACCGGCCTACCCATGGCCTTCCAGTTTGGGCTCAACTGGGCACCCTTCTCCGAATCTGTGGGTGACTTCTTCGGGACCGTGTTGGGGTTTGAGGGCACCATGGCCTTCATGCTGGAGGCGAGCTTCCTCGGGATCATGTTGTTTGGCTGGGAGCGGGTTCCTCCCCTGGTTCATTGGCTCTCTACGATCCTGGTAGCCTTTGGGGCCAACCTGTCCACCTTCTGGATCCTGTCCGCTAACTCCTGGTTGCAAACCCCTGCGGGTGGGGAGTTTATCGATGGCAAGTTTATTGTCCAGGACTTCTTCCAAGCGATCGCCAACCCCTTCATGGTCAATAGTTTTCTCCATATGTTCTTCGCCACTTTGGAGACCTCTCTGTTCGTGATCGGGGGCATCAGTGCCTGGTATCTGATCAATCGTCGTAAACCAGAATTCTTCTCTCGATCTCTCAAGGTTGTCCTAGCGCTGATCGTTGTGATCGCTCCTCTGCAGGTCTTTATCGGTCACTTGAGTGCAGAACAGGTTTATCACTATCAACCCACCAAACTTGCCGCGATGGAAGCCCAGTGGGAGACGGTTCCGGCGGGAGCCTCAGCGGACTGGAGTTTACTGGCATTGCCCGATGATAAAGCAGAGAGAAATAAGTGGGAGCTCAAGGTGCCCGGAGCGCTGAGCTATCTGTTGGAGCTGAAGCCCTCTCTCGATCAACCTGTGCAAGGACTCAAGGATTGGGCCCCTGAGGATCGTCCCCATATGGTGAGCTTGGTCTATTACTCCTTCCGTACCATGATCGCCATTGGTCTGTTCTTCGCGGGGTTGATGTTCGTGACCCTGGTGCAGTGGCTGCGGGGCAAATTATCAGCGGAGACGATCAGTGATCAAAAATGGTTGATGCGGGGTTGGATCTTTGCGGCCCCCCTGGGCTATATCGCTGTGGAGACCGGCTGGATCGTACGCTGTGTGGGACGGCAACCTTGGATCGTCTACGGAGAGTTACGTACTGTTGAGTCCGCCTCCAACCTTCCTCCTGGTGAGATCCTTTTCTCCCTGTCTGGTTTGATGGCCATGTATGTGGTCTTCTTCTTCACCACCCTCTTCTTTGGCAGTCGGATCATTCGCAAAGGTCCTAACTTCGATCTCGCCGCCCCCCGTACCGCTACCGAGCCCACCCTGGATATCGAGCCAGCCCAACATGAATAGGATCGGCCTCCTGAAGAGGCACAACAGTAGATCATTAGCCCATCGATCGATCCTCCTTGGAGACACTTTGCCATGGAACCCTTGCAACCTTTGCAACAGTTTCTACCCCAGGTTTGGTTTTTTGTGCTTGGGCTGTTTCTGTTCCTCTATGTTCTGTTGGATGGCTTCGATCTGGGGGTAGGGATCCTCTCCTTGACGGCCTCCAATGAGGAGCGGCGGGGCATTCTCATGACCAGTTTGGGGAACGTCTGGGATGCCAATGAAACCTGGCTGGTGCTGATGGGTGGGTCCCTATTCGGGGCCTTTCCGCTGGCCTATGCCACGATCCTTAATGCTCTGTATTTGCCTGCCGTGATCATGGTGGTGGGATTGATCCTGCGGGCGGTCTCCTTTGAGTTTCGTGAGAATGCCGACAACAAATTGGTTTGGAATCTTACCTTTGGCCTGGGCAGTTTTCTGGCTTCCCTGGGACAGGGGTTTGCTTTGGGCTCTGTCTTTGAGGGGATCACGGTGGATGCCGCTGGCCACTTTGCAGGCGGGATCTGGGATTGGTTGACCTGGCGATCGGCGATCGTAGCTCTGACCTTGATCCAAGCCTATGTGCTAGTGGGATCCACCTACTTGATCCTGAAAACCACGGGGGATATGCAAAAGACCTACTACCGAACCGCCACGATCGCGGCTTGGACCACCCTAGCTGGGGCTCTGTTCATCACCATCAGCACCCCTCTGATCGCTGGTCCGGCGCGAGCTCAATTGTTCTCCTCGACATTGATCTCGATCTTTGCGATCATTCCGATCCTGGGTCTGCTGTTTGTGGGATTACTGCTGCGCAGTTTAGGGCAACGGCAGGAAACCTCACCTCTGGTCTACACATTTTTGATCTTCTCCCTCTCCTTCATTGGGTTGGGCTTTGTGATCTTCCCTAACATCATTCCCCCCAGTGTCACGATTTACGAGGCAGCGGCGGCTCCCAGTTCCTTGGTGTTCATGCTGACGTTCATCGGGTTTCTGATCCCGATCCTGTTGGCGTACAACATCTATAACTATGTGGTCTTCCGAGGCAAGATCGTCAGTGAATCCTATGGGGATCTCTGATTTATTGCAGTCGCCACATTCTTTAGGACATGACGATCGTTTGACCCGAGGCTACAGCTGATCTGGGCGTCCCAATCGGAGTGGAAACTGCAATAAGTAGATCGGCAAAATTGCTTTGACATGCACTATATAGCCTGTATAAACGTTTTCCCTGATCTACTTACCTTTGGGTTTAGGACCCCGATGGAGCTGCAGGTTTGTTCTGAAACGGGCCACTACCGAGGATACAGAGCCCTGCCCCTAGAAAAGCGATTGCCCCCAACAGGATCCCGAATCCAGGTGAGATCCCACTGGCTGGACTAAAGAAGAGTCCAAATAAACTTGTGGCGGCAGCTCCTCCACTAAAAAAGATCCCAGTCCCCAACCCCGCTTTGCTAGCAGGCACCATAGACAAAGCAAATGGGATCGTACCATTGGAAACCAGACTAAACGCTGCCCCCAACCCCACCGCGATCCCCATGGCCATGCCCCCAGACTGTAATAGCAACGAGGATCCTAATAAGACCGCCATCGCTCCCAACCCCAACCCCATCGCCCGTCGGTTGCCCAACCAGGTGCCCAAACTGCCCGCTGGGATGGCCGTGATCGCCAGAGCCACAAAGATCAGCCCCAGGATCGGCCCCTTGTCCACCTCCGGTAGCCGTTGGCTCAAGATCTGAGGAAAGGTACTCATCATCAGCCGAAACCCCAGAGCCACCCCCACCCCCGAGCCAAACACCCAGGCCAACCCCCATCCGGACAAGGCGTCTTCCCTTGGTTCCCCTAAACTCGCCCGCAGCCGCTCCTGCCCCACACCCGATCCCTGGGATGCGATCCCCTGATCCGGCTCCACCGATCGCAACACCAGCGCCGCCACCGCCAACACCAACGAGCCGATCAGAAACGTCCGCATGGCCCCCAAAGCCAGGATCTGTTGATTGGCCAGAGGTCCTAAAGCCCCCGCTAATCCCCCCACTAGGGTGAGAATGCTGGCCGCCTGAGGCAGCTGTGTCCCAATGGCATACCGGCCTAACAACGACAGCGCCGGACTGCGAAACACCGTCATGGCCAACGCCCAAGCCACCAAGATCACGGGTAGCAGCATCTGCACCATACCAATGGATCCCTGCACCACCACCTCCAGAGGCAGGGTCGAGACCAGCAGGCCCGCTGTAAATGGGATCAACAGGAAACACACCGACGCCGAGATCAGACCCACCGCCACAAACGGAAATCGACCGCCCACCCACCGTTGCGCCCGATCGGAGAACGTGCCCATCAACGGCTCCATCACGATCCCCAGCAGATTCTCCAAGATCAGTAACCCCCGCGCCCACACCGGCGGAAAGCCCACACTCACCAACAGATCCACCAGATAGAGGTTATAGATCACCCAGGCCAACGCGATCGCCCCTTGCACCACAGCCAACCCACAGACCTGGGGCCAGAGCACACGGGGGCTGGGATCCAAAGTTGACTCTAGCTCTCGGGTCATGGTGTGCTCCTTCAGGGTCGTCGGAATCGGGTTTTCCCAGCACTATAGCGAGTCCTCTCGCCCCAGTGGATCTCAAGGTTTGGGTTGACAGGCGAGATGTCCCGAGGTTTGGATCAGAAAGATATGATGAGTCCAGGATTGACAGGATGAGCTTAGGGGCAGATCTACGGAGGTCAGAAGACGGTAAGCCCTGTTGATCGGGAGGCAGACGGCACTGGAGAGAGGCCATGCGGCTTGGGGACGTCTTTTTCAGGTTGTTTCAGGGCACCAACCGGTTCCGATTTGTCTGGCAGAGGATAGCCGGACTGACTCGGCCTGCTGGATGGCAAGTGCTGATGCGGGATCTGCAGTATCAAGGCATGCGACGCCTGCAGAATGTGGAGGTCCCTGGTGGAGAGGGCAATCAATCCGGGCAAGCGGGTGCGGGTACCGCCACTGCCCCCAAGGCCAGTCCCGATCATTGGCAGGTGGGTCCTGTCAAGATCCCTAAGCCCAACTCTGTTATGAAACGGTTCCGTCGCAATAAATCCGATGAGAACGGCTCCGCCAATGGCAATGGTGCCCAAACGGCTACGGCAGAGTCCCCCAACGGACAGGTGCAAACGGGCGTCGCCGACCCCACCCTCAACGGTAACGGCAGTAGCCCAGATCTGCTCCAGGACGCGATCCCTAGCACCACGCCCCTCTATCCGGAATACCGCTGTATGCGGGGTCATCCCCTCAGCTGTGACTTTCCCCTCAAAACCCAACAGGAGGCCAGCAAGGCCAAGTTCTGCTCCCGGTGTGGTTTTCCCGTTCCCCTCCCGCCCCGTCAGGAGATCCGGGGCCGCCGGGGCATCTATCGGGTCTCTCATCTGCTGGGACACCGGGGTCTCGGTCGTCTCTATGCGGCCCATGCCAATGATGGTCAGCCGGTGGTGGTCAAGGAATATCTGCTGCCCAACCGATCCTTTCCCAGCCTGGAGGAGGTACAACAGCGACAGGCCACCTTCGCCTCCATTGCCGGTGTAGGGGCTGCCGATGGCCGGGTTCAGGATTTTCGTCTACTGCCCACCTGGGAGGCCATCCCCGATCAACAGAGTCGGCGCTGCTATCTGGTGACTCGGGGCACCATCGGGGCCGCCCAAACCCTCAACCAGTACCTGAGCGAGCGGGGCGCCATGGACGCGGACTATGTGCGGCGGCTGCTGGATCAGGTGCTCCAGACCCTGGAGTTCATGCATGGGCAACGGTTCCAATTCGCCTCTGGCCATACCCGTCAGGGGCTAGTGCATGGGGGCATCAGTCTCGATAGCCTGTTGATCGCCCCTCCCAACCCCAACTTCTTCACCTATGTCTCTGATCTAACCCTGTGGGAATATCTGTTCGATCCGATCCCCAATCCCATCAAGACAGAATCCCCCAGCTTTGATCTCAACGCCCTGGGCCATGTGGGCTTCTATCTGCTCTGTGGTCGGGCTGTGGATCAAGTCACGGGTCAATATCTGGAGCCTCGGGATCCACAGCAGTGGCCCCAGGTGGATTACAACACCAAGACCTTCCTCTTGCAACTGATGGGCTACCATCAACCCGTTCTTGAGAACGCCACCATGGCCCGTCAAGTGCTCTGGGATCTGCCCCCTGTGGGTCAGGAGGAATGGGGGGCTTTAGCTGGATCGGCAGAGGAGGAGGAGGCCAAGCAGAAACGCTCCCGCCGTCGCTGGTTACGGTGGCTATGGCTGCTGCTGGTGTTTTTAGGTCTCGGTCTGGGCTTCTGGATCTGGAGTTGGCTCTGGGGAGGAGGGTCCGATGAAGAGCCTCGGGTGCCCCTCGATCCGCTGATGACGGATATCCGTAGCGTTCCCCCTGGGGAGTATCGCTTCACCACGGAGGAGCCCGGCTCCGCCTTCTACAGCTTCGTCAAGCTCCGACCCGGTAACCAGCTCTCCGGCGGCAACAATGTGATCGGGGTGGTCCAAGAGCAGTTCCCGAAACTGCAGCTCATCTATGGGGCCACCGACTCCTCCGCCACCGCCCAGCAACAGGTGATCGATCAACAGGCTGCCTTCGCCATCACTGGACTGGACTATAAACCCAATGACGATGGCATCGATCGCTGCAATAGCCCCCTCTCGGATCAGCTGTATCGGTGTGATGTGGTATACGACGGCATCTTGGTCTACGTACCTTTCATCTATGCCAAACGTAATGAGGGATTGCCCCGTGCCCTGGGAGGACGGCTCAGCTTTGAGCAACTGCGCCAGCTCTATACCGGCGAGATCCGTAACTGGCGGGAGCTGGGGGGACCAGATCGGGAGGTGCAGCTGAACGTTCCCATCGAGGAGGAGGTGATCCGGATATTTGAGCAACGGGTGCTGCAGAGTGACTTTGCCATCCAGGATTTTCGGGATCGAATCGAGCGGGGCGAGATCGTTCAGGAGGAAACCTTTGTTACGATGGGGAGGATTCGATCCGAGTTTGAAGAACAGGTGGGCATTGGTGGCATCGGCTTCGGCCTGATCAGCAAGTTGTTTGGTGACTGTAACGTGTATCCTTTGGCTCTGGAGAGCGATCAAGCTGAATCGGGATGGTTTGGTCAGGCTGCCGTTCAACCTGTTACCACAGGGGCTACCCTGGTGGGCGGCTCGGGTAGTATCACTCCCAATACCGATCTATGCCGCCTCAAGGGACAATATCAGCTCTCCCAACCAGACTTTCGCACCGGTCGTTACCCCCTCTCCTACCCCCTTAGCATCATCTAACCCAGAGACAATCGTCAGGAGGATCGGTTCGGGATTGGGGGGTAGGG
>CAYSEO010000045.1:0-18900 GCA_964429885.1 uncultured bacterium
AGCCCATCACTCCTGCCAGAGTCGGCTGATAGCCCACCGCCGAGGGCATCCGACCCAACAGTGCCGAGACCTCAGATCCGGCCTGTACAAAGCGGAAGATGTTGTCGATAAACAGCAACACATCCTGCTTGTTGGCATCCCGGAAGTGCTCCGCCATGGTGAGGGCCGTCAGACCCACCCGCATCCGGGCACCAGGAGGCTCATTCATCTGGCCAAACACCAGCGCCACTTTATCCAGTACATTGGACTCATTGTACTCGTTGTAGAGATCGTTGCCCTCACGAGTCCGCTCACCCACGCCGCCAAACACAGACAGACCCGAGTGCTCCGCCGCGATGTTGTTGATCAGCTCCTGAATCAGCACCGTCTTGCCTACACCAGCACCGCCGAACAGGCCCGTCTTGCCGCCTCTCCGGAAGGGTGCCAACAGATCGATCACCTTGATGCCGGTCTCGAACAGTTCTGGCTTGGTGGTCAGATCCGTAAAGCTGGGGGCCGCACGATGGATCGGGGCCGATTCCTCGGCTTGTACCTCACCGGCCTCATCCACGGGATCCCCTAGCACATTGAAGATCCGGCCCAGGGTTGGCTGTCCCACCGGTACAGAGATAGCAGCCCCCGTATCGATCACATCCATGCCCCGCACCAGACCATCGGTGGAGGACATCGCCACCGCTCGCACCTTGTTGTCACCCAATAGCTGCTGCACCTCAAAGGTGACCTTGACCGGGATGCCCGCCTCAGAAGTCGCCTCCACCTTGAGGGCATTGTAGATCTCAGGCAAATTGCCTTCGGGGAACTCAGCATCGATCACCGGCCCAATCACCTGGATGATCTTGCCTACGGTCTGACCTGTCGTCGTCGCTACCATATCTGGAACCCAGCTCCTTTCTAGTACTCCGTCCCCAACCAGGGATCCGGCTGTGTCTCTACGGCCAATCCCTACCCAGTGTTCTGATCCATCTTCTAGTCCGAAACGGGACACTTGTAAAGCCTCTCTTAAGGATCATCGGCTAGGGGGGCGCAAATCACCTTCAAGCTGCCCAGAGTATCATATCGCACGGCCTCAATTCAGCATCTGTTGAGGATGAACAGGTCTTGGATCTATTCCACAGTGAAATGGATCGGAGGGCCTCCGGCAAGCGACCGTCTGGGTGTGTCAAGCTCATGGTAATCCAATTCACGACCGATCTACCTGTGTTGAGCGATCGGTTTCAGCCAGTTTCTGACTAGAATAGAGCTAACGAGAGAACTTACCTATGACCTCAGATCCAGCTACGCTCAGTTGTCACTCCCGACAAGTGCACCATAATCCTGGAGTTAATTCGATGGGATCCGCCGTCATGATCTCTAGGTGGGAGCCACCCATATGAGCACCATCATGCTCCTGTACTGGACTCGATCGGCCTAGGCATAACAGATCAGGCTATTGTGCAACTGTTGTGATCCTCGGATGACCATCAAGGGATCCAATGTTGAATGAGATCAGGAGCAACTGTGGCTCAGATCTAGTGATGATCAGGTGTTAGATCTCTGTCTGTTGCTAAGGCAACGATCTACTTATCATCGAGTTTAGTGAAACTTCGTTTCCATCAATTTAGCTCTATAGACTGGGACAAACGTGCGACAACGAGTGGCTTACTGATCATAGGATCAAACTGCGGTGGCTATCTCAAGTTAGAGACTTCTGTAACCAGTGACCCTGAGTTACAAACCCAGCCTGGCCATACAGATCCAACGCAGGCTGATTGTGGGAAAACACCTGCAGCAACACTCCTGCTAAGCCTTCAGATCGAGCCCAGGTTTCCACCTTCCGGATCAAGGCACGACCTAACCCCTGGCGGCGATGTTCAGGAGCGACCCGCAGCAGAAAGATGTAGGCCACCCGATCGTTGGTAACCTGATCAATAGAGGTCCCCACCCAAACGCAACCCACGGGCTGCACATCTCCCTGAGGCCAGATCCACCAACAAGGAGTGCGAGGCGGATCGAACAACCGATCGATGGTGTCCTGCAGATGATCCCAGTGATGTTGTTGCGGAAAGGCTTCCTGAAGAGTCGCCTGCAGCCACCACCGTACCCGCAGATGATCCTCCTGGGATCCTCGACGCCAGTCATATCCTGGAGGTAACTCGATGGGATCCGCCGTCATGATCTCTAGGTGGGAGCCACCCATTCCATCTGTTCAGGCTCGACTGGGGCCGGTTGGGCCATATCACCCGGTAAAAAGGAGCGAATGCTGACCACCATCAATGTGAACAGGAACACCACCAGGATCAGTGCTGGGATCACGAACTGTCTGAGAAACGTACTCATAAGTAGATCGGCCAACTTGCTCTGACACATATTATAGGGTTTGCTGATCTCCTTATTACCCCCCTCTCGGGATACCCAGGCCACTGGCGGATCTGGGTTGAGATCCCCAACTTAAGCCACCGCTCCAAAGGAGAGCAGGATGGTACCCGAGGTCGGGAGAGTCTCTGGTGAGAGGATCACGGTGTCGCTGGGGGCCTGCTGGATGGCCGCTGGCGGGAAGAGGGAGAGAAACTCGGCCAGGGGCACCAGATCACAGGCTTCCGGATCCGCTGCCTCTGTCTGATACATGGTGGGCACAACGATCTTGGGATTCAAGGTCTCGATGGCGGCCTTGGCTCCCTCCGGATCGTAGTTCTTGGGTCCCCCACCCACCGGCACAAACATCAGATCCGGCTGAGCCAGTAGGATCTCCTGATCACGGGTGATGGGGGCGGCAGCTCCACCCAGATGGACGACATCGATCCCCTGCTGGGTCCAGCGCCAAGCCACATTGATGCCAAACCGATCGCCGTTGGGGGTAAGGACATCGTGAGCCATGCGCACCCCCTGGATCCGGATCCCCTCGATGCGATAGTCCCCAGGCTGGAACAACACCCTTGGGTTACCCGGCACCACCTCGATCGCCCCCTCATCAAACAGCCGGCTACTGATCAACACCAGATCGGCAGGGACAGAGGGCACACCATAGCCTGCGGTACAGCCGATCGCACGAAAGGGGTTGACCAGGATCTGCAAAGGTCCCCCCTGACAGAGCACACAGCTGTGATTGAGCCAGGTGAGGCCCAAACCATTGGGGGGAGGTGTAGAGGGCGTTGGGGTGGGCGAGGCCGTGCCTTGGGTGGGAGAAAACTCCACAGAAGGGAGATCAGGAGAGGTTGCGGGAGCCGGTGCTTCGGGCAAAGTCTCTTGGCTCCAACTGACGGAGCGATGCAGGCCTGAGCTGATCCAGTAGCCGAGAGTGATCCCGGTAGCCTGTAACCATTGACGGCGATTCATAGGGAGCTCCCAGTCGCCACAACTGAGGAACGAAGGGACCGATCCGAACGAACGACGGATCCAGTAGCCCAAGGGTGGGTATCTTCCACAAAATTCTGTAGTAATCGCTTGCCCTGACCCGTCAAGATGCTCTCCGGATGGAACTGCACCCCTTGTAGGTGAGGGAACTGGCGGTGCCGTACCCCCATGATCAGAGACTCCCCGGAGGGCTGATCTGTCCAGGCCGTGATCTCCAGCTGCGGCGGACAACTGGCTCGATCAATGATCAGGCTGTGGTAGCGGGTGGCCTCGAAGGGGTTGCTGAGCTCGCGAAACACACCCGTGGGCCGGTGATGGATCACCGAAGTCTTGCCATGCATGAGAGTGGGCGCATTGACGATCTGGCCTCCATACACCTGACCAATACATTGATGGCCCAGGCAGACCCCCAGGATGGGTAAGACCGGTCCCAACTCCCGGATCAGCTCCATGGAGATACCCGCATCCTCAGGGCGACCCGGACCTGGAGAGATCACCACCGCCTGGGGTTGTCTCTCCCGCACCTGCTCCACAGTGATCTGATCGTGACGATGCACCTCCAGATCGCAGCCCAGCTCCCCCAGATATTGCACCAGGTTATAGGTGAAGCTGTCGTAGTTATCAATGACCAGCAGCACGATCTCATCGGTCTCAACGGCATGTTTTATCGTAGCGCCTCCACCTGGACTCTGCCGATCAGACCCCGATCGCTTCTGCTCCGGATCCCTATCCCTTCGTTATGTAGAAATGTTAAGATCCTGAAGTCGGGTGCAACAGGCCTCGATCGGCGTCATCCTGGGAGTCACGGACTGATCAGCTAGACTTGAGGCTTTCGTTAGGAAAACCGCCGCTGAGTGGGGGGGTTTCCCTCCTAGGACCGGGCGCAACCCTCGATACACTGTAAGACATGGAGTACACAAAACTATACAGCGGAGTTGATCCCATCCCACCCTTAGCCTCGCTAGATTCATGCGTTGGACCACAGTCGATCTGGGATATCCTGCACCGGAGCGTCACGTTAGATCGATACCCTGCTAGGCACAGCGTTCCACCCAAGTTAGTTTGCAAGACCATCCCCACAGCACAGGAGGGACCCCATCATGTTTGAGCGATTTACCGATCGAGCCATAGCCGTGATTATTGCCGCCCAGGAGGAATCCCGTCGGCTGGGACAGAGCTCTGTGGGGACGGAGGAGATCCTGTTGGGTCTGTTGGTGGAGGGGGCCAGTCCAGCAGCCCGTGTCCTGAAGGAGTTTGGCCTAACCCTGCCTCAAACTCGGGCCCAGGTGGAGAAGTTGGTGGGTCAGGGCAGTGGACCTGTGCCGGCGGAGGTGCCTTTTACCCCCAGAACACGGCAGCTGTTTGAGCAGGCCCTCCAGGAGGCGCGGCAACTGGATCAATCCTTTGTGGCCCCTGAGCATCTGTTATTGAGTCTCACCCGAGATCAGGAAAGCGCGGCCCTACAGGTACTCTCCGAGCTGGAGGTGGAGCCCAGCAAGGTGAGAAGCCGTCTGATTAGGGAGTTAGGCGATCAAGCTAAGGTGCCCGCTGGTGGGGAGACGACCACTGAGTCCCGCCGATCCGCCAATAAGGTACTGGATGAGTTCGGTATTGACTTAACGGAACAGGCCCGTCAGGGTCAGCTGGATCCCGTTGTGGGTCGGGAAACCGAGATCGAGCGGGTGGTCCAGATCCTGGGCCGCCGCACTAAGAATAACCCGGTGTTGATCGGGGAGCCCGGTGTGGGTAAGACGGCAATCGCCGAGGGCTTGGCCCAACGGATCGTGACCGGGGATGTGCCCTTCCTCCTGGAGGGAAAGCAGGTGATCAGCCTCAGCCTGGGCCAGTTGGTTTCGGGGACCCAGATGCGTGGGGCGTTTGAGGAGCGGATCTCCCAGTTATTGGAGGAGGTGCGTCGTTCAGGAAATATCATCCTGATGATCGATGAGCTGCATACCCTGGTGGGGGCCGGTGGCTTTCAGGGGGGGCTGGATGCCTCTAACCTGTTGAAGCCTGCCCTGGCCCGAGGTGAGCTGCAGTGCATCGGGGCCACTACCCTGGATGAGTACCGCAAGTATATCGAGCAGGATGCGGCCTTAGAGCGTCGCTTCCAGCCTGTTAAAGTGGGCGAGCCCAGTGTTGAGGACACTATCGAGATCCTGTTTGGCCTCCGAGATCGCTACGAGCAACACCATAAGCTGACCATCAGTGATCAGGCCCTGGCGGCGGCAGCGCAACTCTCCAGTCGGTATATTGCCGATCGGTTTCTACCGGATAAGGCGATCGACCTCATCGATGAGGCCGGATCGCGGGTGAGGTTCAGACACTCCCGTCAATCCCCACAACGGGCACTGAGGCAGGAGCTACAGCAGGTGACCCAACAGAAGTCAGAGGCAGTGGAGGCCCAAGACTTCGATCGGGCCAGTCAGCTACGGGATCGGGAGCTGGAGCTGGAACAACAGATCAAAGCCCAGCAACAAGCCTCTGATCAGGAGCCCAAACCGATCGTGGAGCCGACGGATATTGCCCAGGTGTTGGAGTCCTGGACCGGGATCCCGGTGAAGCAATTGTCGGAGTCTGAGTCCGCTATGTTGCTGCATGCCGATGCCAACCTACATGAGCGAGTGATCGGTCAAAATGAGGCGGTGACGGCGGTATCCAAGGCCTTACGACGCGCCCGTGTGGGACTTCAGGACCCGAACCGGCCCATCGCGAGCTTCATCTTCTTGGGGCCAACGGGTGTAGGCAAGACGGAGCTGACCAAGGCATTGGCTGAGCTCATGTTTGGCACGAAGGACGCCCTCATCCGGTTGGATATGTCTGAGTTCATGGAGCCCCATACGGTGTCCAAACTGATCGGCTCTCCCCCTGGGTTCATCGGCTACGACGAGGGGGGCCAGCTGACGGAACAGGTGCGGCGGCGTCCCTACTCGGTGGTCTTGATGGATGAGATCGAGAAGGCTCACCCCGATGTCTTTAACCTGATGCTACAGATCCTGGAGGATGGCCACCTGACGGATAGCCAGGGGCGCAAGGTGAGCTTCAAAAACACGATCGTGATCATGACCTCCAACCTGGGATCGCGAGCCATCGAGAAAGGGGGCGGTGGCTTTGGTTTCGACTTCGATGCCAGCGGTATGGGATCGGAGGAAGCCCAGTATGCCCGGATCCGGGAACGAGTCGGCGAGGAGCTGAAGCAGTTCTTCCGACCGGAGTTCCTCAATCGTCTGGATGACATCATCGTCTTCCGGCAGCTGACCCGCGAGGAGCTCACCCAGATCGCCGATCTGTTGCTGCAGGAGGTCGCTGACCAGTTGCAGGAACAACGAGGGATCGAGCTAGAGGTCACGGAGGCCTTCAAGGCACGGGTGATCACGGAGGGCTATGATCCCACCTATGGAGCTCGTCCACTACGTCGCACCATCACTCGGTTGTTGGAGGATCACCTAGCCGAGGCGATGCTGATGGGCCAGGTTAAGGACAATAGCACGGTCGTTGTCGATAGTGACGATGATGGTCAGATCCAGGTGCAACCCAAGCAGACCCCTGTGTTTGCGAATGCGGGCTAGATCGATCACAGTTGATTGACTTAGGACTGGGAGAACGGATCGTCAGATCAGGGCTCCCAGTCCTTCAACTTCACACCAAAGCGGTTAGACCTCAAGAGAGGCACTACTACCGCGATCTCAACCCCCCAATCCGGGGTTCCTTCGATATAGCCTTCAGGACTGATCTGAGTCTGTCCTCCAGCTCTCATGGCTGATCATCTCCTCCGCCGAGTGACTGGACTTGGCCACATAGATCCCGATCAAGATGGTGGCAAACCCCAGCCAATTCATCAAGGAGAGATGCTCCAGAAACACCACCCCCGCGATCAAGGCTGCCAGCACCGGATCCAGCAGCAACAACACCCCCACCAAACCAGAGGACAGTCGTTTCAGGCTGTAGGCTTGTAACCCTTGTCCTACCACCTGACAGATCACCGCCAAGCCGATCACCGATAGCCAGCCAAACGTCGAGATCGGGAACAGATGCTCCTCCCAGATCAACACCGTGGGTAACGTCAGCACCGCCCCCACCAGGCAACACCAGAGAATGATCGTGATCGCGGAGAACTTGGCTCGCAGCTTCTCCACTATCATCAAATTCCCTGCTAAAAACACTGCCGACAGCAAAGCCAGACCATCCCCCATGGCGGTATCCGCCGATAGATGCAGATCCCCGATCCCGAGGGACAATGCCCCCAGCACCGCCAGAGCCAATCCCAACAGAAACTGTCGATCGAAATGCTGATGCAGCAGCAGCCAGGCTCCCAGGGTCGTAAATAGGGGGGTGAGGTTATGCAAGATCGTCGAGTTGGCTACCCCCGTCTGCATCAAGGAAACCGCCCACAGGCAGAGACATCCCCAGAATAAAACCCCAGAGATCCCGATCCACACCAGATCCCGTAGTGTATACGTCTCAGCCGCCACCGCCTCGGCTCCTGTCTGCTCTGGATGAAACCAATGGCTGATCTGTCTCCAGGCCCATAGCACCCCAAACGCGATCCAGAAGCGATTAAACAGGGTCGCAAATGGCCCTAACTCCTGCTCACTCAGACGAATAAAGATCGCCGCCAGGGACAACGCCCCCACCGCCAACACCATGATCGGCAGCGCCAAAGCATCCAACGATGGAAGCCTCCATGACCGGGACAGAGGCATTGTCACCATCTTCTGCGTCATTTCCCACCCTCGTCGCACTGAATAGATCTCCACACCCACATAAACCTACCCGCCACCAAGAGGGTCTCTGAGAACGGTTATTGGGGTGAACCTGAACCTTATGGAGGATCCGCATAGACGAGATGTTAGTTTTGATCACCCAGATCAGTGTCTGCCTATACAAATCTCATCTCTTGATCCTAGGACGTTCCCCCTCAGGTTCTCTACCCTCTTTGCCTTTATCTAAGCATGGATAGGTTCCGTGATAACCCGCAACAAAAATAAATCCCTCTCACAGGAAAGGGATCGGTGGAGCACTCAGAAAACCCTAGGGTTCTGGAAGGGGATCACCCTCAAGCTTGGGCCAGAGCCGACTCCAGCTTCGCCAGGGCCTCAGCATCCATCTTGGTCTGCATGGGACAGAACTTGGGGCCGCACATGGAACAGAACTCAGCGCTCTTGTAGATATCTGCGGGCAAGGTCTCATCATGGTACTCCCGCGCCCGATCGGGATCTAAGGACAGTTCAAACTGCCGATTCCAGTCGAACTGATAGCGAGCTTGGGAGAGCTCATCGTCTCGATCTCGAGCTCCAGGTCGCCGCCGGGCCACATCCGCCGCATGGGCCGCGATCTTGTAGGCGATCAGGCCGTTACGGACATCCTCCGCATCGGGTAACCCTAGGTGCTCTTTGGGGGTGACGTAGCAGAGCATCGCCGTGCCATACCAACCTGCCATGGCTGCCCCGATCGCTGAGGTGATGTGATCGTAGCCGGGGGCGATATCCGTCACTAAGGGACCGAGGACATAGAAGGGAGCCTCGGCACACTCCTCCATCTGCTTGCGGACATTAAACTCGATCTGATCCATCGGCACATGACCTGGACCCTCCACCATCACCTGGACATCCTCTTCCCAAGCTTGTCGAGTCAGCTGTCCCAGGGTCTTCAACTCGGCCAACTGGGCGGCATCGGAGGCATCATGCAGGCAGCCCGGTCGCAGACCATCCCCCAAGCTGAAGCAGACATCGTAGCGTTTAAAGATCTCGATGATGTCGCGGAAATGGGTATAGAGCGGGTTCTGCTGATGATGAGCCAACATCCAACGGGCTAGGATCCCACCGCCCCGAGAGACGATCCCCGTCAGCCGCTCCTTGACCAGGGGCAGATGCTCGATCAGCAACCCCGCATGGATGGTCATGTAGTCCACCCCCTGTTGAGCCTGTTTCTCGATCACATGCAACAGATCCTCGGGGGTCAGCTTCTCCACCTGACCATGTACACTCTCCATGGCCTGATAGATAGGCACGGTGCCGATCGGTACCGGTGAGGCTTGGATGATGGCGCTACGGATCTGATCCAGATCCCCGCCTCCAGTGGACAGATCCATGACGGTATCGGCCCCATACTTCACCGCCAGCTGTAGTTTGGCCACCTCCTGATCCAGATCGGAGGAGTTGGGGGAGGCACCGAGATTGGCATTCACCTTGCAGCGGGTGGCGATGCCGATGCCCATGGGCTCCAGGTTGGGGTGATTCAGGTTGGCGGGAATGATCAGGCGTCCCCGTGCCACCTCCTCGCGGATCAGATGGGGGGAGAGACCCTCTCGCTGGGCCACATAGGCCATCTCCTCCGTGATCTGGCCCTGACGGCCATAGTGCATCTGGGTGACGTTGTTTTGCCCCTGACGAGGGGCGATCCAAGCTGATCTCATAGCTTCTCCGAATGACGGCTTCCCTACGCTGGTGCTAACCAGGCTCAGGTTCCAAGGGTGTGATCTCAGCCTGCTGAGCAGGCACCCCTAGCGATTCGCACCAGTATACACCCCAGGATCTCGACTGTCAGCCAGAGGGGATAGTACATTCTGTGCCATCTTGCTTAGCTGCTGAGAGTAAGTAGATCAGCAAAAACGTTTATACAGTCTATATAGTGCGTGTCAAAGCAATTTTGCCGATCTACTTATCAAAAGATTGAACCTCAGTTCACAGGTTCTTGATCCTACACTTCCCAGGTTGACTACCCGATCATTTCCCTAAAGATCGTCTCTGTGCTCCGTAGGCATCACGAAGATCTCTCGCACATTTGCCCGTGCAGGGGCATTGAGCGCGAACATAACGGCTGCCGCGATGTCCTCTGGCATGAGCTTGTCGGGTTTTGGGGTATCGAAGAAAGCCGTGTTGACCATACCTGGAGCGATCTCGGCGATTAATGTTGTATTGGATCAGTCAGATAGGATCTTGACGGTACCTGCGTTTGTCAGTGATCTGAGTTTGACGGTGGCAGATCTATTTGCTTGGCTTGTGGGGAGATCAAAAGGTTAAACCTTAGTTCAGGGGATCCCGAGCTTAGTCTCACGAGATCCTTTTAGCTTTTACGAGCCTGTAACAAGATCACAGGATTGAGGGGTGACAAACGAGTGGCGTGAGCGATCGCGACTGAGCGAGCTAAATTAACCTGCAGAAGTTGAACGATCCAGCCCCGTTGCTTGAGCTCTGATTGTGCCGTCAGACAGCTCTCTAGGGTGGCGAAGTTTCCCACCAAGATCCCCTGAGAGTGAATCACCTGTTGGATCTGCTCGATAATGTCTGGGATCTGAGCTCCACCCCCGCCTAGTATCACCCGATCGGGAGCTGGGAGTTGACTGAGGATCTGGGGTGCCTGTCCTGAGATAGGGTGAACAGATCTGACTTGAAATCGCTGACAGTTCTTCTGGATCAGTTGGATCCCCGCCAAGGTTTTCTCGATGGCATAGATCTGCAGTTGGGGAGCGAGACGAGCCAGTTCAATGCTGAGAGATCCGGTGCCAGCACCGATATCCCAGACAATACCCTGAGTGGGGATCTGGAGCAGAGAAAGGGTTAGAGCTCTGACTTCCTGTTTGGTGATCAGGCCAGGATGATCTGGAAAAGTATGGAATTGATCATCGGGAATACCCATCAGTGGCCAGGGATCTGAAGTCGGATCTGGGTCTGAATCCAGGCGCTCGAGGATCACCACATTGGGTTGAGGAAACTCTTGAGCTATCGCTTGAGCAGGGGAAAGACGGATCACCTGTTCACTGTCTGATCCCAGTTGACTACAGATCCATAGTTGATAGTGACAGGGCAGCTTCAGATCCTGAATCATCTGAGCGATAACGGTAGGGGTATGGATCGGATCGGTCAAGACGGCAATGGGGGTCTCGGATCGTTTCAGGGCTGTCTCCAGAGATTCGATAGACCGGCCATGAATACTGATCAAGGTCGCGTTTTGCCAGGGGATCTGGGCTCGATTAAAAGCCAGCTGAATGGAGCTGAGGTGAGGGTAGAAGATCAGCTGATCTGCAGAAAAGTGATCTTTTAGAGTACGACCAATGCCGAACAGTAAGGGATCCCCACTGGCTAACAGGACAACCGAGGAGCGTTGTAGGTGCTGTCGCAGGAGTTGGATCCAGGTCTCCAGGGGTTGATCGAGGCAAATTTGACCCGCGGGATGGTGCTGCAAGTGCCGCAGATGGGAGGGGTAGCCTGCGATCACGGTGGCTAGCTGGAGTTGTTCCTGGGCCACAGGGGTCAGACCTTGGGGACCCTCCAGACCGAGGCCGATCACGATCAGGCGGTGGGGGGGATCGGAGGAAGCTGTTAGCATGGCAAAGCTGTCTTAAGGGATCGTCTCCATGCAACCTCGGCGTGTCGCACGGGAACTGGCACTATTGGGGCTGAGTCAGCTGCCTACCAATCCGGCCAAACTCGATCAGAAACGATTGGAGGATCTGGTCCTAGCCTCGGTGAGAGCACTCTCGGAGGAGACTCAGGATACCCTGGTGACGGCAGGGGACGAGATTCAGCGTAGCGATCGGTTGTTGCGGGAGAGCTATCTCATGTTGCCCGATCCGGCTACTCCTCAACCCCCAGAGGCAGGAATGGATCCTGATCAGACCCAGACGATCTTATCGCGAGTGACTCAACTGCAGAAACAGCTACGACGGATCGAGTCAGCCTTACGTCGCGGAGAGCCTGGACCCTCGTTACAGAGCGAGCTGATTGGGATCACAGGTCAGATCAACACCACCTTGGCCAATGCCAGTCAATCTCTGAATCAGCTGGAGCAACGGTTGCTGACGGCACGACAGACCTTAGATGAGGTGGTCACCCTCTCCCAACAGGCGGTAAATCGTACGGGGGCGGCCCTCCATCTGCCGGAACTGATCCAGATCTCCCATGATCCGGAGGTACGGACCTATGCCATCCAATTGATCGGCACCCTACAGGGGAATAAGGTTGAGATCGATGGCTTGATTCAGGAGGCCTTGGTGGGCTGGCAGTTGAATCGGCTGGCGCGGATCGATCGGGATGTGCTGCGGATCGCTGTCGTGGAGATGCGCTATCTCAAGAGTGTGCCGGAGAAGGTGGCGATCAATGAGGCAGTGGAGCTGGCGAAACGCTATGGCCATCAGGAGTCCTCCACCTTTATCAATGGGGTGTTGCGACGGTTGTCCAGTGCTTATCAGGGGTTAAAACGACAGGATCGGGGACCTGTTGAGAGCTCTTCCTGAGCACCGATTACTCCACGCAGCACCTGGAGATACAGCAGGAGCGGGGAGAGGACATACGCCAAAAGACGGATCTACAAGGAAGACTAGGATAGATATATTAGAGCTGCAGGGTGAGTAGGTACAATCGGATCTAGATAATGACCAGAATCTTGATTATTGATGATGATCCAGTCGTTCAGCTCGTTTTGAGTCGAACCCTCCTTCAGCAAGGGTATACGGTTCTCTCCGCCAGCGATGGGGAACGGGGCTTAGATCTTCTCCAGGAGGAAAAGCCTGAGCTGATCATCTGTGATTGGCTACTGCCCAGTATGGATGGACTGGAGATCTGCAGACGAGCTAAGGCAGATCCAGAAACCGCCACAAGCTTCTTCATCTTACTCACATCCCGTACGGAGGTGGAGGATCGAGTTCAAGGGTTGGAGACGGGAGCTGATGAGTTTCTGTCTAAACCGATAGATGTCTCAGAACTTAGATCCAGAGTCAAAGCTGGACTGAGGTTATACCAGATGTCCCAGCAACTGCGTCAGCTAGCCAAGAGCCTACAGAATGAGAAACAGAAACTGGAGGCAGAGTTAGCCGAAGCTGCTGAATATGTCAGGACTTTGTTCCCCGAACCTCTATTCACGCCTGTACAGATCCATTACCAATTCCTACCCTCCAGTCAGCTAGGTGGGGACTGTTTCGACTTCTTCAAGCTAGATGCTCGACATTTAGTTCTGTATATTCTTGATGTTTCAGGCCATGGGATCAGATCCGCTCTATTGTCCGTCTCCATCCAAAACATGTTGCGAACTCGCTCTCTTTCCCAAGCCTCCTTCACCAATCCATCCAGCGTTCTATCTGCCCTAAATTCTGTATTCAATATGGAAGAGCTCGATGGACAATACTTCACGATCTGGTATGGTGTTTACGACCTGGAGACCCGAGATCTGATCTATGCGGGTGCAGGTCATCCCCCTGCGATCCTGATCAGGGAGTCAAACGGCGGGGAGCATAGAGTTTCCAGTCAATTTCTCAAATCAGCAGGGATTCCGATCGGCATGATGCCCGATGTCGCCTATCCTTGTGCTCATACCGTTCTTCCCCCCAACGGTGTCCTCTATCTCATTAGTGATGGTATATATGATTTTTACACAGCAGATGGAAGTATTTGTGGTCTCGATAGATTTTCAGATCTGCTTTTAGGCTGCCACAAGGGTGATGCGATCGATCTAGATCTTGTAATGTCCTGCATTGAAGAAGTTAACACCAGCAACATATTCACTGACGATCGTTCCATCATTCAAGTGAGATTAGCCAAGCCAGAATAAGCTGATTACTTCGGCCTCACAGGAAACCCTTCGATCCCAGACTGGATGCTATCGAAGCAATTCAAAACCTGCATCAGAGAGGTCAACTCCAGCAGATCTTTGATATCCTGGTTAGCATTGCACAAACAGAGATTACCCCCAGAGGATCGACACTTCTTCAAGGCAGAGATCAGGACTCCGATCCCGGAGCTATCGATAAAGGTCACAGTACTTAAGTCTAGGAGGATCCGATTGTATCCATGCCCAATGATCTGATGCAGTAACTGTCTCACCTCAGAAGCCGTGTGCGAGGCTAATCGTCCTGCTAAGGGAACCACCGCTAGATTCTCCCCCGTAGGAGTTTGGGCATCTCTAATCTGTAATCCGCGAGTCATGGTTAGACGACCTCTCCTCGTGCTGTTGAAGAAATAGATCAGTAGTATGATACACGATAGCATGTTAGATCCCAAACCTGATCAGGAAATCCCTATGCACAAACAGGCCCATCTAGTTCTCGGCTCTCAGATCAAGGAGCTAGATCGAGTCCTGGACTGGTTTCAGGAGGTGGGCGCTAACGCTCTATCAGAAGCAGCCTCCTATCAGTGTCAGCTACTGCTCTCAGAGGGGTTCTCAAATGCGGTTGTCCACGCTCATCAAGGTAAACCGTCCGATACCCCAATCGAGATCCAGATCAGGCTCTCCGACGATAGAGTGGAGATCTTGATTTGGGATCGAGGTGAAGGGTTCGACTTGCTAGATAGGCTACGAATGCTATCGGAGAGGGGGATATCCTCCTGTGAAGTGGGAGGTAGAGGATTACTGATCCTGAGCACATTAACCAGCCGAATAGACTATCAGAGCTGTCAGGATGGTCGTAACTGCCTGCATCTCGTCAAGGATCTATAAATCATGATGAAAAATGGCTTGAAAAGGGACGGTCAGCGCGGTAATGGAGCAGGAGGCATAGGTTCACCAACCAGACCGGCTCTCACCCTGGACCTTGCCGGCCAGTCGCTCCGCTGATGCTGAGTCAGTGCAAATGATAGATTAAGGGTGCCCACGGGGACCTCAACTATCCCTTGCCAAGGGCTGCTCTGCTGGTTTCAGGGTCAGACCTGCCCCTCTCCTAGTCACGGATCCGACTCTCCCCTGCCCGAATCTGCCTTGGCACGTTAAGATGTGTAACAAGCCTAGCGTCAAGCCCTAATCACGCCTCACTCCGGAGATCATGAGCGCCACCACCCAAACTCGATCCTCCTTCACCCCTCGGGTCCAGTCGGATCCGTTCGTTGCCAACGGCTACACTGCTGCTCAGGAACGAACGATCCCGGCCCGTCCGGCTCGCAAGCTGGCCCCGCCCCTGCTCTACATCTACGAGGATATCGAGCGGCAATACCGAGGTCAGATCTTCAGGGTAATAGGTCGGATCCTGGAGGTGATCCTGCCCTTCCTGGGCCTGATGATCTGGGTGGGCTGGGATCGACTGTGGCGCAGTGAAGAGAAGAATCGGACCCGGTATGCGATCCGTCTGCGGGATATCCTGACTAACCTTGGACCCACCTCCATCAAGATCGGTCAGGCCTTGTCCACTCGTCCAGATCTGGTATCCCCCGCCTTTCTGGAGGAGCTGACCAAGCTGCAGGATGAGTTGCCGCCTTTCGATAATCAGATCGCTTTCGCCCTGATCGAGGAGGAGCTGGGCCAACAGCCCACGGCGATCTATAAGGATTTCAATCCCCAGCCGGTGGCAGCCGCCAGTTTGGGGCAGGTGTATCAGGCCTATCTGCAGACCGGGGAGAAGGTGGCCATTAAGGTTCAGCGACCTAACTTGGTGGATCGGATCTCTCTGGATATCTACATTGTCCATTCCCTGGCAGCCTGGGGTCAGAAGCGATTTACCCAGATCCGGAGCGATATGGTGGGGATCGTGGATGAGTTCGCTCGCACCCTCTATCAGGAGATGGATTATGTCCAGGAGGGTCAGAACGCGGAGCAATTTGTGGAGCTCTATGGCTACGAGGAGATCCGCATTCCCAAGATCTTTTGGCAGCATACAGGTCGGCGAGTGCTGACCATGGAATGGATTGATGGGATCAAGTTGACTCAGACTGAGAAGCTTGCGGCAGCAGGTTTGGATGGTCGGAAATTGATCGAGATCGGGGTAAATTGTTCCCTACGGCAATTGCTGGAGAATGGTTTTTTCCATGCGGATCCTCACCCTGGTAACCTGTTGGCGACTTATGATGGCCGGCTTGCCTATATCGACTTCGGTATGATGAGCACGGTGGAACCCCACCAACGGTATGGATTGCTGAACGCGATCGTCCATCTGGTCAACCGAGATTTTCAGAGCTTGGGCTACGACTATATTGAGTTGGGCTTCCTGACGGCAGACACGGACCTCACCCCGATCGTCCCAGCCCTATCTCAGGTGTTTGCCGAGGCCTTGGGAGCAAGTGTGGCGGAGCTTAACTTCAAGAGCATCACCGATAAGCTGTCGGCGGTCATGTATGACTATCCCTTCCGGGTGCCAGCCTACTACGCCCTGATCATTCGTTCTCTAGTGACCTTAGAGGGGATCGCGATCAATCTCGATCCTGATTTCAAAGTGTTGAGTGTGGCCTATCCCTATGTGGCAGGTCGGTTGCTATCGGATCCGTCTACTGAGCTACGCAAGACCCTACGAGAGCTACTGTTCCGAGAGGGAGAGTTCCGCTGGAATCGCTTGGAGAACCTCCTGCGCAATGCCGGCAATAGTCGGGACTTCAACCTGAAGGATTCCCTGGAGAAAGCCTTGGATTTCATCTTCTCCGATCGGGGAGAGTTCCTGCGGGAGCGTTTGGTGGAGGTGGTGTTTAGCCGTACTCAACACGGATCCTCCGGGATGGAACATCTGCAGCGGGTTTGGGATCTGTTAGCTCAAAATCCCTCCTTCCAGCCCATGGAGTTGGTGCCTGCCTTTGTGAAAGTGGCCACCCGACCGGAGGCCCAGACCCTGGGGCGTGAGTTGGCCTCCCGCTGGTTCCAGAGAGAGGCAGCTCAGTTCCTACGGCAAATGTTTGTGGATGATCATCTTTTGCCCCAAGCCTCCACCAATGGGCGATCGAATGGTCATCAACAGCGTTTGCCTCAGTCTGTATAGAGGAGGCGTTGATCTGGATCACCCTAACAGCTCCGAGATTCCCAATATTTTCTCTGGGGTCAGATCGGTAACCTGTTGGACCACAATATCCGCCCCTGCCTGCTGTAAACTGTCTCGATACTGAACTTGGGCCTCCGGTCGATCCCAAAGATGGGGGGGCAGGATCCCCACGCCATACCAACGGTAACCGGGGTAAGCCGATCGGGCCTGGATCACTGTCCGCATATCGGAATTGGTATCCCCACAGTAGGCGATCCACTCCATCGATCGACCCCATTGCAACTCCAACCCTTTCACCACTGTCATCAATCCAGTTGGATCCGGTTTCTCAGGACCATCCTCCATGACAAAGGTGATGGGCTCCTGTAACCCCAACCGCCGCAACAATACATAATCCACAGATCCCCGAGGGGCTCCACTAAAAAACCCCCAAGGGATCTGGGCTTGGGTCAAGCGGTTCAGGTACTCCTGATCGATCAGTAAGGGCTCAGAGGTGATATAGCCATCCCACTGATCCGGTCCCTCTCCTTGACCTCGATAACGGCTCTGAAAGTAATTCACAATGGTTTCAAACGAGATCTCGATCTCAGATCGGGCTCTGCCTTGTGCCTCTGCCGCTCGGTAGATCAACTCCTGAGATCCCAGCCAATCATTATTCCAAAGCCCCTCCTGTTTAAGGGCATCGATCTGTTCCACTGTAGGCCGTACTGCCTCAGGGAGGAGATCCCCGGTAAACTTCTCTACCGTATCCCCCAGGGCACGCCGTAAGGATCCCCCCAAATCCCGCACCACCCCATCGAAATCGAACACCACCGCGATCTGCATTGTTCTGTCCCGTCCTCAGCCTCAGCATACCAGAGGACTCTATCGGTGGAGAGCTGTGCAGGGTTACAATAGAGGATGGCTTGTTCGAGATACATCCATGGAAACGACGGGAACGGAAATACAATCAAGATTTGCACTAAAGGCCCTATGGCTGGATAAAGACCTGGCCATCGCTGTCGATCAGCTGGTGGCGAAGAACCGTAGCCCCCTGACTCACTACTTCTTCTGGCCCCGCGATGATGCCTGGGAACAGCTGAAGACCGAGCTGGAGGGCAAAACCTGGATCAGTGAGACAGAGCGTATCGATCTGCTCAACCGGGCCACAGAGGTGATCAACTACTGGCAAGGGGAAGGCCGCAACCGACCCATCGCCGAGGCCCAGGAACGCTTCCCCGATGTCCTATTCGGCGGCAACTCCTAGGCAGCTCCCCTTGTTGACCCCCACCCTGGGAAGGTCTTTAGATCCTGGAATCTATCGATCTGGGTTGAACCTGATCCCGTCAGTGCGGTAGATTAGCACTCGGAACTATTGAGTGCTAACCCGCAGCAGTGGACATTCTCACGCCGTCCTCGTCTTGCTGTGTGGTTTGATCCATTCTGGAGAGGAGACGTTAACCGATGGCAAGTGTGAGCCTTGAGACCAAAACCCTAAAGCCACTGGGGGATCGGATCCTGTTGAAGATCGTGGTACAAGAGCCCAAGACCGCCGGGGGGATCTTTCTGCCGGATTCAGCCCAGGAGAAGCCCCAGGTGGGCGAGGTGGTGGCGGTGGGATCCGGATCCCTCAATGACAAGGGGGTGCGTGTAGCTCCCGACCTGCAGGCTGGACAGAAGGTGCTTTATGGCAAGTACGCAGGCACTGAGTTGAAGCTGGCCGGTGAGGAGCATCTGCTGGTGACGGAGCGAGACATCCTGGCAGTGGTCGAGGGCTAAAGCCCAGATCATTCGATAGGTGCAAGGATCCCGGTCAGTCCTGCAGATGATCGGCACGGGATCCAGAGTGTGAGCAATAGCTAGAAGGACAAGTGTTCCAACAGAGGGTAGGACACGATGGCAAAACTGATCTCATTTCGAGAAGA
>CAYSEO010000046.1:0-18611 GCA_964429885.1 uncultured bacterium
AGGGACAGCTGGAGTTCGAGCATGTCACCTTTGGGTATGAGCCCGATCGGCCTGTACTGACGGATTTCGATCTACACATTGCCCCCCGTCAGACCATTGCCCTGGTGGGTCGTTCTGGATCCGGCAAGTCTACCCTGGTGAAGCTGCTGTTTCGGTACTTCAAACCTGATCAGGGACAGATCCGTGTCGATGGTCGGGATATTCAAGAGCTGGATGTCACTCGCTATCGCCAACGGCTCGCCATCGTCCATCAGGAAGTGGATGTCTTCAACGGTACTCTCCTAGACAATCTCACCTATGGCACCCCCAACGCCAGCTTTGATCAAGTGCGTACCGCCTGTCAGATCGCTCGGGTGGAGGACTTCATCCATCACTTTCCCAAGGGCTATCAGACCGTAGTAGGGGAACGGGGGATCCGGCTCTCCGGGGGGCAACGGCAACGTCTGGGCATCGCCCGCGCCCTGGTGCGAGATCCCGATATCCTGGTTTTCGATGAGGCCACCTCCAGCCTGGACTATGAGTCAGAGCGAGCCATCCAGCTGGCCATGCACCAGATCCTAGGCACCCGCACCACCCTGATCATCGCCCACCGCCTCAGCACCGTCCGCGACGCCGATCAGATCGTGGTCCTGGATCAAGGTCGCATCCTAGAGGTGGGTAACCACAATCAGCTGCTCAGCCGACCCGGACTCTATAGTCGTCTCCATACTCTCCAGGAAACCGGGGATCTGTTGAATTAATGTGGGTGCTGCACCCCGCCGTGCAACAAGCGATCGGGAGACGTCGTCACCGGATAGGTTAGGAGCCTGGAGTGCCTGGATCCGATACTGAACGATCCCCTCTTGCAAAGACTTCCCCGACTTCTTAACCTTTGAACAGATGACGTTTTGCTTGGAGGTAGGGCTATGGATGAGCGAGTTGTGGACCTGATGACCCAGCAGTTGCAGGCGATCCGGCAGTTAAATGAGTCGGTGGATCAACTGCGGCATCTCCTGAGAGATGTCTCCCTAAGCTCAACCTCAACGGAGCAGATGGGGCTGCTAGAGCACTTCTCTCCTCCCGATCGGGCTCTTTTCATCTATTGCAATCGCCAACGATCTGCGGGGCTTTGGTACACCCTAGATGAGCATCGGGAACCTGTAGCGCTCCACCACAAGGCGATCTGTGGCTACCTCAAGGAGATCTCCCTCACCAAGGCCCTACGTCGAGGTAAGCCTGTGGGCAAGTTGCGGATCGGTCTGCAAGGGGATCGGCGCTACGTCTTGGAGGCTGGGGAGGAATCAGAATTCACCAAGTCGGCCCTGGCCTGTCTGTTGGGATTGGAACCCAATAAACTGTTTCTACCCATCACCTTAATGCCCGATCCGGGGGAGAGTGAGGAGGTGATGTTCTGTCAGATCTTTGTGGATAATGAACGGGTTCGTTCCTCCCGGGAGATCCTCCCCTCTGATCTCAAGGAGGCTGTGGTGGAACTGCGACAGCGCCTGGGATTACCCCCACAGGAAGACGAGGAGGAGAGCGGGGAAGGATCGGGATCCCAAGCTCCAGCGAAAGGGACTGCGGCTCAAATCCCTTACCCTGGTCCCACCAGTTTGAAAACGGAGGCGACCCCGTGGCGACCGGCCCTGGATCAGTTCGATCCTCAGGAGGGGGCAGCAGCAGAGATGAACGCGGATCAATTGCGGGAACAGATCCGTCAGCTGGCCCGAGCCAAGGGACTGAGTATGCAACAGCTGGCGGATTGGGCGGAGCGTCGTTACCAGGTTTCTCCCAAGTCCCTCAACCTCAGTCAATTGCAACAGATGTATCAGCAATTGCAACAAGGAGGCTATGTATCGGAGCTGGAGCTGACCATCCCTTCCTCATAGCTATGGTCGAGGATCAGCCGGGCTCATCCTGGTGCCGCTCCAACAGATCCTTCAGAATCTTGAGGGCCTCACTATCAAAGTTGTTGCCCTGGATCGCCTCCTCTAAAATCTGTTGCTCCTCCAGGGTGATCTGGCCATCCTGCAGGATCATGGTCTTAAGGCCCTCCGCCTCGAAGCGATCGATCATATTGTCCTCCTCCAAGAAGAAGGCTAGGGCCGCTCTTAAGGTCTGAGCGCGGGATGCAGGCGTGCCCATCGGATCAGCAGTCATGGCGGTACCTTATCAGATCGCCCCAATCATAGCGAGGTTTGTGATCTCTGGCATGGGCCGCACATATGCAAATCCAGAAGATAGGGCTAGGCTTGAGAGAAGCAGCCCTGGGAGGAGGGACGGGTTGTGTTCCCCAGTAGAAGCGAGGTTTTATGACAGTCTACAGAGCCCCGAATTGGTTGCCTCACGCCATCGTGGGGGCGGGCGTGCTGATGATCATAGCGGTCAGTGAGCCCTTTGTGTTTGTACAGAATGGTGAGAATCGGGTGGTGTTCTCCTGGTTTGGCGGGATCCAGTCGGAACCCTTACAGCCGGGCTTTCACTTTGTGGCCCCCGTGATCACCTCCACCGTTCCCTTCGACATCAAAACCCAGGCTCTCACCTGGAAGGATGATGATCCCAACGCCTACGGTCCTAGACTGGTCTCTCTGTCTCAGGATGGTCAGGAGATCCGTTCTGAGGTCACCCTCCAATTCAACGTCTCCGATCCGGCCACTGTCTATCAAACCCTCGGTCCCGATTATGTGGATCGCTTGGCTCCCATCGTTCGCTCCGTGATCGTGTTGGAGACCGCTGGTTTCTCCGCTCAAGCCCTCTACTCCACGCAACGCCCCGCCCTGCAGGGACAGATCCAAGAGAAAGTGGCCAGCTACGCCCAGCCCTTTGGGATCACTGTGCGAGAACTGTTGCTCAGGGATGTGGATTTTGATCCCGATTTCGTCCAGGCCATTGAGGGTAAGACCATCGCCGAAAACCAACTGGCCCAGAAGGAATTTGAGATCGAACAGGCTCGTCAGGACGCCCGTGGGGTGATCGCGGATGCGGAAGCAGAGGCCGGTCAATTGAGAGCCAAAGCGGATGCCCTGGAACAGAACCCGGAGTATCTGGATGTGGTCAAGTCCAGGGTCCTGGGATCCACCTTAGATACTCTGATCACTCGTTAGAGCCCAGACTCGCCACTCATCTGTCTATCTCAAGGAGTCCCTTATGGAGATCCGTTTTGATCCCGCTAAGCTCATCGCCCCGATCGCTGTGGTGGGAGGTGCTTTGTTCCTCATCTCCACCCACCCCGGTCTCTATGTCACCCGCCCTGGCCATGCCACTGTAGTGTTCAACTCGTTTACTGGCTTACAGCCCGATCGGGTTAGTCCCCCCGGAGTCAGCTTCATTACCCCGATGGTGGAACGCCCGATCACCTACACCGTTTGGACCCAAGTCTGGGAATTCACCGACAGCAATTCTCCCAACCGAATCAGCAACGCCATCAAGGTCAATTCCTCCGATGGCCAAGCCTTCTCCATCGATGTCTATGTGGCCATGCGACCCAACCAAATGGTCCTGGATAATCTCCATGCCGAGATCGGGGAGAACTATCGCGAGATCGTCGTGGTGCCGGTGGTGCGAGCCAAGGTGCGAGATGTCTCCGGTGAGTTTGACTCAGAAGACTTCTATCAGCAGGAGAAACGGATCGAGATCGAGAATCGGCTCCAGGAGCTGATCGCCGAGGAGATGCCCACTACCTTGGATGGGGAAACCCAGGAACCCCTGATCCTGATCGAGGGCGTGTTCTTGGGCACCCCCAACTTTCCCCAGGGACTGAAGGACTCCATCGAACGCAAACAGGTGGCCTCGATCACAGCCCAAACCGCTGAGGTCAGAGCCGAGATCCAGATCAAAGAGACCGAGCGCAAGCTGATCCTGGCGGAAGCCGATCAGACCGCCATCGAGCTCAAGGGAGAGGCCGCCGCCATCAACGCCAAACTCTCCGATCTGTTGTTTTACGAACTGCTGGAGCAACGATTGGGTGCCAGTGATCCCCTCAGAGTGATCCGGGTTGAGGGGGACTCCACCCTATTCCTGAATGTGGATTCAGAGTCCGCTGCCGCCAACATCGTCACCCGACAGTGATCACATCTGTTCGTCTTTAAGCCTGCTCCCACAGCTGCCGGATCTCATCCGGTAGACAGGCACTGATCTCCTGGATCCGCTCCGGGGACAGTTCCATCTTGGTGGCAGAGAACACCGCCATGAGCACCTGCTCCGGTCGGATGCCCCGCTGCAAACCCGCCTCCTGCTGCACCCGAAATAGAAAAGTCTCAGGCTTGATCACCAAGGGCTGACGAATACGGCTGAGCAAGGCCACCAGAGGGTTGGTATCCCGCCACAGCACCGATACCGGTTGACCTAGAGCCTGATCCTCTGTAGGCAGAGCTTGTACCGTCAGCTCCTCAGCCACCCGATCGGAGGCCTGATTGGGCATCAGATCTCGCATCGTCCGAAACACCACCTCCGTGATATCTCGGGCATCATAGATATCCTCCAAGCCCGCCTGTTGACGAACCCGCTCCAGGAAGGGGACGACGGAGGGCTCCGGAACATCCCGTTGGGGATCCGACTCTAAACGTTCCGACCCGGCAGAGGTTAACTTGACCTGCTTCAGCAGCACCCCATTCTCCAAAGTCGCCTGTGATCCCACCTCGATCAATCCGGTTGTGATGAGGTGATCGATAGCCTCAACCAACTCTGACTGAGTCAGATCAAGATTCCCCACTGTCAAACCGATCTCTGGCACCGGATCAGCCTCTGCCGTAGCCTGCTGAATCCGACCTAAGATCTGTCGAATCACCCCATCTCGGATTACTGCCATCGATCGTCTCCACCACTCAGAGGACTGATCTTATCACCCGATCAGTCCCCTTTGATCCATACACCTGTTAGCTCCCCTACGCGGTCTCCAGTTCCTTCTCAAAGAACCACTGAGTGGAACCATCCTCAAATTCGACCACATAGCCAACGCCACTGCCATCCACGACTCGACGAGTTAACACCGTGCCCAACTGACCTGCACGGGCATTCGTCTCCGATTGGCCACGCTCCATGATCGAGCGGATCCGAACCTTGTCACCAGCCTTGATGAGTGTGCTCATGAGCTCAATGTATCCTTAGCGAGGGTCTAGGGGTTTGTGTAATGGGCTTGATCAGGGGCTGGGTCTCAGATCTCAAGGTCTGGTCTCGCCCCGCATAGCATTCTTTACCATGAAAAGGGACCCAGATCTAGATCCTGTCCTCAATCCATCATGCAGACCGGCACTGACCCCAGTAGCTGGCCGCGAAAGCTACAGAAAGCACGGTAGAATCGGGGAGCCGATGCGCATTCTCCGCTGCCCTTGATCGATCCAGATCCATGTAGGAAGTGGGAGAATCAGCCGGTACGCTCAACCTTTTCATGACAAAACTATTGGAGGCCGATCCGTGGAGCTAGGTCTAACGCAGAAGGAACTTTCCGATTTCGCTCAAAAAGCGGCACAGCTGATCCTCAGTGGTCGTGAGGGGGAGAGCCCCGCCCTACAACAATACAAGGAGTCCGCTGAGTTTCGGGCTGGGGTACAGTTGGCCTGCGCGGCCATGGTGCTGGTGCTGGCAGAAAACAACAACCGCGTCAGTGAGCAACTCCGTGAGGCGGGCGTCACGAAGGATTCCTAAGCTCACGCTCAAGGAGATGATCAAGCCAGATCTCTCCCCCCACATCGCTGCCTGACCAGGACATCAGCAGGACTGTCACGGATCAAGCCCTTCATCCATTCCGGAGAACTCCACAGGGTCATTTTGGGGAGTTTTGCCTGGATCCCGATGGAGAGAGCCGATCCTGGCAGTCCTTTCGCGTTGAAGAGAGCAGTGAGTTCCAAAGGATCTCGTCCAGCAAAGCAGAAGAGATCAACAACCTCCTCAAATCACTCTCAAGCCTTGAAACCTGCCCTTGAAAAACGGGTGCGGCGCCTACTCCTCGTCCTCCTCGTCATCGATCCGCTCCAGTTTGATGTGCTGGTTGCCCAGCTTGATCTCGAACTCATCCCCAGGCTCTAATCCCATCTCCTTGGTGTAGGCCGCCCCGATCAGCAGGTTGCCATTCTTATGTACAGAGACCCGAAAGGTGGGAGTCCGACCTCGGGATCCGCCCTTGTCACTGGCATCCAGGTTGACCCCTTCTGCCTTGATCAGAGCGTTGTAGAACTGCATCAAATTGACCCGTTCCTGGCCCTTCTTGGTAGTGGTGACATAGCCGCAGGCCCTGGCCTTGTCCTTGATGTCATCGTCCATCATCTGCTCAACTTTATCGAGCAGCTCTTGACCGGTAAGGGGTCTGGTTTTTGTAGTGGTCGCCATGTTGCTATATAACACTCGTCAGAGAACAACTCTAAGTTTAGCGATCATGATCTGGTTTATGCAAGATCTTGATCCCGGATTTTTCTCTCTTTTTGGCGGCAAAGGAGGGGGAGGAACGGACATTTCGCCAGCCGATCACGGAAAACAGCATCGACTGACGGTTGTGGGCAAACCCATTAGGGGGATCCATAAGTTGATCTACGGATGTGAAGATCGACGATCAGATCCTCATTCAATCCGAAGGGTCGATAGACTGAAGGGGATGAGCGGGGAGAGACCCTCGGAGGGGTATTTATGGGGGATGACTTTTGGCAGGGGAGACGGGTTGTGGTGGGAGTCTGTGGGGGCATCGCCGCCTACAAGACCTGCGGCTTGATCTCCTCTCTGGCCAAGCAGGGAGCTCAGGTGCGGGTGATCTTAACTGCTGCAGCGGAGGCATTCGTCCGACCCTTGACCTTCACCACTTTGGCCCGTCATCCAGCCTATACGGATCAGACTTTTTGGCAGCCCACTCAGGGTCGGCCTCTACATATCGAGGTGGGGGAGTGGGCGGAGGCGATGGTGATCGCTCCTTTGACGGCAAATACCCTCGGGAAGCTGAGCTATGGACTGGCTGATGATCTGCTCACCAACACGGTTTTGGCCTCTATCTGCCCCATATTGTTGGCCCCAGCTATGAATACTCAGATGTGGCAGTCGGAACCTGTTCAGCGCAATTGGCGTCAGGTGCTGAGCTCCGATCGGTTTCGATCTATCGATCCGATGGAAGGGCGGTTGGCCTGTGATACGGTTGGCCCCGGTCGCATGGCAGAACCCGATCAGATCGAGCAGGCCTTACTGGCTTTGATCTGGACCCAGGGCAAGCAAGACTGGCACCGCAAACATGTGGTGATCTCCACCGGAGCCACCCGTGAGCCGATCGATCAGGTGCGATTTATTAGTAACCCTGCCTCTGGACGGATGGGATTGGCATTGGCGGCGGCGGCGGTCTATCGAGGGGCGGAGGTGACGGTGATCCATGGTCCCCTAACTGTGCCAATACCGACTTTACCCAAGGTGACCTGGATCCCCATAGAGCGATCGGAACAGATGCATCAAGCCCTGGTGGATCAGATAGATTGGGGGGAATATCTATTCATGGTAGCGGCGGTGGGGGATGTGAGACCCTGCACCCCACAACCCACTAAGCTTCCTAAGGCGAAGCTGCCCCTACAGTTGCCGTTGGAATGGGTCCCAGATATTCTCAAAGATCTCAGCCAACGCAAGGGCTCTACTCAGAAATTGATCGGGTTCGCGGCTCAAGTGGGGGATCCGGTCCCTCCGGCTTTGGAGAAGATGCATGCTAAAGGTCTGGATGGGATTGTGGCTAATGCCATTGATCAACCTGAGACTGGATTTGGCAGTGAGTGGAATCAAGTGACCCTGATCGCAGCCAGTGGAGAGCTGCATCCCTTACCCAAACGTCGCAAGACGGAGCTGGCTCATCAGATCCTGGATTGGGCGCTCCTTAAACTCTAGATCAGGGAGATAGTCATTCCGTGGGATCTCCAGGCAGAGACTGAAGCCCTCTAATTCCATCAGCGCCCTCAGATCTCTTGTAAGCGAACCAACAGATCTTGGGGATCAGAGAAGACCTGCTCAGCTCCAGCCTGCTGTAGGCGATCCTCGGTATGAACTCCCCAAGCTACTCCCCAAGCCAAAACACCGGCCCGTTGAGCCATCTCGATGTCATAGATGGAGTCCCCGATCATCAAGACCTGTTCAGGTGAGACAGAATGGCTCTCCAGTACCTTATGAATGGACTCGGGATGAGGCTTGGGATGGATCACCTCAGTGGGGGAGATGATGGGGTGGAAGCGGGCGGGCCACTGCCATTGATCTAAAACACGGGTGATGGCCTGGCGCTGTTTACTGGAGGCGATCGCCATGGGCAGACGGGGATGTAACCAGTCGATCAGGGGCTTGATGCCTGGGATCGGATCGCTATGCTGGGGTCCCACCTGATCGTAGAACTGGCGATAAAGGGCGACACCCGCCTCAATCTCGCCGTGACGATCTAGAGGAAGCAGGTGGGAGAGCTGCACCTCTAAGGGGATACCGATCATCTGGACCCAGTGTTCAACGGCCTCCAGGGGAAGGTTGAGAGCCGCTACTGTCATCTCGATCGCTTTGCGGATACCAGGTTCGGAATCGATCAGGGTGCCATCGAAGTCAAAGATCACTAAGTCGAGTTTCACCGTCTGCCTCGGCACTAGCAGTGCTGTATTCTAATCATCATAGGCCAGAATTGACCCAGGGATAAAAGGATAGATCCGGATGGCTTCCTATGCTGTAAAGAAACTGCTCACAGCCCGAGCTCGCTTAGGGGAAGGTGTGCTGTGGGATGATCGCAGAGGACAGCTGATCTGGGTCGATATCTATAATTATTGTGTCCATCTCACCGATCCCCTCACCCAGGTGGACCAGACCTTTGAGGTGGGGGATGTGGTGGGAGCGGCAGTGCCCCTGGGAACCAACCATTTATTATTGGCCCAACGACATCAGATCATTCGCTTCGATCTGACGACGGGCCAGGTGGAGCCTTTGCTAACCCTGGAACGGGATCGACCTGAGAATCGCTTTAATGACGGCAAGTGCGATCCCCAGGGGCGTTTCTGGTTCGGATCCATGGGGCGGCAATCGGGTCAGGGCAAGCTCTATCGCTACGATCCAGACGGATCCCTACTTGTCATGGAGGAGGGGGTGACGATCGCCAATGGTCTGGGCTGGAGCCCCGATCAAACCACGTTTTACTTGACGGACTCCCCGGCTCAGCGAATCTATGCCTATGACTATGATCCTCAGACGGGACAGATCGAGAATCGTCGCATCCAGGTCGATCTACAACAGAACTCTTTTGTTCCTGATGGACTGACGATCGATCAGGAGGGGTGTATCTGGTCGGCGATGTGGGATGGCTGGTGTCTGATCCGATTTGATCCCGCAGGTCAAGAGATGGAGCGGCTCCCTATGCCGGTGCAACGGCCTACAAACTGTACCTTTGGCGGGACTGATCTGGATCAGTTGTTCATCACATCGGCCTCCATCGGGTTGAGTGAGCAGGAGATCGATTTGGGAGTGGAGGCTGGGGATCTGTTTTGGGTTCAGACCCAGATCAAAGGGCTACGAGCGGGACGGTTTGGAGAGTGTCTCTGAGGATCTTCAGTTCCTTTCAAGATAACACTGGGGATCTGCAGGAGATAAGCCATCGATCGAGGTTGAGGGTTTCAATAGCCCAGTCTTGCTGTTTGACAGCGTGTCTTTTGACAGTGGCAAGCAAGATCTCATGCAATAAGGGAGATGGATCTATGCTACGACGGATCATCTACCCGGTTCATCTTATTTGAGATCTTGACCTTGACCATGTCTAGAACCTGGCGTCGCTGGCTGAGTTTCCTTACCGCCCTGGGGATCTGCTTCTGTTTGGGATCGATCGTGCCTGCCTCAGGGGATGCGGACTTAGATTATGAATGGGATCTGCCCGCCTGGGCGCCGAGACCGGTTGTGCCTGTGGATAACCCTATGTCGGTGCTAAAGGTGGAGTTGGGTCGCCATCTTTTTTATGAGCCCCGCCTCTCCATCACTGGAGATCTATCCTGTGGATCCTGTCATCAACAGTCCCTGGCATTGACCGATGGCAGGGCTCGATCGGAGGGGGCGACGGGAGAACAGCATCCCCGTAGTGCCATGAGCTTGACCAATGTAGCCTATGCCCCTGTGCTCACCTGGGGAAATCCCTTACAGACACGATTGGAGACTCAAGCTTTGGTGCCCTTATTTGGGGAACACCCAGTGGAGATGGGCATGGCTGGGCAAGAGGATCAGATCCTGGAGTTGTTGAAAGCTGATCCTTGGTATCGGGAGATCGTCCCTGCTGCCTTTCCTGAGGCTGAAGATCCCTACAGCATCCGTTCCTTGACACAAGCGATCGCTGCTTTTCAACGGACACTGATCTCCTTCAGATCGCCTTATGATCGATATCGATACCAGGGGGAGGAACAGGCAATCTCAGCGTCTGCGAAACGAGGGGAGGCCCTCTTTCACAGTGAGCGATTGGAATGTTTCCACTGTCACGGAGGCTTGAATTTCAGCGACTCGATCATGCACGAGCGGCTCGCCTTTCGAGAGATTGCCTTTCACAACACGGGCTTATACAATATTGGGGGTCAGGGGGCTTATCCCTATCCCAATACGGGGGTGCATGAGATCACTCAAAACCCTGAGGACATGGGCCGATTCAAAGCTCCCACCCTACGTAACATCGCCGTTACAGCCCCCTACATGCACGACGGTAGCATCGCAACTTTGGAGGAGGTGATCGATCATTATGCAGCAGGAGGACGCACGATCTCAACGGGACCCCATGCGGGTGTCGGCAGTGCCAATCCCCTCAAGAGTACCTTCGTGAGTGGATTTGAGCTCACCGATCAAGAGAGGCAGGATCTACTGGCATTTCTCAATAGCCTTACAGATCAAGAATTCCTCACTGATCCCAGGTTTAGTGATCCTCACCAGACCCGCTCGGTTGTGAATGAGTCGTGAATTGATCTCCCACCCAGATCGAACTATCCTGGAGAGGAATGAACCAGGAGAAGCTCATGCAGATCAACGTTCCCTCTATTGAGTGTGGTAAGTGTGCTGATATCATCACCAAAGCAATTCACAATGTGGATCCGGAGGCCAAGGTCAACGTCGATATTGAGGCCAAGCGGGTCGATGTGGAAACCTCAGCGACGGAGACATCCTTGAGAGACGCCATCACCACGGTGGGGCATGATCCGGCTTAGGTGTTCCGATCGGTTCTCGTTTCCCGGTACTATAGCCATAGACTAGGGGAGGGTTAGGATGAGGGAGCAGAACAGCAATCACGATGGGGATCCCAGCCGAGAGCTAAGGGAGTTAGTCACAAGCATCGCTCGCTCAGTACAGGCGAACAGTGAAGCCATTGCCGAGCTGAGGGAAGGGCAGCGGATGATGGCCCAGATCTTTCAGGAGAGAGATGCTCGCCTTGAGGAGGCCCTGCAAGTTTTCGGGCAACGCACCGAGGCGTTTGAGCGACGCACCGAGGCGTTTGAGCGACGCACCGAGGCGTTCGAGCGACGCACCGAGGCATTCGAGCAGGAGATGCAGGCGATGCGTCAGGAGATCGCAGATCTGCGCCGGGACTTTCTGGAGTTCCTCACAAAAGACAATGATCCGGAGTCGTAGGTTGACGGGTTGGTGCTGATGTCTGAGGCACGGCGAGAACTGATTGTCTATGCCTGTCCTACGGGTCCGTTGGCTCAACAGCTCTCCACATACCAGATCCGTTCCAAACAGGAGATCGGTCCCAACCCAGCCCATCGCTATATGCCCCACTGCACCCTGACGGGTTTTTTCCATGATCAAACCCATTCCATTCCCCTCTATGCAGCGGCTTTAGAGAATAGTTATCAATACTTCAGATCCACACAACCCCAGCCGGTCTTTCAGATCCCTCAAATCCTGTTTCGTCCTGACTTCCATGGGCTGATCTTAGAGTCAGACTGGATCAAACAACTGATTCAAAACTTCGCCCACCAAGTTGACTCGCCGACTCGATCGGATCAGCTACGGTTGAAGGATTGGCTGCACCTAAGTTTAGCCTATGAATTTCCAGCAGATCAGCATGGGTCTCTGGTCCGATTAACAAAGGAGATCATCGATATTCATGCTTCAGTAGGTTGGGATCTCTGCCTCTATGAGCGACATCAGGATGGCACTTGGACCTGTCACCGATCTTGGACATTGGAGCAATTCGCGTGATCCTGTGACCGCAACACCGCACTACCCATGGGATCAATCCGGGTTGACCCTAACCATAGATCTAGTAAATCCTGGACTCTCTGCTTCTCTCGATCGGCATTGAAGGTCTCCAACACATGCTGGCGGGCTGCTTGACCAATCCGTTGCCGGACACTGACATCCCATTCCATACACTCAATGATCGCAGTGCCCAGATGATCCAATTGTCTACGGGGCAGGATGAACCCGGTTTGACTGTGAGTGATCACTTCAGGGATGCCGCCCGCATCACTGACCAAACAACATAACTGAGTGGCCATCGCCTCCAATAATGCATTGGGCATTCCTTCCCACAATGAGGGCTGCAGATATAGATCACACAATCGTAGATGTTGAACCACCTGTTCAGGATCCCGTAAATGACCTGTCACAATCAGTCGCTGAGCGTCCTCCGGATAGTGAGCTGCGAACACCTGTAATACTGCCTCCTGAGATCCCCGTATCTCCCCGATCACCAATAGGCAGGCAGGATGGTGAGCCCGTACCGAGCGTAAAGCCTCTAACAGATGAGCCTGACCTTTCTTTTCCCGTAACTCCCCTGAGAAGCCCAGGATCCATTCATCTGGATCGACTCCCAACGACTCCCGACTCACTGGTCTTGAAGTGCCTTGATCTGAAGTCGGATCTGTAGGGGAAAACAACCCTCCGTCTACTGCGTTTTGAAGCAAGATCACATCCTCTCGTTGACAGAGGACCTGGATCTTATCAATCAGATCCTGACTAACCGCACTGATCCGATCGGCAGCTTGCAAAGTCCATTGCAGGCGAGCGAAATCTCCTGGCGGAAACAGACCCCGATCGACATCATTGCCCCGAGCACTGACGGTACACCGGATCCCTCGCAGCTGGCCAAACCAAGCGGCCATAAACCCAGCTGGAAACAGATAATGCCCCCAGATCCCGTCATAGCCATACTGCGCCTGTAACCCATCCAACAGATTCAAAGTTACCGGCAGGCTCATATCCCACTGTCGGTATAACCCGATCCGATATACCCTCGGGATCTGCTCCGGTTCAGGTCCCTGGATCTGACCTGGCTGCAACTGCCGACTCCAGGCCACTACATCAACCTCGATGCCGAGCTGCGTGATCACCTGAGTGATCCGACCCGCGCTACGGGCCAACCCACCGATATCAGGAGGAAACCGTTCGGTGAGAAAGAGCAACCGAGCCATATGTGATCATTAAAGGGGAGACAAATGGATCCGATCACTGATCATTGCCTGGGTCAGGGACTCCAATGCCTGTTGCTCCTGTTGAGAAAGTCCCTGTCGGCCCATGAGGGTGTTGATCTCTCGTGCCTGTTCTAGGGTCAGGACGCCAGTTTGCTCAGCAGACTCCAAGATCGTTTGAATCGTCATCTCATACCTCGAACCCACTGTGCCAATCTTACCCGAAGATCACAAAGCAGCGGCGCGATCATAAAGATTCGATAAAGAGGGAGGCATCTTAGCCTCAAGACCCGGACAGATGGACGACGATCTGCCGCACCTGACCCTGCTGGCGATGTTCCCACACATAGATCCCTTGCCAGGTTCCCAGAGCCAGACGCCCTTGTTGGCTGGGGATCACCTCGGAGGTATGGGTGAGGGCGGCGCGGATCTGCAACTGATCCTGCACATGGCGAACCTCTCGAACGGAAGTAGAGCTCATGGGATCCTGAGGCTAACGACAGGGGCTAATCCAGGATCTTAACCAAATGTTGGACAGTCTTGATCATGCCATGGGTGGTGGGATCGTCCACTCGCTCCACCACAGCACCGATCTTGGTTAATCCTAGGCACTTGAGGGTGGCCTTTTGGTTCTTGGGATAGCCAATGGGGCTGCGCACCTGCTGGATCTTGATGGGCTGATGGGTGGGGTCTCCCAGGGGAGCCATCTGGATCAGGTTCTCGCGGTTCTTGGATTGCCTCTTGATCTTGTCGTGCCAGCGCATGGGATTATGGGGTGAAGTTAAGCGTATAACATCTTATGCGGTTTTGCCTCGGGCCACAAGGGGGCCATACACCTCTACATGGCGCTGTTGTTACGCCTCGAGACCCAGGGAACGGGACAGGGACTCAGCTCTACGGAGAATCTCTACTGACGGGTCACCTTACCGCTGGGTATGCTCCGGCTCCGGCTCGATATAGACCGGGATCTGATCCTCTTGAGTTTGTCTGACGGTCTCGGCCTCTTTCTGCGGGATCTCCACCGGCAACTCCACAGCCTCGGCAATGAAACAGCTGGCCACGGGCAAGGCCTGCTCCAGATCGTCCAGAGGTCTGGGGATCACCGCCAGAGCATGGAGCTCCCCGATCCGTTCCGCCTCATACATGCCCGCATCAATGGCGATCGCCACATTGGCCACCGTGCCTCGGATCACTGCCGTACAGAGCCCATCCCCAATGGTCTCATAGGCTACCAACTCCACCTCCGCCGTCTTCATCATGATGTCCGCTGCCCCCACCATGGCCGGGAACCCTCGGGTCTCCAACAACCCCACCGCCGTGCGGCTCACCCGGCTGTAGCCATTACGACCTGCCAGTTCCGAGAGCCTGCTACTGATCGGCAACACCGCCTCCAGGTTGGGCATGGTACGTGGGATCACTAAACTGGATACCTCTTGTTCAAACTCCTGAGCCACCTCGATCCCCGCCTCAATGGCGATCCGCACATCCGCGATCCCTCCTCGCACCACCGCGCAGCAGTAGCCCCCGGAGATCTTCTCAAAGCCGATCAGGGTGACCCCAGAGGACTTCAACATGCCATCGGCCACCTTGACGATCACCGGAAAGCTCTGGGCTTCGATCAATCCGAGGGAACTGCCAGCCATAGGATCACCTAAGTACACACATCAGTCGTCATCGGGATCCGAGTGGGTGCCATTCAAGGACTGTCGATGGGGATAGATCTTCAACAACAGCCGACTCAGATGATCCTGGCCTGGGATGCGGGTGGATTTGACCGCTGGTGGGGTTGGGGTGGTGTGTTGTTCCACCGTCTCCACAGGATCCGTAGGCTCAGACCGATTCAACTCCGATTCTGGCATAGGCTCCGGCTCCGTCTGGGGCTCCACCCGACTCTGATCCCCGATCAACGATCCGGGTGGGATGACTCGATGGGCCTCAACAGAGGGATCGATGATCGTGGTGGAGGAGCCAATACAGGCCTTGGGTCCAACGGTGCCCTGACCGATGATCAACACCCCTGTTCCCAGGGTGACCCCCGTCTCCAACCGTAGCGTGCCCTCGTGAGCGTGCAGGATCGACCCCATGCCGATACAGACCCCGGCCCCGATCTCGATGCGGCTATCGGGATCCGCCTGGAGCATCACCCCAGGGGCAATGCCAGCGCTGGGATCCACCACCACCTCCCCACTGGTGTAGTAGACGGAATCGCTGATCGGGTGCAGGGGAGGCAGGTGCATAGACATGGGAGGTCAGGAACTCGACGGATCCAACACGATCGATGATCCTAGTCGTTGGGATATTGGATGATCTCCTCCAACACCCGCCGCTTGGCCTTGGGATCGATGCCCAACAGTCGCACATATTCCCCGGTGTGCTCCTCCAGACAAGCCTCTAGAGCGGAGACCACTTGCGGCTCATGGGTGGATTCGATGGGGCTGCAGCTCTGCCAGGAACTGGTGCGGAACCGGCGGTGATCGGCGTGCTCGGTGCCGATGCGATAGCCCTGGTTGAGGAGGTTGCGGACCTGCTGGCGGGTCTCGGGCTTCAAGGATCGGCCTCCAGAGTTCCCTCCGTAGCTGGAGCTGGCGGAGCTGGACTGCTGCCATGGCTGTTGATGCAGAGGGGCCATCGGCGGATAGGTCATGGGAGAGCGCTGGCTCTCCGTCGAGCCCAAGCCTGTGGAGGCGGATCCTGCCCTGTAGGACAGGCCGGACATCTGAGCTCCGCCGCTTGTCGAAGGGGAGCCCGGTAGGGCATCCGGGTATTGAATGATCTCCTCCAGGACTCGCCGCTTCTGCTTGGGATCGATGCCCAGGAGCCGCACATATTCGCCCCCATGCTCTGCGAGGGCGGCCTGGATCGTGGACATCACCTCATTGAAGCTGGAGGAGCTCATGGCCGGACCACTCTGCCAGGAACTGGTGCGGAAGCGACGCTGATCGGCGAACTCCAAACCCACGCGATACCCCTGGCTTAACAGCCCTCGGACCTGATCTGGCCAACCCGCCGCCGCACCGCCACCCGATCCGCCCGCGTTGGCACTGGATCCCGCCGTATAGGACCGTCCCGACACCTGGGATCCGCCGGTCGCTGCAGGAGTCATGGGCATGGCATCGGGATATTGAATGATCTGCTCCAGCACCCGCCGTTTCTGTTTGGGATCGATGCCCAGCAACCGCACATACTCACCAGCATGATCCGCTAAAGCCGTCTGGATCGTGGACATCACCTCATTGAAGCGAGAGGAGGTGATCGCGGGTCCACTCTGCCAGGAGCTGGTGCGGAAGCGACGCTTATCGGCGAACTCCAGGCCCACGCGGTAACCCTGGCTCAACAGACCCCGCACCTGATCTTGAAACTCGCTGGTGGAGCCACTGGGGGCAGGGGCGCTAGATGCCTGGTAAGTGGGGGGGCTAGGGGCACTGTAGGATCTCGACGAAGCCGCTGGGGCTGGGGTGTCGCCGGGGTACTGCACGATCTGCTCCATCACCCGTCGCTTGGCCTTCGGATCGATACCGATCACCTTGACGTACTCGCCCCCATGTTGGGCCAACATCTGCTCTAGAGACCGGATCACATCGGCGGGTTGGGTGCTGTCGATAGCGCCGCCACTGGTCCAGGAGCTGGCTCGGAAGCGACGGGCATCCGCATGTTCGGTCCCGATGCGATACCCCTGCGCCAACAGATGGCGGATCTGCTCTTGCATTTCGGGGCTAAGACGCTGGGAGGAGAAACCGTTGGAGGGACTCATAGTAGATCCGTTAGCTGCACGACTAAATGACTGCGGGGGCTGGGGGTCATGGGCGTAGACCTGCAAGGGAGGATGGGAGGGCTGAGGTTGTGGGGTCTGGGGCTGGCGAGTCTGGGCCTGTTGGCGGATCGGGGTGATGCACACCTGGTTCTCAGCACAGTGGTAACCCTCCCGTAGAGCGTTATTCACCCCCACCATGTGCTGGGCAAATTTGACATCGATCTGTTGCACCGGGGGGAGCTGATCCGCCTGCTGTTGACTGGTGATCACCGATCCGGAGGGCACATAGCGACCCGCCGGGATCTCCACATCCTGGATCAACACATGCATCATGACGATGCAGCCTGGGTTGACGCGAGCATTGAAGAGGGTGGATCGAAACCCGATGAAGCAGTCGTCTCCCACATAGCAGGGACCATGGATCAGACACATGTGGGTGATCGAGGTGTTCTGACCGATCCAGACCGAGTAGGTGTTGCCGTCATCCCCCTGCACCCGTCCCTGCTCCAGGCCATGGATCACCACTCCATCCTGAACATTGGTGCCAACACCAATATGGAAGGGAGCGCCCTCATCGGCCCGGATCGAGGTGCCCGGTGACACCATGACATTGGCACCGATATGAACATCCCCGATCAGGTTGGAGAAGGAATGGATATAGGCGGAGGGATGGATCGTTGGCTCCGCCAGGGATCGGGACCAGGGGGTAGGGGGAGCCGCAGCGCTCGGGGCAACCATAGGAGCATCTCCAATATCGACAGGCAGAGGAAAGGGATCATCTGATACATCCGATCAGCCGTGATCCCGTTTGTTATAGAGGGAGCGGCCATCCACCGAGACCGTATCCACGATGGCGATCACAACAGCATCCAGGGGACGGGTGGTATTGCCTTGAGGTTGACGGGCCGCACTGCCTCGGCTGAACAGCACCCACTCGTTGACACCGGCTCCCACCGGATCGGCGGCCACCTCATACTCAGGTAGGGGCTGACCCCTCTCATCCAATAACTGTAGGAGCAGGAACTTCACCCCCGTGAGGCTAGGCTCCTTCTGGGTGCTCACCACCGTGCCGCGTACCTGTGCCAGCTGCATCAGGGCCGAGAGTAGGGGCGGATGGCATTGACGCTATCCCGGAATTGGGCCACGTCATCGGTGTAGCGGATCGGCAGCACGAACTCCAGGTTCTCGTGGGGACGAGCGATGATATGCCAGGAGAGCATCTGTCCCCCATTCACCCGTTTGACATTCTCCAGACCGGCAGCCACGGAAGCCTGCACCTCGGAGACATCTCCCCGCACGATCACGGTAACCCGACCGCTACTGATCTTTTCGTAGCCCACCAGCGTGACTCGGGCAGCCTTAACCATGGCGTCGGCTGCCTCCACCACAGCGGGGAAGCCCAACGTCTCGATCATTCCAACTGCAATGGCCATAGAGCATTCTCCTTGCGACGTTATCTGTCATCCATCCCGATCCATCCACCGATCCGATTAGGTGCGGAACTGCTCCACAGCCTCGGTGTA